>NZ_JAGYWV010000003.1:0-292152 GCF_019279065.1 Psychrobacter sp. BF1
AGGTCATCAAAGCTTTTCATGCTACCAGCCATTTGCTCAGCCAGTTTTTTAAGGTCAGATTGAGTAGTCATTGCTTATTCTCCGGTTAGTGGATTATAAGCAGTTACACAAAGTTTGGGAAACTCTCGAGCTACAGGATTTACTTTTCGATTCAAAATCCTAAACACATCTTTACGTGAGTACTTACGATATAGTTGAAAACCCTCAATAAAATCTAAAATTTTGAATTCTTTATTATATTGATAAATAGCGTAATCTGTACTGTCTATTAGAAACCTTACAAAAGTATCATTGGCTAAATAAGCTAAGAAATCAGGATGCCAATGAAATTTATTTTCTTTTATTTCAACAATATTAAAATTGTAAATCTCACCTATAGACTTTAATTTATTCTGGTATTTTTCAGTCACAAAACCCAAATTGAGGTTATTAATGACCGAATTTACGGCATCAAAGTTCATCTTATAGCCATACTGATGCCTTATTATAGATGCTAACTTATCAGTGGTAATAACCTCTCCTGCTAGGAGCATACTTAATACTAAGCTCTCCTCTATACGTTTAGTATTATTAATTTCTCTTGAAAAACTAATAAGTAGTTTGAGCTCATTTTCATTCAATTGCTCTAGAGTTTCTTCTTGCTCCTTAGCGAAATGATAAAATGATTTAGCATAGTTTACGTATGAGAAAGGCTCGCGAGCACCATGACGAACAAAATCCATCATCATGGGTGCATGGCCCAATTTCTGCTTCAGCATTTTGTAGTCTTGTACTAAGTCTTTTTTGGTTTGTAAGTTTGCCGTATCTATAGCTGCATAAATACGCTCTTTAGCTATTTTATCGAAACTTACGGTAGAGGTGCCAGGAATAAAACAGCTTTCACTAGCCATTAAACGTCGCAATGTATCTTTGTTATAGGAGTCATTACCATATAAAGCGATAGGAACCATAAAGTTATTTTTATAGTTACCGATAAAATCGATAACGGTAAGATATTCTTTATCCTCAGCCTTTCTTAGCCCACGCCCCAACTGTTGAACGAATATAATCGCTGACTCTGTAGGACGTAGCATCACAATCTGATTAATACAGGGAATATCGATTCCTTCATTAAAGATACCAACAGAAAATATATAATCAATTTTAGTCGAGGGATCGCAAGACTCTAAACGCTCTATTGCCTGATCACGCTGCTCCTCTGAACTTTCCCCTGTTAATGCTAAAGATGGTAAACCTTGATTATTAAATATATCAGCTAGAGACTTACACTCTTCAATATTAGAACAAAAAACGAGACCACGGACTTCGCCATTATCACAGCCATAAAGATCGATATAATTTAAAATGTGTTTAACGCGCTCTTTACTAATTAGTAGATTCAACATAGAAGTATCATCTATAGACCTATCATCGATACTTAAATCGGTAATACCGTAATAGTGAAAAGGCGCTAAGATGTCCATCTCCAATGCTTTTTGTAGCCGAATCTCATAAGCGATATTGTGATCGAAAATCTCGAAAACGTCACCGGCATCGGTACGCTCTGGGGTTGCCGTCATTCCTAAAAGAAATTGCGGTTTAAAGTAATCTAGTACTTTTTGATAAGATGCAGCACTGGCCCGATGAGCTTCGTCGATGACAATATAATCAAAAGCATCTGGAGCAAATTTTGCTAGATGATCGTCCCTTGAAAGAGTCTGTATAGTAGAGAATATATAATCACTTCCAGCTTCAACTGTTTTACCACTATATAAGCCAAAGGTTTTTTGATCTTTAAAAATAGAGTGATAAGTTTGTAAAGCTTTCTTAGCAATATTTGCCCGATGAACTATGAATAATAAGCGTTTAGCGCCGAAAATTAGGGCATCAAAAGTAGCAAGATAAGTTTTTCCTGTGCCAGTAGCTGAGATTAGTAAAGCTTTATCTTTACCTTGATCACGTAATGTTTCTAGATTTTTCAATGCTTCTTGCTGCATCTTATTGGGTTTAATGGTGCTTGCCGTAACAGAGCTAGATGGACTATAAGTGTGTTGAAAAAACAACTTTGCTTGTCGGTATAGTGACTCATAGTATTCTATATATTCAGGCGTTACTAAGAGGGCAGAATTAAACTCACTCTTAAACTCATTTATCGCTTGCTGAGATAAAGCACCGTTTTTACTAGAGCTGACTTTTAGATTCCACTCTTTATTAATGGTTAAAGCATTGGCTGTTAAGTTGCTACTACCAATGATTAGGTGATGAATATCAGAGTTACTAAATAGATAGCCTTTTGCATGAAAATTAGAATCTGTAGCGATTCGTACGTCTATATTTTTAAATTTTAGTAGCTCACGTAAAGCTTCTGGTTGAGTGAAGTTAAGGTATTGTGAAACTAATATACGACCTGGGACTTGTTTTTTTTCTAACTCAATTAGTTCTTGTTTTAGACAGGCAATACCACTAGTTGTGACGAATGCAACAGAGAACCAAAACTTATCGCTTGATTGCAGATGCTTGTTAATTGAGGTTAAAACTTTTTTTCCTTTGCCATCGTTGACTAACAACTGTGGCTTAAAATCATGTTTCGATGCTTGCGAGTGGTCTATAAAGCCAGATACCAAAGCACTTTTTAAGTCCTCATATATATTGCTGGTAACACGACTCATGACATTGACACCTTTAGCTGCTCGACAATAGGAATGTCTGCGGCGGCCCAATCAAGAGTATCAATTTTATAAACATCCAACCAAACAGCTTGCAGATGCTCAGTCAAGATCAAATTACGGTTAAGGGTTTTGCATATAAAACTGTGCATGATAATTTTGAAGTCTGGATAACTATGCTCAACGGTCATAAACAAGCGTTCAATACTAATTGATAGTTTAAGCTCTTCTTCTATTTCACGGGCTAAAGCTTGCTCTAAAGTTTCATTCTTCTCTAACTTTCCGCCTGGAAATTCAAATTTTCTTGAAAGATAAGCTAGCTTATTTTCACCTCTTTGAACACAGAGAAACTCCCCTTCATCAATGATAATGGCAGCAACCACTTCTATAGTTTTCATTATTATCCAATAAGTTTATTATTCAACTCTTCTCTACTGTTGTGAGTCGAAAAGTTCAATTATATATTGAGGTTAGAGAGACTCTCAAAAAGCAGCCTCATACTTTAAACCAGCAGCATAAGTTAATACCGTTGGACAGGTTTATAACAATGCTTTGATCTGACAGTATCAAGGTTAGATTTTATTACTACAAACGAGATAATATTTAAACCAGTATGGTTTAACAACCTATAAGAACAACAGAATGATCTAGGATAATAGCTTTCAAGATAAAGAAGCCATAAGCTACTAATTTTAGGTTTTATTATCGATTAATAGCTACTACTGAGAACAACTATTAATCAAAACCGCAAGGTAGGTTATAGCTCAGTATGTTGAATATGGCAAGAGTTAAAACTTCTCTTTGAGGTCTTTGAAAAGAAATAAAGCAGGACGTCACCCAGCTTAAAATCAACCCTACTAAAATCTCAAAATAATATCGTATAGCTCAAAGCAAACATCCCCTGCTAGCACTAATGCTTGGCAGAGGATGTGTTTTATACTTACCGCTTTTACAGCACAGTTGTGATAGTCAGCTGCTGCTTAAAAGTCTAAGCTTTGTTGTTAGCGAGCCAGTTTTGCATCTGCTCGATTTCAGCTTTTTGCGCATCAATGACTTGTTGCGCAAGCTTAAGCATTTCAGCATCTTTACCATATTTAAGCTCTACTTCAGCCATATCTACTGCGCTATTGTGATGCGGTAACATGCCCCGAGCAAAGGCTATATCAGCGACAGGGTCAGCGATACCAGTCATCATCTCACTATGCATAGCGTCCATACCTTTGGCATAAGCTTGTTGCATAGCCTTGGTATCAGCGGTAGGTTCAGTAGCGTCAGGATGACTTGCCAGCCAAGTTTGCATAGTAGTAATCTCAGACTGCTGCGCATCGATAATTTGTTGCGCCAACTTACGCATCTCTTCATCTTTACCATACTTTAACTCAATCTTTGCCATATCTACAGCGCCGATATGATGTCCCAGCATGCTTTGGGCGAACGCCGTATCAGGGTCGTTATAGTCCATACCTTTCATCATTTCTACATTCATACTAGTCATAGCAGCCGTGTAGTCTTTGAGCATTTCGGTCATAGGCGCGCCCTCTGCTGGCGTCATGTCCATGTTAGTCATATCATGACCTGAATGCGCCTCTGTAGCTGCAGTCGTTTCAGTAGCTACTGCTTCTGCTGGGGCAGCTTCTTCAGAGGTGGGCTGACAAGCGCTGACTAACAATGCGGCACTAATACTAGCAATAACCGCTAAGCGTGATTGATATCTGGTTTTCATACTCTATCCTTACTTTTAAAGGTTTTGAATTGCACAATAAACTAAAGCTGCTGGTCGCTGGTTTCGATACTGGCATAAACTTCACTACTGCCATCTTTATTGATCTGCATAACTTGATAAGGCATAAACTGGTTGTCATACTCCATACCCGGACTACCCATCGGCATGCCAGGGACAGCCAGTCCCAGCGCTTGAATAGGCGGCTTGGCTAAAAACTCTGCGACATATTTGGCAGGTACATGACCTTCGAACACATAGCCATCAGTAGTGACCGTAGTATGGCAAGAGCGCATATCGTTAGGCACACTATAACGATCCTTTAATGAAGCTAAATCTTTAGGATGCTTAGCGATAGCACTCATACCATTGCTTTGCGCATAATCTATCCAGTCCTTACAGCAGCTACAATCTATATCTTTATAGACAGTCGCTGAGACGTTGTTTAGTAATGTTGGGTTACTGATTGCTGCGGTGACAGCGGTTAACTTCTGGTTTTGCCCAGCATCAGCTTTAGGGCTATTAGCAGCCTCTATAGCCTCCGTTTGGCCACAAGCGAATAATGTTGAGCTCAATATTAATAACAACACTGGAGCAGATAAATGACGATATTTAGCAGAAAAAAGACGGTTGTAGCTTGGCATAAAACTATCCTTGCACTTCAATATAACATAGTTAGTAGGTGATAATAGCTGTCAAGCTACCATGCTGATTCTGACCCCAAGATGACGCTTAGATGACAATACTGTCATGTTAAGATTGTTAGCTACTAATACGCTGCGCCTTGCTCTATCATCAGGTAAAAAATACCGTTACCACGCAAAAATCTTCTCCTCTGAGCACGCTATTGAGTGGTATAACGCTAAGTCATCTACCCACAAGTTATTTAATCAGGTGCTATATGAAAGTTTTATTAGTCGAAGATGAATTATCACTTGGCGAATATATTAAAAAAGGCTTAACCGAAGCCGGCTTTATCGTTGAGCATAAAACCACCGGACTCGATGGCTATCACGCCTTGATAACACAGGATTTCAAGGTAGTAGTCATGGATGTGATGCTACCTGATATTAGCGGCTTTGAGCTAGTGCGCAATTATCGCGCCGCCGGTAACAGCACTCCAGTATTATTCTTGACCGCAAAAGACGATTTAAGTGATCGTATAAAAGGTATCGAGATTGGTGGTGATGACTATTTGACTAAGCCTTTTGCTTTTGCTGAGCTACTAGTGAGAATAAAAAGTTTATTGCGCCGCGCCAATCATGCGCAATATAAAAGTACCGTCCTGCACATTGCTGATCTAAAAATGGATATCGCTAAACGTAGCGTCCATAGAGGGGAGCAAGCTATTATTTTGACGGCGAAAGAATTTGCCCTATTACAGTTTTTTCTTGAGCATCAAGGCGAAGTACTCCCACGCTCAGTTATCGCCTCTCAAGTCTGGGATATGAACTTTGATAGCGATACTAACGTCATAGATGTTGCTATTCGACGTTTAAGAATAAAAATCGATGATGCTTATCCTATAAAGCTAATACGTACCGTTCGCGGCATGGGCTATCGGCTAGAGGCCGTAGACAGCAGCGATATTACAGAAACCGGTACGGAAACTCATTAGCATGACGCCTCTCACTACTGATCGACGCTTATCACTACTATGGCGAACGATCTTATTATTGACAGTCTTTGTGATGATCACGCAGATATTTTTGTATATATGGATACAGCATTCTGTCAGAGGCCATTTTGAGCAAATGGATAGCGAAACTTTGACTCATGCTGCTTTTAACTTACGCCAGCGTATGAGCGCTACTGCACTTGAGCAACCCAGCACCCCTGAACTCGCTAAGCAGACTGTTAATAGTCCGCAGCTAGATCAGCAGCCCCTTGCCAATCCTAAGCTTGATTATGAAGTAAAGATCATCATTGCTAATAAAAGTGGTCAAATCCTCAGCAGCTCACCTACAGGCTTTACCAGTGCCGCTGATAGTGCTTCCCTACAGCACTTATGGCAACGTCAGTTTGACCAGCCTTTTAATCTACGGTTTAATAATCATCATTATCGTGCTCTTATTATTGAACAGGCTGACTACTTAGCGCTGATTGCTCTGCCTATGGATGTCCATCATCAATACCTTATCCAATTCAACCGCCAACTGATCTTTATATTAATCGCTATTACTTTTTTATTAGTATCCGTTGCCGCCTTTAGCGTCCATTTAGGCTTTGCACCGCTAGCGACTTTTAGTTATAAAATGCAGCGCATCAACGCCGAACAACTCAGCGATAGAATTACCGTCAGCAAGATGCCTAGTGAGTTACGACCATTGGCTGATGCTTATAACGCTATGATGGATAAGCTTGAACATAATTTTGACTCAATATCACGCTTTTCAGATGATATTGCTCATGAGCTACGCACCCCACTGGCGACTTTGAGCACTCAAACCCAAGTGATGCTCAGTAAGCCTAGAGACAATAGCGAATATGTCGAGCAGCTGCATCATCAACATGACACTTTACATCAGTTATCTGCTCTCATTAATAATATGCTACTGCTAGCTAAGACTCAAAAGGGGCTTTATCGCTCGCAGTTAAATCAGGTTAATACGGCCACTTTACTCACTAAACTGCTCAGTTATTATGAAGTGATAGCAGAAGATAGAGGCATAACTTTTATCAAGAGTAGTAATTTTCCAGAGCTACTGGGTGATGAAAGTCTGTTGCAGCGCTTATTTGCTAACTTGCTATCCAATGCTATTTATTACGCCGCAACTGACAGCGTGATTACTATCGGAGTCGCTGCTACTAGCACAGCGTCCAAGACTAAAATAACTATAAGCAATCAATTAGCTAAGCCGATGACGCAAATAGAAGCTGATAAACTATTCGAACGTTTTTATCGCCATGATAAAGATAACCTCTGGCATGCTGGCACAGGGCTAGGTTTATCAATTGTGCAGGCTATAGCTGGCGCCCATAATGGCAAGATAAGTATCATAATAAAAGATCAATATACTTTTGAGGTTCATATCACCTTGCCTATAGTTCAGTAATATAACTAGCTTTTCTGCGTGCTTAAATGATAGTTAATCAATCAAAACCGCAACTTACAAGCTAAGCCACTGATTACTAATTTTAGTTAATCTCTAAGCTCATTTTAGGACCAAAAGGCTCGTAGTGAACACTATCAACGCTGTGTTGTAGAGTAGTCAAACCATTGATCATACTTTGCATAAAGGGCATTGATCCGCAAACATAAATATCAGCAGGCTTAGGTAGCGTGGCCAGATAGCTCTCCTCTAATAGCTGCCCTTTTTCGAAATAAAAGATGTTTTTATCTACTTGTTGCGCGCCAGCTAAACAGTTATCGACTTGCGCTTTAAAGCCGTGATGCTGCTCATTTTGACAAGCATATGCCCAAATAACAGGTCGTTGCGGATTGGCCGTTACTTGCGCCTCTAGCATAGCTAATATAGGGGTAATGCCAACACCTGCACTGATCAATACTAGCGGAATTTCATTCTGATGTATCAGCGCTTTATTAAGAGCAAAATCGCCCGCTGGTGCGGATAACAAAATAGTCTCGCCCACTTGCAGTTCGTCATGCAGATAGTTAGAAACTAAACCTGAGTGCCCATCGCGATTGTCTCTTTTTACCGCAAACTGAATACCTTTTTCAGTGCTCGCTGAGTTTAAAGAATAATGACGCAAAGCTAAATGATCGCTATTTTTAGGATCGGTTTTTACGGTGATATATTGACCCGCTGTTAGAGTTAGTTGACTCAAATCAATGCTTTGGTTATCAAGTTGGTTGCCAGCTTGATTGGCATTTACTGGTAGTACAGTAAAAGCTGCAATATCAGTAGCTACTGCTACTTTTTCAATCACTTTAAAGCTAGCAAAGCCTTGCCACATAGCTTCCTTATACATCCCTTTTTCAAGCTCAATAAACACTCCAGCAATTTCGTCATAAGCCTCTGTCCAAGCCTCAATAATGTCATCGCTCGCCCCTTCACCCAGCACTTGCTTGATAGCGCCGATTAAGTGCTTACCTACGATCGGGTAATGCTCTGGCAAAATCTGCAAAGCCCGATGCTTATGACTGATTTCAGTTACTTGTGGCAATAACACGGCTAAATGCTCAAGATGTTTAGCCGCGGCTAATACCGTCGTTGCTAAAGCGGTCTGTTGGCGACCCAGTTTTTGATTGGTTTTATTAAAAATATCTAATAGCTCAGGATGCTCAACGAACATGTTTTGATAAAACACATTGGTAATAGCTGTGCCATGCGCCTCAAGTACTGGAACTGTGGCTTTTACGATTGCTATAGTTTCTGCGCTAGCCATTATGTCTCTCTTAGTAGTGGTTGATATTAATAAGTTTAGGTAATACAGCGAGCGATAGCGACTAGCGTTGCTCAAAGCAATTATGTGCTCAGCCGTCAGACAATAGCGCCATCATTATCTATAAGATATATTTAAAATGAATGTTATCATAATTGTGAAATAATACCAATAAAATATCAGTACCCGCTACTGTTAATGACAGATTTTTCTATTTGATTGGGCCTTAATAATCGCAGAAATATTCAACGAAAGTATTGCAAAATATTGGGAAAATACTACAAAACCAGCCCTCAAAGTCCTCAATAATCGCTATACAGAGATGATAATTAAAATAAAAAACGCTTTATGCTAAATAAAAAAAGCCGCTATGAAGGAGTTCCATAACGACTGCTTGGCTGATTTTACTGATTTTACTGATTTTACTGATTTTGTAAGGATTCAGTGATATCCATTTATAATAAAGGCTTCTTATCTACTTACTACCGCGCTAAATAACTAGTCATATCTTCAATGCCATGCAGCGTCATCGGATACATTTGCTCGTTCATTAAGGTTTTTATCTCCCCAATAGTTTGAGTATAAGACCAATAGCTAGGGTTTTCCGGATTTAGCCAAGCTACTTTATCAAAATGGGCTAGTACCCGTTTTAGCCAAACGACACCAGCTTCATTATTCATATACTCAACGCTGCCGCCTACTGAAAACAACTCATAAGGAGACATCGACGCATCACCCACGAATATCACTCGATACTCACGACCATACTTGTTTAATAGCTCAAAGGTTGGCATAGGCGCGCTATGGCGACGGTTATTGTCCTTCCATACATAGTCATAGAGACAATTATGAAAATAGAAAAAATCCAAGGTTTTGAATTCATTTTTAGCGGCTGAAAACAGTTTCTCTAAAGCTTCAACATGCACATCCATACTGCCACCCACATCGAATAGCATTAGCACTTTGACCCGATTACGGCGTTCAGCTTGCATATGAATATCGAGCACACCCTTTTTGGCAGTGCGCTTGATAGTCTCGTGGATGTCTAACTCATCAGCACTACCGGTACGGGCAAATTGGCGCAAATTACGTAGCGCCATCTGTATTTGCCGAGTACCGAGTAAACTATCATCATCAAGGTTGCGGTATTTGCGCTGCTCCCACACCTTCACCGCACTACGCTTGCGCGATTCGCCACCGACTCGCACCCCTTCTGGATGATCGCCATAAGACCCGAACGGTGAGCTGCCACCAGTTCCAACCCATTTACTACCGCCTTGATGGCGCTCTTTTTGCTCTTTAAGGCGTTCTTCCAACACTTTCATCAGCTCCTCAAGCGAGCCGTATTTTTTTAACAGTCGCCGTTGCTCATCAGTTAGATTATTAGGATCAAGCTTAAGATCTAGCCACTCTTGCGGGATATCAGTCAGCTTAGCCATTAGCTCATCGATATCTAAGCTATCAACGCCTTCAAAATAATCCGCCATCGCCCGATCGAACTTATCGAAATGGCGCTCATCTTTGACCATACACAAGCGAATAAGTCGATACATATCCTCGCGACTAGCGAAAGCACGTGGCTGCCAATCTTGTTGACTTTGCCGCTCATCAACATACGGCTGCATCATCAATCCATGCTCAAGCGCCGCATTGAGATCGAGCAGCTCACGAGTAGTGACGGGCACGCCGTAACTACGCAAGGTATAGAATAGTTTGACAAACATAAAGCACGCCTCCCTTATTAGCGAATGTTCTCAGCAGGCCTATTAGCCTATTTAACGGCGCATCAAATTAGCAAAGCGCTGTAACAGGTTGACATCGGCTTCATTTTTAAGCAGCGCCCCATAAAGCGGTGGAATAGACTTTTCCCCGCGTAAATTTTCTTCTAGCTCAGCTTGTGCCATATCATCGGCCAATAATAAGGTCAACCAATCGACTAATTCTGAAGTTGATGGTGGCTTTTTTAGTCCTTGCACATTACGTAATTTATAAAAGACATCTAAAGCGTCGTTGACCAGTTTTTGTTGGATATTAGGGAAATGCACGTCAATAATTTGACGCATAGTTTGCTCTTCTGGGAAATCAATATAATGGAAGAAACAACGACGTAAAAAAGCATCTGGCAGCTCTTTTTCATTGTTTGAAGTGATAATAACTACCGGACGCTGCTCGGCCGTAATAGTCTCGCCAGTCTCATAGACATAGAATGACATCTTATCGAGCTCGTGCAGTAAGTCATTGGGGAACTCAATATCAGCTTTATCGACCTCATCGATCAATAACACGCTGCGCTGTTCGCTAGTAAAAGCCTCCCACAGCTTACCGGGTTTAATGTAATTACCAATCTCATAAACCTTATCATCACCCATTTGTGAGTCACGTAGACGGGATACCGCATCGTATTCGTATAAGCCTTGCTCAGCTTTAGTCGTTGATTTAATGTGCCAAGTAATTAAGGGCATACCCAAACTGGCGGCGACTTCTTCGGCTAATAAGGTTTTTCCAGTACCAGGCTCACCTTTAATAAGTAACGGCTTTTGCAGCGTCATAGCGGCATTTACCGCCAGTTGCAAGTCATCGGTAGCGATATAACTATCGGTGCCAGTAAAGCTTTTTTTAGCGCTATTAGTCATAGTATCAGTCTCAGTGATTATATTTATTTAATAAATTAACAAGCTATTAGATGCACAGCTGTTAGATTCAAGGCCATTAGATCAAAAGCTATTAGATCAAAAACCATCAGATCAATAACAGTTACTAGCGAATAATTTTATAGGGTTGAAGATTAGCACAGCCTATGACAATGCCCAAATACTGATGCGTCTGCGTTTTTGCTAAAGCTCAACATTAGCGCTATAGCCGACTGCTAGCAGATAACAAACAGCCACCCATAAAAAAGACACTATTAAGTGTCTTTTTTATTAATTATTTATTCAAAGTTATGTCTGCGCAGGCTTTACTTACTGTCTTCGCCTTTTTTGTCGCTGGGTACTATTGGGTCTTGAACCGGGTTTTTACTATAAAAGCCCTCGACTGGCTTTCTGCTTATCGCTGTATCTCGATTAACCTTTTTAGTGGTTAGCTGGCTATCTGCAAGCTTACTGGCTTTAAGCTTATTAGCATCAGAGTCAATAAACGTTTCAGCGCTAGTAGTTGGGTTAGCACTACTAGCTAGCTTAGAGCTGGCTACTGTTTTGCCAGTATTAGCCTTGTTCTTAAGTATAGCGAACGGTAGCGGTTGCTTAGCTTCTACAGGCTCGACTGCTACTGAGCCATCCTGCGGCAAATAGTTACCACCCGCCAGCTGCATAGTTGCTTGAGTATCAGCCGCAGTATGTTGACGAGCTTTATCCAAACTTGTCTCAAATGCCCCACGGATTAGCTGCCATATAAAGCCCACAAACAAGCCGACTACTAGCACTACTAATATAGGTAAGGCATTACTAATAGCACCGGCAGTATCTTTCATCATGATGGCATATACCACACTGATGCTGGCTGGCGCTATAATACTAGGATCATTGAGCGCCGTACCTGGTGCTAATAACACCGCAAATAGGATCATCCAGCTCATACCACCAAAAGGTCGTGGCAACATTCTAGCCACTAATACCCAAAGTAAAAGTACCAAAATGGCCCCACCAAGATAAGCATACATCGGCAAATCAGCTGGCGGGACGCCTTTGACCATTTGGCTCCACCAAATGACAATCTCACCAAGAATGTCACTGATTTTCTCTAATGGTAAACTATTTAAAATGCTTTTTAACCAATCCATGCGTGTTTGACTACCTGCGTTTATAAGTGGCATAGCACAATGCTATAGCAATGACCCTAGCGTATGCATGCACAATAAGCCGCTAGTTTATCACGACTTTATGCCAAAATGCATACCTTACCCTTAGCAACAGCGCTTTTTTTATCTATAAACGCCGCTTATTATGTTAACTCTCTACTCACAACCCTAATGCTTTTATCAGTCATAAATGTTGTCTTGAGCTTCACGTGCTCTGAGTTCCGCTTGCTTGCGCATAACGTCTTGTGGCGGCAGCTGAACAAAATACCCTTGAGACTTAAGCTTGGCGAGCACTTCTTCTTTATCGACGCGCGCCAGTTTTTCTGTGGCTGCTAAATCCAAATGCATCACAAACTTACTGACTCCTAAACCTTTACGAAAGTCTTTAGGAACCACGCTGAGCCAATCTTTGATCTCATCAGTATCATCAGGATAGCCAGGGCGAGCGATATAAATGTACATATCATCATGCTTGGGGAATTTGTAAATATCACAATGCATAAAATAGACCTATAAGGTAAAAAGGATTACAACCAATAAATAAACGTTAAATACGTTAATGGATACTACTAGCCTAGCATAACTTATTTTATTCTCAATAGTAGCTTTGCGTATTAGCAGCGGGCTGGCAATCTGTAACCACCGCTTTATTGTCAAATTAGTGTCAAATTAGTGTCAAATTAGTGTCAAAGCAGAGGCCGTTACTAATATTAATAGTTAAAAAAACTTCTAAACTTGCCAGCCATAGCCAATTGACCGTTAGAGAACTAATAAGGCTACCAGCAGTAGTATTAGCTTATTATCTAACTCAGCATTGTATTGTACAATGCCCTCAAAATTATACGCTAAGCTTTTGTTAGAGGGTAGCGACTAGAGTTATAAGAGTTCTGCCAACCAAAAACAATACTAGGGTGCGTTTTTACCAAATTTATTGACTTTAATCCCTTTAGTAGCTTGTAAAATAGTTATGAACCTTTCATAATAATAGCGTTTCTCAGGAGAGAGTTTTATAACCAAAGGCGACATTTACTAATGTGGCTTAATAATGCTTATAAAACCACCGAAGGCGCATCTACCCTGCCAATCGCTCAGGTAAAAGGACTGAAAAACACATGCCGTAAGTTTTAATTGATGCTGTTATTTTTTAATAGCTGTCATTGCAGCTTAAGGCATAACAAATCTGGAGAGCGGTAAAGATCTATATCCTTACCCACCGAAGGGGAGAAAACGCGACATCCTATAGCTTATAGCGATGCTCGTGTTGAAAATCTCAGGTCACAGGACAGATAGGGCTATTGCTCAATCAGACATTTTTGGTCTTTTTGGCTTGCAGCTTTGTTGTGTGCGCCACCTTTTGTGGTAATAATGCCCTTTGTATTATTACTTCTCGTTACTTTATAGCCACTGTCTACCTTGCTATTATTGCTTATTAATTAGCATCGACAGTGTCTACACAAGGATTTGTTATGACCGATATCTCTTCTCAAGCTCCTCAACGCACTCCTCTATATCAGTCTCACATCGATAGCGATGGCAAATTAGTAGACTTTTCAGGTTGGGAATTACCAATCAATTACGGTTCACAAATCGAAGAACACGAAGCTGTTCGTACTGATGCTGGGATGTTCGACGTCTCACATATGGTCATAGTTGATGTTAAAGGTGCAGACAGCAAGGCATGGCTACAAAAGCTGCTAGCTAATGATGTCAATAAACTAAAAATCGTTGGTAAAGCTTTATACTCGCCTATGCTTAATGAGCAAGGCGGCATCATCGATGACTTAATTGTTTACTTATCAAACAGCGAAGAGACGGCTTACCGTATCGTTTCAAACGCTGCAACTCATGACAAAGATATTGCACAGTTCCATAAAGTCGCTGAAGGCTTCGACGTTGAGCTAACTGAACGTACTGAGTTAGCTATGCTAGCGGTTCAAGGCCCTAATGCTGTTGCAAAACTGATCCAAGCTAAGCCAAGTTGGGCGGATACTTTAGCAAAAATAACGCCTTTTGTTGGTGCTGACTTGACTGATATTGAAGGTAGCGATTGGTTCGTGGCACGCACCGGCTATACTGGTGAAGATGGCGTCGAAGTCATTATGCATGCTGATAATGCTCCTGCTTTTTTTGAGCAGCTTAAAGCTGTAGGTATCAAGCCTGCCGGTCTTGGCGCACGTGATACTTTGCGTATGGAAGCTGGCATGAACTTATACGGTCACGATATGGATGAAACCATCAGCCCGTACGAGTGTAATATGGGCTGGACGCTAGCCTTAAAAGATGAGCGCGACTTCATTGGTCGTGAAGCATTGGTCATAAAGCGCGAGCAAGCTAAAGAAGACAACACCGCTATGAAGCAAGTCGGCTTGTTATTGACTACTCGTGGTGTAATACGCGAAGGTATGGCAGTGTCTATCAATCAAGGTACTGACAATGAGCAAACGGGTATTATCACTAGTGGTACTTTTTCGCCAACTCTAAAAAACTCTATCGCTATAGCTCGTGTTCCTATGAGCCTATCCGATGAAGATAATGTACAAATTGACTTACGTGGTAAAGGTAAGTTTGTAGACGTCCGTGTCCTAAAGCTACCTTTTGTGCGTAATGGCGAACAACAATTTAGTTAATTTTTATTTCGTATTGGCTAGGTTCAACCAATAGTATTTGTTTAGCGGTTAAGTAGACTTTTACCCTACCTTGTTCTATTAACCGCTGCTATTAACGGGTTATTTGTAATTGTTAATTTTTCAAATATTTTTTAAAAACTATCCTTAAAGGAGCACTTTATGAGCAACGTCCCAGCAGAACTAAAATATATTGCTAGCCACGAATGGTTACGTTTAGAAGACGACGGTACTATCACTGTTGGTATTACTGATCACGCCCAAGACTTACTTGGTGACGTAGTATTCGTTGAGTTACCAGATGTTGGCGATATCATCGCCGTTGATGACGAAATTTCAGTGGTTGAATCTGTTAAAGCTGCCTCTGACGTTTATGCTCCACTCTCTGGTGAAGTTGTCGCTATTAACGAAAGTTTAGAAGATGATCCTGAAATCATCAACTCTGACCCGTATGGCGAAGGTTGGTTCTTTAGAATGAAGCCTGACAATATGGCCGACTATGAAGCCTTATTAAGCGCTGAAGAATACGAAAGCGAGCTGTAAGCTTTTGCTCACTGCCCTATCTTTTTGACTCATAGCTATTCGCAGATACTAGCGTCAGTTGGTATCTGTCACCATCTCGTCTTATCCCCTATTATTTATCATCTAACGTTATCTTGTTCTGGAGTCACTCATGAAACCAGCTGATACCACCGACCATATTGATTCAACTGATATGGCGACACCTACTTATACTCCACAATTACAAGCATTCCAGCAAGTGGTAGAGTCACGTCGCTCAGTGCGTCGCTTTACTGACACCCCTATCCCTGATGCGGTATTGGCTGATTGTTTGCGCTTAGCTATGTTAGCGCCCAACTCAAGCAATTTGCAGCCTTGGGAATTCTATGTGATTGATAGCGCTGCTAAGCGTGAATTAGCGGTAAAAAACTGCATGGGTCAAAACGCTGCCAAGACCGCAGCACGTCTGATTGCAGTAGTCGCTCGTACTGATAATTGGCATGAACATGCGCAGCAAGTTTTGCGTGAATATCCTATTCAGCCTGTACCCAAAAAAGTTAAAAGCTACTACACTCAAGCAGTCACTATGGACTTTATACGTGGACCAGTAAACGCTCTATCTGTCGCCAAATGGAGTGCTGCGCAAGTGTTTAGACGAGTTAAAGGCCCAATAAAATCGCCTTATTATACTTTTGATGATGTCAAAAACTGGGCGACCAATAACACTGCTCTTGGCGCCGAAAACTTGATGTTAGCCTTACGTGCTCATGGTTTTGATAGCTGTCCTATGGGCGGTTTTGATGAGCCTGCGATGAAGGATCTGTTGAACTTGAGCGATGACCATCATATCGTGATGATGATAGGTGCTGGTGAACGGGCAGATAATGGCATTTATCACTCACAGTTTCGCTTCGATCAGCAGCAGCTTGTACACTACGTTTAACGCATAACGGTTAAAGTTCAGCGCTTAAGCTTTAATGAGTAAAGCTCAGCATTATTTTTAAGCTAATAGTTATCAGTTTTATAAGCTTTTTATCTGTTTTCATTACTTTTTATCTATTTTTATTATATGTATAGCTTGTATTGTAAAAGCTAACAAGGACTATTATGACTACCTCGCAAACTCCTACCTTTGATACTTTTGAAGGTTTGTTTAATGAAGCAGAATTTGTCTATCGTCATCTAGGCTCTAATGACACTAAGCAAGCTGATTTGCTTAGTGCTATCGGTTATGACGACATGGCTACTTTTATCAATGATACGGTGCCAGAAGCGGTACGTTTGCATAAAGATTTAGAGCTACCAGTAGCTATGAGTGAGCATGCTGCTCTTGCCAAATTACGCTTAATGGCAGACAAGATCACCGTTAATAAGAGCTACATCGGACAAGGCTATTCGCCAGTACGCATGCCAGCAGTTATTCAGCGCAACGTGTTAGAAAATCCAGGTTGGTACACAGCTTATACGCCTTACCAAGCAGAAATTGCCCAAGGTCGCCTAGAAGCTTTGCTTAACTTCCAACAAGTTTGTATTGATCTAACTGGTCTTGAGCTTGCTGGTGCCTCGTTACTTGATGAAGCAACTGCCGCTGCTGAAGCTATGGCGATGTCAAAACGCATGAGCAAAAGCAAATCCACGCAATACTTCGTTGATGATCGGGTTTATCCCCAAACCTTAGACGTTATCCGTACTCGTGCTAAGTACTTCGGTTTTGAAGTGGTGGTAGGTGATTTTGAGCTGGCTAAATCTGGTGATTACTTCGGTGCGTTGTTCCAGTATGTTGGCCGTGAAGGTGATGTTAAAGATTTAACTGAAGTTATCAGCGCTGTCAAAGCTAACAAAACTTATACTTCAGTAGTTAGTGACATCATGAGCTTAGTATTGCTCAAGTCTCCTGCTGATATGGGTGCAGATGTGGCTTTAGGGAGTACTCAGCGTTTCGGTATCCCTATGGGTTACGGTGGTCCACACGCCGCTTATTTTGCTTTTTCTGATAAAGCCAAACGCTCAGCACCTGGTCGTATCATTGGGGTATCAAAAGACGCGCAAGGCAACACTGCCCTACGTATGGCGCTACAAACTCGTGAGCAACATATCCGCCGCGAAAAAGCCAACTCCAACATCTGTACCTCGCAAGTATTGCTAGCTAACTTAGCGGGTATGTATGCAGTCTATCATGGCCCAACTGGGGTTAAGCGTATTGCCACCCGTATCCATGCCTTTGCTACGGCTTTCGCTGAAGTGATCAAAACGGGTAATGGAGATAACCAACTTAGTGTAGTCCATGACCAATTCTTCGATACGGTATTGGTAGATTGTGGTTCAGAAAAACTAGCTACCCAGATCTTTGAAAATGCTGATAACGTTGGCTATAACTTATGGCGTCTAGGCGATACTCAGCTTTCTGTCTCTTTTAGTGAAATTAGCGATCAGCAAGACTTTGCGGTACTAACCCAACTGTTCGTTAGCAAGTCACACGACTTACCTACCGCCGCTAGCGTTTCATTAGACAGTGCTCATTTACGTACTGATGATATCTTAAGCCATCCGGTATTTAACTCGCATCATACTGAGCATGAAATGCTGCGTTACTTAAAGTCTTTAGAAGATAAAGATTTGGCGATGAACCGTAGTATGATCGCTTTGGGTAGCTGTACTATGAAGCTTAATGCTACTAGTGAGATGATCCCTATTACGTGGCCTGAATTCGCTAATGTGCATCCGTTTGCCCCGCTTAGCCAAATGGGTGGTTACATTGAGATGATCGATAGCTTACAAGAGCAGCTCAAAGCCATCACTGGTTTTGATGATGTGTCTATGCAGCCCAACTCTGGTGCTTCTGGTGAGTATGCTGGTATCTTAGCTATTCGTCGCTATCATGAGTCACGTAACGAAGAAAATCGTGATGTCTGCCTAATACCGCAGTCAGCGCATGGTACTAACCCTGCCACTGCTATTATGATGGGCATGAAAGTTGTCGTCGTGAGTACTGATGATAATGGTAATATCGATATTGATGATTTGACTGCTAAGTGTGAAGAGCATAGTGCAAATCTTGGCGCTTTAATGATCACTTACCCATCCACTCATGGGGTGTTTGAGGAAGGCATTCGCAAGATTTGTGACCTTATTCATAATCATGGCGGTCAAGTCTATATGGATGGTGCCAATATGAATGCTCAGGTTGCGATCATGCAACCCGCTGATGTCGGCGCTGATGTTTTGCACATGAACTTGCACAAAACTTTCTGTATTCCGCATGGTGGTGGTGGTCCAGGTATGGGTCCTATCGGTATGCAAGCGCATTTGGCACCGTTTATGGCTGACCATACGCTTATTCCTGTACATAACGCTCAAAGAGGCAGCTCAGCAGTATCAGCCGCCCCTTATGGTTCAGCAAGTATCTTACCGATTTCATGGATGTATATTGCCATGATGGGCCGTGATGGTTTACTAAAAGCGACTAACCTCGCCTTATTGAACGCCAACTATGTCGCTGATAAGCTCAAAGGCAGTTATCCTATTCTTTATACGGGTAAAAGCGGCCGCGTAGCTCACGAATGTATCATCGATATTCGTCCGTTAAAAGAAGCCACTGGTATCAGTGAAAGCGATATTGCTAAGCGCTTGATGGATTATGGTTTCCATGCGCCAACGATGAGCTTCCCAGTATCAGGTACCTTGATGATTGAGCCTACTGAGTCTGAATCAAAAGAAGAGTTAGATCGCTTTATTGATGCGCTAATTACTATCCGTGCTGAAGCTGAAAAAGTCAAATCTGGTGATGAGGGTTGGACTTTAGAAGACAATCCATTGGTTAACGCCCCGCATACTGCTGCTATGATTACTGATGGTGAGTGGTCACATCCGTATAGCCGTGAAGTTGCTGCTTTCCCATTAGCTTATGTACGCGAGCATAAATTCTGGCCAAGTGTGGCTCGTATTGATGACGCTTATGGCGATAAAAACTTGATGTGTTCTTGCCCAGCTATCGAAAACTATATGTAAGCGGTTATCCTAGATCCTAGCAATAATCCTCTTTATTTAATAACAAAAACCTCCAAATCAGCAGCTGATTTGGAGGTTTTATTTTGTTTATTACTCTAACTATATAGCGTTATAATCTATTAATCACTATTTATGGATATTAATATGAGCCAAAAAAACCGCGTCATTCTTATTCATGGCTTGCATCAAGCTCCTTTTATTATGCGTCCCTTAGCCAAGCGCTTACAAGCTCAAGGTTTTGATACCCATCAATACGGCTATCGTAGTATGCGCGATAGCATTGCTGTAAACAGTCAGCGCTTAAATGCTTGGCTGCAAACCCATCATGATCCAAAACAACCGTTAGATTTGGTGGGTCATAGCTTAGGCGGTTTAATTATTCGTGATTTTGTCAGTTATTACCCGCATTGGCAGATTAGCCAGTGCGTGACACTAGGGACACCGCATCTTGGCAGCATCTGCGCTGATTATATTTGGGGTCTGGCTCCTGCTGTGGTAGGCAAATCTTATTTGGATGCCTTGGATGGGACGGTTGCGCCGTTACCTGACAATATCAGTTTAGGAGTGATTGCTGGTGACAAACCACAAGGTTTAGGTCAGCTGTTACTGCAGTATCATAACCGCAAACTACAGAGACAAAATCACCCACTATTGGATAACTATCGTGCTCATGATGGCACAGTATATGTTGCAGAAACTAAGTTGATTACCGCTGCCGATCACTTAATTATGCCAGTGTCGCATACTGGCATGTTAGTCAATAGTGAGGTGGCGCAGCAAACCAGCTACTTTTTAAAAAACGGCCAGTTTAAACGCTAATCAAAGCTCAGCTAATGCTTAATTGATTATAGTTAGCCTTTGACACCCATGCCTTGTTTTAACTCAGCCTTATGGGTTTCGATCACTGGGATTAGAGTTTGAGTCACCCATTGATTACGCCAGCCTTTTAAGCCTTGAGGTAACTCTACCCAATCCTTACTATAAGCGATAACTTCATATAACTGACTGAGCCATTTCTTACGTATTAGTACATTTTCTGGTACACCAATTTGCTCAGCACGCTCAGCAATAGCATCTTGGACCGCTTTGGAGAGTATTTTGTTTTTAGAGCGATAAGGAGCTGGTAAACAAGCGGGATGTTCAACGGCGGATAGCCCTTTGGCATCAGTAATTATTTTGAGTAACTCCTCACCGTATAGACGCAGCATACTACGATGGATAGTAGTTTTGTGCGCCAATTCGCGCAGGCTAGAAGGATTCTCGGTAATTATCTCGCGGACAGCTTGTTTTTTTATCACAAAAGTACGGGGCTGGTTAGTGGAGCGTGCTAGCTCTTCACGCCATGTGGCTACTGCTTGCAAGACGGCCATTTGCTGAGAGTTATAACGATAATCCGCCATAGTTAAATACATCTCGTCATCTGCTACATGTTGCGCCGCATAAAGCTCAGCGGCATACAGCTGACAGTCAGCCCAGACATAATCGTACAGTCCTTGCGACTTCAAGGCGTATTCGATACTCAAATAAAGCGCTGGTAAAAAACGCACATCATCGATGGCGTATTGCTCTTGCTCATCAGATAATGGCCGACGCAACCAATCGGATTGGCTTTGCTCCTTATCGATATGCATATCGAGCTGGTCATCAAGCGCTTGCTGATAGCCCATTTGTAGTTGCCCGGTCAGATAAGACAAAGCGATTTGAGTGTCAAAAATATTGGTTAATGGCGGGCAGTCAGAGAGTAAATAGAAGATACCTAAGTCCTCTCCGCAAGCATGCCAAATAGCAATATCTACTTCGCTAACCGCTTGCCAAAACTCACCCAATTGTAGCTGCGGGGCATCCAATAAATAAATATGGTTACCAGTATTAAGCTGCACTAACGCTAAGCGTGGATAATAAGTATCGCGCTTGATAAATTCAGTATCTAGCGCTACTCGCCCGCAACCTTGTAAAGCCTTGATAACTTCATCCAGCTGCGACTGCTCACGAATCCAGGTGACTGCCACTTCATCGGCGATATCTAACAGAGCATCAATATCCGGCTCAACGACAGAAGGGACTAACGTAGGGTTTTCAGTAATAGCAGAAGGGTCTTGAGGGTTTACGGCGGCTAGAGGGGTTAACACGGGCAGATACCTGCTTAGATAAGAGAGAATAGTGATTTTATTATAGCAATATTAGCGCCTGTTGAACATTCACAACTAGACATTGATGATTAGGCATCGCTAGTTGATTATGACTTGGCAACAGGCTGACTAACAAAGCGCTAACCATTACAGATATAAATAAAGTCTAGAATCGCTATTGATTGGCTTGCTACAAAAAGGAGCGGTTTTGTAGCGCTTGCCCTAAAGTCATGCTATCTAAATACTCAAGCTCACCGCCCATCGGTACCCCTTGCGCTAGACGAGTTACTTTATTGACATGGCGACTGACCGCTTCACTAATAAAGTGCGCCGTGGTCTGCCCTTCAACCGTAGTACCTGTAGCTAATATCAGCTCCTCGACAGGCTCTTGCTTGACCCGCCAAACTAGCTGATCAATATTTAGATCATCAGCACTGATACCATCAATAGGTGACAGATGACCACCTAATACAAAATAGCGACCGCGATAGCCAGCCGTTTGTTCAATAGCCATGACATCAGCAGCAGTCTCGACTACACATAATAGATTGTCATCTCGCCTTGGGTCTTGGCACAGCGGGCAGATAGGATCATCACTGAAACTATGGCAGCGCTGGCACTCAATGATATCTCGCATTGCCTCATCAAGCGCTTGGGCTAACGCCATCCCTTGCGGGCGTTTTTTGGTCAATAAATGTAGCGCCATACGCTGAGCACTCTTTTGACCCACACCAGGTAAAATCCGCAACTGCTTAACTAACTGATCAAATTTTGGGGTAAGCAAAGTATCTTCCTTTGTTTATCTTTACATTATTTGTCTTTAAATAGAATCAATAAATTTCGTTTTGCAGCTATAAAAATGGGGTCGTATCCTGTCGATAACAACCCCATTTTTGACTTCAATAGTTAGTATTTGCAACCACTTAGCGCTCAAACCTTAACTTATAGTTCAACTGTAAGTTCAACTTTAAGTACTGTGCTTTAGAACATACCTTGCATACCTGGTGGCAAGCCCATACCTGAAGTTGCGCCAGTCATGGTTTGCTCATATAACTCGTCAGCTTGACGAACCGCATCATTGATAGCAGCAGCGATCAAGTCTTCGATCATATCTGGCTCATCTTCTAATAGACTAGGATCAATAGTCAAACGCTTGACCACATGACGACCAGTCATAGTAACTTTTACTAGACCACTACCCGCTTCAGCATGCACTTCTTTATTAGCCAATTCTTTTTTGGCGGTTTCAACATTAGCTTCTACTTTTTTTTGCATAGTTTGTGCTTGTTGCATTAATGCTTGAATATTCATAATAGCCTCTTAATTGATGATAATTAGATAATAGTTAAATAACATTTAGATAGTAAGAAATTTTTATTGGTTTGGGGCACTGGTTTAACAGAGCTGATATGGTGATTACCTTTAGCTTTTTAAAGCTAAACTCGGCTTTATTGTCCCCTCAACTACAGCATTAACAGCAATTATCGGATAGCAGTTATCTGATAGCAACTGTAAAGCAATCTTTACAAACTGTCTAAACCGCGCGCCAAATCTTTGATGATATCTTCAACATCTTCTAGCCCTACTGACAGACGAATCAAGCCATCTTTCACCCCAGCTTCAGCACGAGCTTCAGCAGTCAAACGAAAGTGGGTAGTAGTCGCTGGGTGAGTAATGGTGGTTTTGGTATCGCCCAAGTTATTAGTAATAGATATCATATTAGTTGAGTCAATAACGTGCCAAGCGGCCGCTTTGGCATCCAGACTAGCAGTGGCAGCAACTTCAAAGCCCATAATAGCGCCAAAACCATCCTTCATATGATGCTGGCGTTTGGCCAACTCATGCGCTGGATGACTAGGTAATCCTGAGAAATGTACGGTAGTTACTTTAGGATGACTGTCTAAGAACTGCGCCACTTGATTGGCATTGCTGCAATGCGCTTGCATACGTAATTTTAAGGTCTCAAGGCCTTTAGTAAACACCCATGCATTAAATGGGCTCATACTGATACCCCCTGAGCGTACTACAGTAAAGGCTTCTTGCATCAATGCATCACTACCCACTAGCGCACCGCCAAGGACTCGGCCTTGACCATCAAGATATTTAGTAGCGGAATGAATAACCACATCCGCCCCTAGATCTAAGGGGCGCTGAATAGCTGGGGAACCAAAGCAATTATCGACCACTAATAAAATGTTATTAGCTTTGCACAGCTCACTCAAAAAGCCAATATCGCATATTTGCGCTAACGGATTGCTGGGACTCTCACAATAGATAAGCTTAGTATTAGGCTGTATAGCATTGGCCCACGCCTCATTATCGAAGCAATCAACGTAACTGACTTCAACGCCAAACTTAGCCATATAGTTATTAAACAAACCAATCGATGAGCCAAACAGTTGATTAGCAGCTAATAAATGATCGCCGGCTTTTAGATAAGCCATACACATAGTCAAAATTGCGCCCATACCAGAAGCTGTAGCTACCGCACGTTCGCCATTCTCTAAAGCGGCCAATCGACGCTCAAAGGTACGTACACTAGGGTTAGTATGACGTGAATAAACGTTACCAGTCTTCGTACCATCAAAATGTCCTGCCGCGTCATCCGCTGAGCTATAGACATAGGAGCTAGTAGTAAAAATCGCCTCAGAATGTTCGCCTTCGTCAGTACGATGCTGTCCTGCACGTACGGCGATAGTTTGCATCCCATAATCTAGGCTTAGGTCTAAAGCATCAGAGCGCCAGTTTGGATCTAAATTGCTATCTTCTTGCACTTGCGACTTACTCATAAATAATCCATTACTGTTAATTTTGACTAGAACCTGTCGAACACTCACAACTAAATACTGCTGTGGTCAGTTGTTCAACAGGCTCCACCTTGATATGTTTTTATTTTTCGCCCATAAATAACTCAGTGAATTAAAGGCTGTTTCATCATATCATGTCGCTATTTATCAATCATCTATAAACCTTCAGAATAATAGTAGTCCACTTGATACCTGTGAATTTCAGGCATCAAAAACACTGCTGGACCTTGGCATTGTAGAGCTTTATTAGCCGGTGAGTGACTATTACTGTCTGACCCACTATCAGCCTCTAATGCGCACTCTATTTTGAATAGATGATCTTCTTGATTATACATTGTACTGGCAAAGCGCTTGGTCGCCAAGTCCTTGGCGGTGGGGTTATAAAACTTATCCCAGTTATTGCCAGCCTGTTTATGAGTCAATTTAGTTTCAACATAGATCAAAGCCCAATCACACTTCCCTTTCATAATGGCATCGCGAAAAAAATGTGCTCGATATTGATTAGCGTTTTTTTCCAACTTAATACTTAGGGTTTCGCTAAGCTGATATACATGCGAGATGTCAACGTAGTTGCCACAACGTTTGTTGGTAGACTCAAAGCGCGCTGTCATCTGTAGATCTAACCCTTGGTCTGAAGGTAGAGATCCATAAATAATGATTTCGTCAGTAGGATTAGGATTGATTGGAGGCACTTCTGTTTTTAGGCTGCATGCTGATAGCAGCCCTAGCCCAAGAGCAACTGAACATACCTTAAGTGATAATAACTCTTTGCCTAGCTGATGAGTCATAGTTTCCTCATTCTTCAGTGGTTTTTTAGCCATTATTCACTTGTAGCTTGTAAGCAGTATAAGTACATCAGCGATTTTTCTACCTTAGCCATGCTAGCTAAAATGGAAGCTATAGGGCTAGTTTGCTGCTCTATTGTTTGACGGACTGAGTTGTTAAGTGGGCGGTTAAACTAACAACTGTAAATTAGCTTAAAGCTGAAACTCATAGTTGCCCTTAGTAAAATTAACGTATTTATAATAGGCAGATGTTGCTACAACTGCTAAGCTTGCCAGCGCTGACATTTACCCTACCAGCAGTGTTATTATAACCCTTATAACTCTAATAAAAAATGGCACAAACACTAGGGCGTGTTGAACATTCACTAATAAATACTGCTGAAGCTATTTGAGGTAAACCTATTATGTCAACATTGATTATAAACCCTAGAAAACTATCGCTAACTCTTGTGATGGCACTGGGCTTAGGGGTGACTGGTTGCCAAATCTTACCTAAACAACCGCATCTCTTTGAAAGCCAACAGCTATCCGCTCGAGTCAGTGCGTTATATCAGCAAGATCAGCCTCAGCGACCTATTAAAGGGATAATAGGTGCTGATACAGATTTAGTAAGTGCCATCAGTTCTCAAAATGAGATTCACCCTGATTTATCTGGCTACCATCCTATTGTGACTGGGGCTAATGCTTTTGCCGCTCGCAGCATCTTAACGGGTATGGCTACTCGTAATATTGATGTGCAATATTATATTTGGCACGATGACCAAGCCGGTCAACTGCTGCTAAAAGACTTATGGGAAGCAGCTGAGCGCGGGGTCATTGTACGCTTACTGCTGGATGATTTTAACAATACGGCCAAGTTTGATCAGCATTTATTACGCTTTGCTAGTCATCCCAATATTGCCGTGCGTATTATTAATCCCCTGATGTATCGCAAGTTTCAAGCTTTGAACTTCGTTACTGGTTTGCCACGTATCAATCGACGTATGCACAATAAAAGCATGACTTTTGATAAGCAAATCACTATCATCGGCGGTCGAAATATCGGTGATGAGTACCTAAGCAACGATCAAAGCAGTCAATTTGCTGACTTAGATGTCTTACTTATAGGTAAAGTCGTCGCTGACATTGATAATAGTTTTGCAAGCTATTGGTCAGCGCCTATCTCTTTTGATATCGAAACTTTAGTCACCCTAGACAAAAACACTACTAAAGAATTTTTGCCGGCTTTAGATAAAATTAAAGGCGATACAGATAATGAGCTGCGTAGCAGCTTATCAATGTATAAGACGGCTATTGAAGACTCTTCTATTGATACTGACTTAATCAATAAACGTGTGCCTTTTCGTTGGACAGACATGCAGTTTTTGGGTGATGATGTCGGCAAACTCACTAAGAGTGTGCCTGCTAGTACTAATTTAGTACAGCAGCTGCGCACACTGCTTGGGCGCCCCACTAAACAGTTGACTATTATCTCATCGTATTTTGTCCCTACTAAAGATGGCGTAGATACTTTAGTTAAATTGGCTAACGCTGGTATCGATATAAAAATATTGACCAACTCATTCGATGCCACTGACGTGACGGCTGTGCATTCTGGTTATAGCCAGTGGCGACCTAAAATGCTGCGCGCTGGTATAAAAATATATGAGTTGAAGTCAACTGCCAGTGAAGACAAGCGTGAAAACAAGCTGTGGAAAGCTCGTAGCCAATCATCAACTAGTTTACATGCTAAGACTTTTGCTATTGACGACCACCAAGTGTTTATTGGCTCCTATAATGTTGACCCCCGCTCTGCTAATATTAATACTGAAATGGGAGTCATTATTAATGATGATGAGCTGGCACACCAATTGCACGAAGCGCTCAGTGATGATCTATTAGGTCAAGCCTATGAAGTCAAAATATTAGATAGTGGTGCGTTGCAGTGGCATACCATCGAGAATGGCCAAGAAGTAATTTATGGAGCGGAACCAAAAGTTGATATTACCGACCATGTTTGGCTGACTATTATGTCTTGGTTACCTATCGATTGGTTACTATAGTTGATAGCTGACATTATTTAGATAAGATACTTTCAATTGATTTACCGAGCTATAAATACTTACCTTGTTTATAGCTCTTATAGTTTACGACTGCGCTCATTAGCATAAGGTTAATGAGCGCCATTATTATTTTGATATATGGATAAACGATACAATGCCTTCCCGTCCTCAATATGCGTTGATGTCTTCTAAAGACAAAAACATGGTGCTATTTATCTGCTCTAGTAGTGCCGTAGTATTTTTTGACTTTCTGATTTATTTATATATGGCAGACTTTATCTCTCTTACTTTTTTCCCAGCCAATATAGATCCAAGTATTAACAAATTACAAGGACTGGGCTTGTTTTCGGTTGGTTATTTAGCACGCCCTCTTGGTGGCATTTTTTTTGGTCGTTATGGTGATACTATAGGTCGAAAACCAGTATTATTTACTACTATGCTTATTACTGCTAGTAGCTTACTGGCTATGGCATGCTTACCTACTTATCAACAATGGGGCTTAGCAGCACCGATTTTATTTATCTTGTTACGGCTAGTACAAGGAATGGCGTTTGGCGTCTTTGTACCTTTAACTTGGATCTTCATTGCTGAACATCTTCCTAGACAATACCTATCTGTTGGCTGTAGCTATGTCTCGGCCAGCTTTTTTGTAGGGGTGCTATTTTCTAATGCTTTCTTTGCCTGGCTAACAGGTTCTATGAGTCCCGATCAGCTTATCGATTATGGCTGGCGCATTCCCTTTATAGTCGCAGCGACATTAAGCTTTTTGCCATTATTAACTTGGCGTTTTGTCAGTGAATCTCCGTTTTTCTTGGCTATGAAAACATTAAGACCTGCTGATCATATCGAAAGACCTTTTACCCTACTCTTTAAGCATTGCAAACATTCTATATTTGTCGGTTTAATGCTCACTTTAATCATTGCTAGTGTCACTACTGTAGTCATTCTTATCCTGCCTGATCTTATTGAGCTACGCTTCGCTTTAGATAGCGACTTGTTCGAGTTCTCACATGGTCTTGGTATTATTTTTATGATTTTTGGCTGTATTTTTTATGGGCTAATATCTAACTACGAAAACTTTGGTAGAATTTTGGTCATTGGCTGTGTGTTATTGATCGGTCAAATATTCGCTTTTTATTATCATCTACAAGCTGGTGGCGATTACATTTTGATCATGTATGCACTGCTAGGTTTTTTTGCCGGTATTATAGGTATGATACCCGCGATCTTTGTGCAGTTATTTCCAACCAATGTACGCTCAACCGGTTTTGCCTTTTCTTATAATATAATGTACGCCATTGTGGGTGCCTTAGTTCCATTTGGCCTTGGTTATGCCACGCTAATTGTCAGCTTCTCCCCCGCACTCTATATTGCCTTTATTGGTTTAATTGGCATTATCATGGGACTTTATTTTTATCGCTTACCTGAATTTAAGCAAATAAATAAAATTATTTAAGCCGCTATCAAACCTTGAATATTCGCTAATAAACTGAAACTACTAAGTATTAAAAGGACTGTCTATAATGACCGTTGATATGACTAACAAGCGCTTGTCAGTCGCCCCGATGATAGATTGGACTACCACAGATTATCGATATTTTGCTCGATTGTTTAACCCGCAAGTTTATCTTTATACTGAGATGATCAGCACTGGAGCCTTGCTGTATGGCAATCGTGAACGCCACTTACGCTTTTTTCAACAAGAGCATCCTGTAGTGTTGCAGCTTGGTGGCGCTGACATCAATGAGATGACGCAATGTGCCGAGTTTGCTCAACAGCATAGCTATGATGAGGTCAATATTAATGTTGGCTGCCCATCAGATCGGGTGCAGCATAATAAGATCGGGGCTTGTTTGATGGCTGAGCCGAATACTGTAGCTGACTTAGTCAAGCATATGCAAGCAGCTGTTGATATCCCGGTGACGGTCAAACATCGCATCGGTATTGATGATTTTGATAGCTATGAGTTTATGGCGCAGTTCGTAGAGACGGTTGCCGAAGCTGGTTGTAAACGTTTTATCGTCCATGCTCGTACCGCTTGGCTGCAAGGGCTTAGCCCTAAACAGAACCGCGAAATTCCGCCGCTGCGTTACGAGGATGTTTATCGTCTTAAGCAGGACTATCCTGAGCTGATAATAGAAATCAATGGTGGTATTGAGACTATAGAAGAGGTTCAGTCTCATCTACAACATATCGATGGGGTAATGATTGGGCGGGCTTTTTATCATAATCCTTATCTATTAGCAGAGACCAATAGTTTATGGGATCAGCCGATACCTAAACGTTCCGAGATTTTGCAACAGCTATATCCACATCTGCGCGCGCAAGTGGCTGAAGGTGAGCCCCTATCGACTATGGCACGGCACTATCTAGGCTTGTTTCAAGGGTTGAGTGGTGCACGGCGCTGGCGACAGGCATTGAGTGGCAAGCCTAGTTTGACTATTGCCGATATTGAAAAAGCCGCTGATGAAGTACTAGCGTTAAACCCTGATGCTTAGCTAACTGGTCCAAACCCAGCAACACATCCAGCAACAAGAGCAGCGTCAGCTTACTTGCGACAAATAAAGCCACATTGCTGCCCCATTATTGATAATGTGCAGCAGTATCGGCAGTAGCAATGATGCTGATTTATAACGAGCGTAGCAGAATATCAAAGCCAGCAATACGATAGTACTGATCTCATAAATGCCATACTGCAAGTGAATAACGGCAAAGATTAGACTAGTCAAAATACTGGCTATTAGCGCGCCTTTGACGGTTGGTTTTTGCTGTGGATGCCCTGTTGGCTGTGACTCTAAATTGCTTTTTGTGAATTGCTCACTAATAGCCTGCCAAAGTATACCGCGAAATACCAACTCTTCATAAATTGGCGCCACAATCACTAGCGCAAAAACTAACAACCCCACTGAGCTTACCGAGTGATATAAAGGATCTACAAAATCTGATGGTGACTTGTCTAACCAGTAAGTCAACGCCTGAGAAGCCACCATAAATATCAGTAGCAGGCTAAACATCCCTATCCCTAGCGTCCAAGAAAATGGTTTGAGCGCCAAATACTGCCTCAGATCGGCTTTTTTTAGGCAGATAATAACGATGATTAGTAATGCTATTAACATGCAGCTAACGATTACTGAAAGACTGACTATAGTGCCATCACTACTACCAAAATAAAAGAGGTCACCTAAGCTTAACGACTTATCAGCAGGTAACAGTAGTTTACCAGCCCCATAGACGCCTATTAACTGGCTAATAAAAAACGCTATTACCATGCCGATTATTAAGGCAGCTACGCCAAAGCGTGAAAACAATGGTGACGGCGTTAAGCCTCCACTAATTGGTGCGCTTATAACCTCAAGACGGTCTTTAGGAGAATTGGGCATAGCATGGTCACTCAAAAATTCAGTAGATAGCTATCTGTCAGTAAAGTCTATCAAAGCGACAGAACAATAAAACGATAGAAACAGTAGTGAAGTTATAGGCTTTATTTATCAAGCTATTTGTTGAGCAATGACCTGTAGTACTTGCGCAGATACTGACTCTGGGTGCTCTAATGGGAACATATGACCCCCCTTATGAGTCTGATAAGGAATGCCCAAGCGCGCTTTTATTTGCTGGGGGAACTTGCGCTTTAAAAAAATACTATCTTCACCAATGATAAGCGTTACTGGTGGCTTAGGACTATGGTTTGGCTTTAGCCAATACAGCGAAGGGTTAGTACGGAATACTGCAACTTCACTGGCTTTAGGAATCGCTAAAGTAACTTTGCCATCCGCGCGCTGGTGTAAGCCGTGCTCGATATAACCGGCAAAACTGCGTTCATCAAAGTCCTTAAAAAAGCCTTTGCCACGTAGCTTATCATGAGCATCCTCACGACTCTCCCAAACGTCACGGCGCTTTTTGGAGATGCCAGCTAGCGATAACTTATCCATCAAACGATGATTCATCAGCGGTAATCTATCTGTAGTCTTAGCTAAGTGCCATAACAAGCTAATCTTGCCATACAGCCAAGGCGGATCCATCAATACCGCTTGGTTAAAGTATTGCGGCGCACGATACAATGCTTGTAGGGTACACATAGCGCCAAGCGAATGACCAACAGCGACTACTTGCGATACCTGATGATCCTCACAAGTAGCTTTTACGCTATCGACCACTTGCTGAGTTAAGCTGCGCCAATGATTATCAACCGGATAGTCAGGATGGTTACCTAGCATAGCGATGTATTCGATAGTAAAAAAAGCCTCTAACTCAGCGAAGAACGCTTTATAGACTGGGCTTGGCATACCGTTAGCATGAGCAAAATGGATAACTGGCTTGTTGGTTTTTTTTGATACAGCAAGGGCAGCGAAGCTCTGCGCATTAATAATACTCATAGACTATTCTCACTAAACTTAAATTATACTCATGGGCTATCATGGAAAATATAACGGTCAATAGCAATCAATGCTAACAATATTTGTGACCCATCAACTGATTATAGCTTGTTGAACTGCTAGACACTAAAAAGCTGAGCTATTATCCATAGCTCAGCTTTATCAGCACATCTATTAGCGCATTTGCGCGTTATTTTCTTCTTTAGGTAAGATATCGAAGTTGATACTCGACCCTACTCCTGCACCCATCTGTACCGCAAAGCGATCCATAAACGAGCGGAATGGATCCGTTGGGGTATAATTTACTACATTATTCAGCTCTAATTTTTTCTCTAAGCTGGCAATACTACCAGTTTTGTCTGCTAAACCTAATGCAATAGACTGCTCGCCAGTCCAGAACAGTCCTGAGAATAGTTTATTCTTTTCTGGATCTTTAAGACGATTACCACGACCTTCTTTTACAGCATTTATAAAGTGTTTATGAGTATTAGCCAACACACTTTCGACATGCTTTTCTTCATAATCAGTAAGCGGACGGCTTAAGCTTAAAATATCTTTATACTCACCAGCAGTGATAGTACGATCTTTAACCCCGACTTTATCCATTAACCCTTCAATATTGTAGCTCGGCATAATGACCCCTATCGAGCCAACTAAGCTGGAAGGATTAACATATATCTCATCAGCAGCAGAGGCAATATAGTAAGCGCCTGATGCGCCAATATCACCGATTACCGCATAGAGTTTTTTATCAGGATATTCTTTACGCAAATCCCTCATCGTTTGCCAGATTTCATCAGACTGTACTGGCGAGCCCCCTGGCGAATTGATATCGAGTGCTACTGCTTTTGAATTAGGGTTCTCAAACGCCTGAGTCAAGGCTTTGCTAACATCATAAGCATTAGCCACATCACCACTACTGATAGTGCCTTGTAGCTCAACTACCGCTAAGTGTGGTTTACTAGTATCGACACCTTCAAGTCCGGTTGGTGCACTGCTGCTGCAACCACGTCCGAGGGTCAAAAATATCAGTAGGATGTAGCCAAAAGTCAGCAGTTTAAAGAAAATACTCCAGCGCCGCGCGCGACGTTGCTCTTGTATACTGGCTAGTAAAGTGTTTTCGATAAGACGCCATTCTTGACCACTTGGCTGCTGCTGCAGAGGTACAGGCTGGTTGACCGAATTATCAGGACGTTTATTGGGATCTGGTGGCCAGTTAGGCATATAACTTCCTAGGTTAGAAACAATATTTAAAAAAAGGTAAAGCAATAAAAATAAGTGCTACATCATCCTAAACGCTTTACTAATTCTATAAGCGGCTTATTGGTTATGGTGATCTTTAGTTTAGGGTTCAATAGTAGTCACAGCACAAAAGCTAACCAAACATAAGCCTAACGGCGACTGTTGTATTAGCCATTCTATTAAAGCGGCTTTTATTTTATAGTATTGTCATGGCTATTAACATCGACATTACTATCGGTAACAGTATCAGTATCAGTATCAGTATCAGTATCAGTATCAGTATCGAAACTAGCAGTAGCAGCAAAGGCCACTGCTAATGGCTTATTATCATAGCTTAGTAGTTGCTCAACTCGCTGCGCTATCAACACGCTACTAGGCACCGCTGAGGAACTATGGCTTAACCAATGGTTTGAGTGCTTACTTAAGCGATTGCGCTGATCCTGAACATCGCTATCCTTGATAACATTAATAGACTTACCATTATCGACGTCTAGCTCATCTGCTGTACACATTAGTTGCCACAGTTGCCAAAGACGCTGATGGGTGGCTACATCTAATATCAACCGCGATTTACTTTGCTGCGCGTGCTTATGCGCTGGCGATGCTGTTAATGACGATACCGCCGGTCTTAATATTTGACTGGCTAGTGCTGGCGATTGTACAGGATTAGCCGGGTTGAACTGTAAGATATCGATAGGCTCATCGCTTTGTATAAGTAAGCTGCAATCCCAAACACTGCTATCAGCTATCGTCGGCCAACCGGTAACCGCTTTTATGGTCAGCGCTTCATTTGCTGACTGCCAAACCTTCCCTGCTGCACAGTGTTGCGCGCTAATAGCTAAGTCACTATTAAGGGACTTGCTAGTAGGTTTATTTGCTAATCGATCATCCGTAATAACGCGTTGCTTAGCAGCTGGCAGTCTCTTGTGCTCGCCTGCTTGCCAATAGTGCTTAGTAGGTAAGCTTTGACTCAACTGCCTAGCGGTCAGGGCTAATAAGCCCTCTGGACTATGTGGGATCTTAACCACGCTCTGCTGCTTATGATCCTGCTTAGCCATTGGTGTAGCTGAGCCAGTTTGCACCACTATCCCCTCTAAACGCTTAATGGCTAGCGTTCCTAGCTGCTGCGTTAAAGTCGCAGATAACTGATCGGCTGTCAGTAGGCTTGCGGTAATGCGTGCAGCTTTAGGTCGGTGATCGGCTAAGATTAGCCAACTGATACTATCTGAGCTTTGCTGAGCACTTTTATCATCGCGGTTAAAATCTTTCACTTTAATAGCTTCAACGGGATACTGTAATACAGCCGCGGTCAAATAACTGTCGTTAGTAGGTAAAATATATAAAGTTGGCATTGAGCTCAATCGCTGTTGATTGGCATAGAGAGTTATTATTAACAAGCTTAGCGGTGGCAATGCTAGCCAGCGACTGAGTAACTTAGGCGGCAATAGCCAAGGTAATAATACTAACAACCCCATCAATAATATAGCAGTGTTTACTGGGGTGTATAGCCAAGCATTACTGACTGCTGGCAACGAAGTCAACCAAGCTATCAGCTGATGCACATTCACCATTATAGTGGTGACTAACATCCAAATAGTGGATGCAACAGAGGGCCATAAAAGATAGCACAGCCCTGCCAATAGATTCAGCGGTATGATAACCCAACCGAACAAACTTATAGCGAACAAGTTAATCACTAAGCTCCACAATGAAGCTTTGCCAAACAGCAATAGAGTAATCGGTAGCAGCGCTATAAATAACCAACACTGTAGCTTGAACAGACGCTTAATTAACGGCCAAGTTTTTGTCAAAATACTATAAATAAGGCTATTATTTCGCCAGTTTTGCTGGTGTTTACTAACAAGCTGCCGGCTGTTGTTAAAGCTATTATCCGAGTGCTGTTGCTGCAAGCCATTATCGTATTTCAGTATTAGGGCTACGGCGACGAAGGACAGCCAATATCCCGCTTGCCATAGCACATAAGGATCAAACCAAGCTAGCAGTACTGCTAAGGCTAATAATACTCGCATAGCGCTCACTGGTAGTAAGGATAAACGCACGAGGCCAACAGCCAGTAACATCCACGCCGTACGCGCCGCAGGTACATCGAACCCGGTGAACAAAGCATAAATAAAAGCGGCACTGATCATCACTCCCCAGCGCAGTTGCCAGCGTGGCAAATAGCTATATAGTATCGGGCAAAATCGATCCGAGACTAGCACTACTAGACCTGCCAGCATAATGGCTAAAAACAAAACATGAGTGCCAGAAATAGCTAATAAATGCGAGATACCTGCTAGCTGATATAAGTCTTTAGTCTCACGACTTATCAAACTACGATCGCCAGTCAATAGACTCAAAGCAACCGCATTGGCTTGCTGCTGTGCTGGGCTTAATGATGGCCAGTGTTGATAAAAGCTCTGACGCAATTGCCAGCGCTGTTGATCAATTTTAGTACGCCAACGTTTAAAGTTGAGGCTAGTATTTGATAAAACAGTCAGGGGTGCGATAGCATTATCGGCTGCGGCGCTAGCAGTAGCCATTTGGGCGCTATTAACCGTATTAGCAAGGTTATTGATAGGAACACCAACGCTTATAATATTAGCCATCCCGTCAATATGACGCCCTCGTAGCCAACGATAACTATCGAAGCCAGTCGCATTATTGAGGGCTTGCTCTGAGGTTGCCAGGGGCACCAGTGATAAGCTCATCATTAGCTGATCACCTGGCTGCAAGCGGTTAACAGTGGCTAGATTATTGCTGCTGGTGTTTGTTTTGGGATAAGCACTAAGTAGCACTCGATAAGTTGCGACTTGCTTATTGTTAATAGAGAGATCATTGAATTTTTGCTTAAAGCCATCCTTATTGCTAGCGTTTAGCGGTAACTGCTCAACGGTTATAGTCGCTAATTCCTGCGCAGTTAATTCAGCAGTGAGCGGCGCTAAATAGCTGAGAGTGGCCACTTGCCGATAACCGCTGTTGCTAGTAGGATCATATAAGCTATCGCTGATACCCTCGATAGTCACTAGCGCTTGCACTCGCATTGATAAGGCTAGCTTAGTATTTTCAGCACGCTGATGACTACTCAAAGCTTGCAAGGCACTAGCCATGACTAATAGAGTGACTAAAGCGACCATACATAAGGAATACAGTGCTTGAGACAACCAGCTAAAGATCAATGAGGTTTTTTTAGTAGATAAATTAGTGCTTAGGATAGTAGCAACAGGTGCTACACCTGTTTGACTGATAACTATTAAAACTAACGACATACCTAATAGATAAGGCAAAATTGATAGGCTAGCTATGTCTAACGATAGCAAACTGGCTGGCAAGGTATTACTACTGGCAATAGCTAAGACGGCGATCATCACCGTTAAGATAAGTATGCTTAGTAACCAATACACTAGCACTCCTTAGTTAATGACCTACTTCGCCAAATACGCTAGATCGTCCAATAAGTCAGAGGGTAAACTTGGCTGAGAGAACTGTATAAAATAAGGCGAAACTGTTACAGCCCTTATGCTCATTAGCCTCGATCTACGATTGCTTTATAGCTTAGCCTGAACAATAGCATTTCTATTTATATTACCCTATACTGAATGCAGTTGTTGCAATCATTGGCCATTACAGCTGATGCTCTGCTTCATAACCGTTGCTATTTTACTTATTATATCTTTAACTATCAGCCACTTAATGTCAGTAGTGGTGACCCTTACACCATGATCAAAGGCAAGCCTGTGCCAAAAAAACACCTAAAAAACCTGCTGCCCACCCCTGAAAAACTTCTTGAGAGTCGCACCTTAAAACTGTTTGCACCGTACCTAACCGATGCACGGCTTTGGCAATTTAATCGCCACAGTTTGAATAAAGCGGTATATATAGGGGTACTGAGTGCTTTTTTTCCCTTGCCAGGACAGATGCTACTGGCATTAATCGGCGCACTCGTCTTTCGTGCCAACGTACCAATGGCTCTTGGTCTGACTTGGATCACCAATCCACTCACAACCTTACCGGTATTCTATGCTGGTTACTATGTAGGTGCCAAGATTCTTGATGTGCCAATGATCAGTTTGCGGCTGATTGGGCGGATGATTACTGACTTTAGCTTATGGATAATATCTGATGGGGCCAACCCCTTTATCACTTATAAAGGGGTGGTATCGATCGGAGCGTTTTGTTTAGGATTGACATTATTAGCCATCCTAAGCAGCTTGATTTGTGGTTTAGCTTTTAAAGCTATTTGGCGTTATAAAACTATCGTCAGTTGGCAAAAACGTCCTCAAGATGCAAAAAGTAAGGGCAAATCAGCAAAAGACAAACCGTTAAAACAGCCATTAGAATAATTATGCAAAGCCGCTAGCAAAAATAAATTCCACTAGCCACTTAGATTAGAGACGACTCACACTACTACTGAGCTTATAGCCACTGAATATTCAGCATCCATTAGACCCCTTGCTACTAATACTGTTCCCACTGACCATTACGCAATAACAACTGTCTATCAGCCAGTGCTGCCAAGTTGCGATCATGAGTCACCATTAATAGCGCAGTTTGCATAGTGCTTTGTAACTCAGAAAGCATGGCGAAAACACTTTGCGCATTGTCATAATCTAAGTTACCCGTTGGCTCATCTGCCAATATTAGCGAGGGCTTAGTCACTAACGCACGCGCAATAGCGACACGTTGACGCTCACCACCTGACAGCTCACCTGGTCTATGCTCTAACCGATGACCCAATCCGACATTTTCTAAAATTTCAATCGCTTGATTACGAGCATCAGCGGTAGAGACTTTTGGACGCATCAATAACGGCATAGCTACGTTTTCTATAGCAGTAAACTCCGCCAATAGATGATGAAACTGGTAAACAAACCCTAAATGCTGGTTACGCATTAACCCACGCTCAGTCTCATTCATGTGATTAAGACATTTGCCATGCAGCCACACTTCGCCACTAGTAGGCGTATCCAAACCACCGAGTAGGTGCAATAAGGTACTCTTTCCTGAGCCACTAGTGCCAACGATGGCTATGCGTTCGCCAGGTCTTACCGACAAGTCTAAACCAGTTAATACCTGCGTGCGTACGGCGCCTTCATCATATATTTTGCTGATGTTGGTCGCCTCTAAAATAGCAGACATAGCACTTCCTTTTTTTATATTACAATTCAACTTATTATTTCTTTTATCGCGATTATTCGTAACGCAAGGTCTGCGCTGGTTGAATCCTAGCGGCTCGACGTGCTGGATAAATAGTCGCCAAAAAGCTTAAGACAAATGAAGCCCCAGTTATCAATGCCACATCGACAAAACGCAGCTCCGAAGGTAAGTAGTTGATAAAATAAGCATCGAATAGATTCAGACCAAAGGTTTGGTTAATAAAACCTAGGATGTCACCAACCGTTAACGCAAATATAATGCCCAAAATCGTGCCAGCGATAGTGCCAATAAAGCCAATTACTACTCCTTGCACCATAAATATTTGAGTGATCAACTTTGGCGAGGCGCCAAAAGTTTTTAAGATAGCGATATCGGCTTTTTTATCAGTGACTAGCATTACCAAGCTGGACACGATATTAAATGCCGCTACTAGAATAATCAAAAATAACAGCAAGCCGACCATAGCTTTTTCCATTTGGATAGCACCAAATAAATTACCATGCGTCTGCGTCCAGTCATTGGGATAGAGCTGATCAGGTGCTATAGCAGCAGCTTTTTGTGCAGCCATAGGTGCAGTAAAGATATCATTTAGCTTTAGACGAATCCCTTGAGCACCAGGAGGCAAGCGTAGTAATTTAGCGGCGTCATTCATTGGAATAAAGGCCATCAAACTATCTACTTCCGGACTGATACTGAATATACCTGTCAAAGTGAAACGTTTAAAACGCGGAATAACCCCAGCTGCTGACGGTGATGCTTCTGGCAATACTAGCGTGACTTTATCACCGATGCGTAACCCTAGCGACTGCACCATCTCCTCACCCAATACGATACTGAAATCACCGCTTTTTAGGGTATCGATGCTGCCTTCAGTCATGTTATCGTTGATAATTGAGACTTTTTTCTCGTAATCAGGATCGATCCCAGTGACCATGATGCCAGCCACTTGACCGTTGGAAGTCAGCATACCCTGCAGCTGAATAAAAGGCGCTACAGCGACGACTTCTGGATCTTTTTTGATCTCATCAGCCAGTTGCTGCCAGTCACTAATAACCTCAGTTGAGATAACTGTCGCTTGTGGCACCATACCCAGAATACGGGTTTTGAGCTCACGATCAAAGCCATTCATCACTGACAATACAGTGATCAATACCGCCACCCCAAGAGTCAGACCGACCATTGAAATAAGCGATATAAAAGAGATAAAGCGGTTACTGCGCTCTGCTCGGGTATAGCGTAGACCAATAAATAAGGCTAAAGGACGAAACATATTCAAACTCTTTATCTTATCTAACCACAGCAGCACAAATGCTAGGATAATGATGTAGCCTTGCGCTGAGGATTAGATATGGTTTTAGACAGACCTGCTAATTATTTGATGCTGTATTGACACTTTATATGATTTTGTATTTTGGTGTTTATAAGGTTGAGGCTAGCAAAAAGGAGATAGTTTGACACAATTTGTCTAAAATGTGCTATTAAACGTCATCCTTAACAGTAAAATAAAAGCGCTATTTTAAAAAAAGTACTGCTTTGTTATTATTTTTTATAGGGGCCTTGCTATTAGTTAAGTCTATACCTATATATTGTATGTAAAGGATTATTGTCATTAACCCATCAGTGTTGTTTGTTGAACTGTTTAAGTCCAAACTTCACAGCTGACTTAAGTTTGAGTATTTTCATGACTACTAATTATCATTATAAAAACCTACAATCTCCTACCAAAATCACTTTAACCGAGGCCCAAACGGCTGGTCATGCTGATCATTGGCGTATCTTAACCGATGACATGAGTCATGATGTACCTGAATGGTTACAGCAGATGATTGAGCAAGCCACAATGCCTAAAGGTCTCAATAGCAATGTCAGTGCTGAAGATAGCTGCTTATTGCTCTCTGAGGATCAACCTTGCCATATCAATCAAGTATTAGCGATGAAAAACGGTAAACCTGAACGTTTTGTCAACGCCTATCCTTGTGTCGATAGTCTGTACGGTCTTAATTGTACTATTGAGCGTATGATCGTCAATGAGACTACTCATGATGCGGTACTGCGTCTACGAACCGCTGATGGCAGTATAATCTATGCCTTTGATCAGCTTTATACCGCCAATCGCCATTTATATCAGCAAGGCACTTCTTATTTTGTCAACTTCAGTGCTTGGGCGCATGAGATTACTATCAGCGAACAACAAGAAGTGATCATGGTTGAAGATCAAGAAGCCATTCGCTCTCACCGTGCTTTTAACGATATCGTGGCAGCCAATAACGGTCAAGTACCTACTGACATCCAAGAGCAAGTCAAAGACTGGCAGCCAACCACTAAAGAGCAAATGCAGCCAGTGGAAATCAACCTAGGCCATATGTGTGCTTATTTATTCGGTGATACTTTAGGTCAAGAGGACGAAGCTTGGTGTCAAGGACAAGTGTTAGGTAAGCAACAGTGTCAGTTCAATGGCAAAGATATTATACTGTTCGATGTGGTTATCTTACGTGAGCAAAATGCCGATCCATTCGTGGTTCGTATCGCTGCGCTTAGTACCCCACAAACTCAAGCCATTGGTGTACTCAACTATATCCAAGCTAATATTTGGCTACAAGCAGCTATTTATAAAGAAAATCAAAACAAACAAAATACTAAGTTGCAACTGCAAACTCAATCGCGAGCCAGTTAGCCAAGCTAATGTAGTCAGCATAGTTGCAGTGTGTAGCTGCTAGCTAAGCAAACCTTGGCTTAAATCGATAAGCTGGCCCATAAAAAAGCCCTTAACTATATTAAGGGCTTTTTGCGTAGTTACGATTGCTGCCAAAACCTTATAACTATATAGCGTTGAAAGAATAGCGTTCAAAGACTATATTGTCACCAAAGGTAAGGCTAACATCAAATAATAATCTAGCTACAGAAATAGCTTAAGCGGTAGTAGTGATTGACTTGATACGCTTAAATAGCTCTTTTTGTTCAGTGCTAGGACGAGCCGTTTGTAGCGCCATCAACTGCGACATATCGCCTTCAACACGAATCTTGCCGCTCATGAAAGCGCCCATGATTTCATTCATGTCAAAATTAGTAATAGTAGATTCAAGCGTAGCACGATCTAATAATAGTGTAGTCGTTGCTTGGTCATTCAAGCCACGATGCAATAAACCATTAGCGAAGCTAGCTTCGATAGTCTCACTGCCATCAGCAACTTTAAGATTAATCACCATACTGGCAAGAGCTGGTGGTAAGTTCAACTCACCTGCTTCGTTACCAAATTCTTCAACTTGTGCAAACCATTCGTCAGTTAAAAAAACAGCCATTTCATTATCCTTTATGATTGAGTAGTTCGTAAACTAAAAGTAGTTCTTGTAACCTCGATAAGATCCTTCTTATCCACTAGATCAACTAATAGAGCTATTAGATAAGAGAATCGAAGGCTCTCCATTATTATGCCGTGGTTTTTGGAGAAGTAAAGAGGGTTAACCCCGATGAATAGTATCAGCAACCTGTAAGCAATAAAATATTAGTGTTTTGTAACGGTATGCAACCTAGGTAGTCAGCTGATTTTACTCACTAACCAGCTATTCGAATTTAATTCCTTACATTTCATATTGATATATTGATTTTTTTTGTTATTATGAGTGCCTATAGATGTAATGCTTTATTGTACTGTTTTCCAGTATTCCGCAGCGCTTTATCAGCGAATTATTAAAAGCTATCAGTTAAATCATTTACCAAAGAGTTTGTATTTTGGCGCATGAGTTTGATGATATTTCATTAAGATTGCGTTACAATACCTTAAACAGAGTCGGGAGTTTTAACTAAACATTACGCAAATATTTTTTTGTCAGCCGCCGCCAGCTTAATTCTATAATTAACAGCTTATTTTATCGACGCTAGACCAGTTAATTATATAAGTACTAATGCACCCTATCAAACCTCGATTTGATTTCAAAAGACGGCAGTTTTGTTGTTACTTCAATGTTATATATAATCCTACTATCAGTTGGCTAAAGCCTTATTTTGATAGGTTATAATATTAAAGTAATAAATCAGACAACAATTTATAACGCGCATTTACCGCGATCGTTAACTAGTTATAAAATTATTTTTTATAATGAGGGCACGGTGAATATTTAGTTAACACTGTTGATCATTCAGGCTGTAAAGGAATCATCCAATGAGTTTACAAAACACAGCAGTCGCTCCAGTGGACCGTGAGTACGAAATCACTATTATACGATTTTTTACTACTATGGCCGTAGTATGGGGCATTATCGGTATGAGTCTCGGTGTTTTCCTTGCCTCACAATTGGCATGGCCAGCGCTTAACTTTGATACACCATGGCTGACTTTTAGTCGTTTAAGACCACTACATACTAATGCTGTTATTTTTGCATTCGGTGGCTCAGCCTTGTTCGCTACCTCCTATTATATTGTCCAGCGTACTTGTAAAACTAGACTATTTGCCCCCTACCTTGCTTGGTTTACCTTTTGGGGTTGGCAGGCAGTTATCGTATCCGCTGTCATCACTCTTCCATTAGGATTAACCTCTACTAAAGAATATGCTGAACTAGAGTGGCCGATCGATATTTTGATCGCCTTAGTATGGATATCTTATGCCATCGTCTTCTTCGGTACTTTGATTAAGCGCAAAACTTCACATATCTATGTGGCTAACTGGTTCTTTGCCGCCTTTATTATCACAATTGCATTACTGCATATTGTTAATAGTATGGCTATCCCTGTTAGTGCGTTTAAGTCTTACTCTCTATTTGGTGGTGCAACTGATGCGATGGTGCAGTGGTGGTATGGACATAATGCAGTAGGCTTTTACCTAACTGCCGCTTTCTTAGGAATGATGTACTACTTCGTTCCTGTACAGATTGGTCGTCCTATTTACTCTTACCGCCTTTCTATCGTTCACTTTTGGGCATTGATTGCTTCGTATATGTGGGCTGGTGGTCACCATCTTCATTATTCAGCCTTGCCAGATTGGACACAATCATTAGCTATGGTGTTCTCTATTATCCTATTTGCACCTTCTTGGGGCGGTATGATTAATGGTGTTCTGACTCTATCAGGAAGCTGGGATAAACTACGTACCGATCCAATTATTCGCTTTATGATCGTGGCTTTATCCTTCTATGCGATGTCAACGTTCGAAGGGCCGATGATGTCTATTAAGACCGTCAACGCCTTATCGCATAATACTGACTGGACTATTGGTCACGTACACTCAGGCGCACTTGGCTGGGTAGGTATGATCACTATAGGTTCGTTATATGTGTTGTTACCTCGTATTTATAATAAGCCAAAAATGTACTCTATCAGCTTGATTACTACTCACTTTTGGCTAGCAACAGCAGGTACTATTTTCTATATCGTTTCGATGTGGATCTCAGGTATCGGCCAAGGTATGATGTGGTTGGCTACTAACCCTGATGGTACTTTAGTATATAGTTTCGTTGACACGGTTGAGTTCTCACATTTCCCATATATTGGTCGTGCATTCGGTGGTCTACTTTATGTTTCAGGCATGTTCGTAATGGCTTATAACTGTTATAAAACCCTTAAAATGCCAGAAGGTAAGCCTGTAGATATCGCTGATCCAACTGATCATAACCCTAGTGTCAATGAGTCGAAAACGGCTAAAATATAAGGAACGATCATGGCTGGTACACCGCATGAGATTATTGAAAAAAACACAGGCTTGTTGGTTATCGGTATCGTTATCGCAATCAGCTTTGCAACCTTAGTTGAGATTGTACCGCTAATTTATGATAACAAAGGTCCTGAAGAAGGTGGCGTGAACGCACCGCTACCTTCTATGGAACCGTGGACTGCACTTGAGTTTGAAGGTCGTGACATCTATATTCGTGAAGGTTGTCATGTTTGCCATACACAGATGGTACGTCCGCTACGTGCAGAAGTTGAACGTTATGGCCCTTACTCACGTGCTGCTGAATCAACTTGGGATCATCCCTTCTTGTGGGGTTCTAAACGTACTGGACCAGATCTAGCACGAGTTGGCGGACGCTATTCAGAAGACTGGCAGAAGCAACATTTAATGAACCCACGTTCATTAGTACCTGAATCAATTATGCCAGGATTTCCATGGCTTGCAGAAAATGAGATCAACGGTACTAACGTGCAAACTAAGATGCGTTTATTCCGTGACCGTTTCGGTGTTCCCTACACTCAAGAGGACATAGACGGCGCTCCTGATGCTGTACTTGGCGCTACGGAGCTTGACGCTTTAGTCGCCTATCTTCAACAGTTAGGTACTGCAATGGAAGGACAGCGCTAATGGGCATTGGTGAATTACAAACAATTGCAACTGTTTCAGCTTTTGTTGCCTTTATAGGTGTTGCATGGTGGGCGTATTCGCCAAAAAACAAAAAACGCTTCGAAGAAGATGCACAGCTTGCGCTTGACGATGAGGTTGTAGATACTTTATCTGAAGAGCAGCGCAATAAGGATGAAAGATGACAGCTTTTTGGAGTTCTTGGATTACCATAATTGCCTTTTCGTGTTGGTTATTTATTCTTGGCATACTGTTAATGGTACTCAAGTTTAAACCTGAAGTAGAAGAAGATGGTACTACTGGTCATGACTATGATGGTATTCGAGAATACGATAAACCACTTCCTAAATGGTGGTTAGTAATATTTTTTGGCTCAATAGCCTGGGGTATAGTTTATTGGGTATTCTTCCCAGCTATGTTCCCTGGTACTTGGCATGGCATCGCAACTGTAGAAGTCGATGGCGACACAGTACCTTGGACCTCGAAAAATGAGCTTTATAGTGAGCTTGAACAAAACAATAAAGTATTCACTGATAACTTTGAGAAGTCTATTTTAGCTAAAGCAAATGCTACTAGTGCTACTGAAACCTTGAATGAACTTTCTGTTCTTCAAGCGACTATGCGTCGCAGTGAGACACCACCAGCAGACTTACAGACTCAAATAGATAAGAAAATTGAAGAGCTTGCCCCAGCTGTTGAGAAACTGGCTGAAGACCCAGGTGCTTTAAAAGTTGGTAGCCGTCTGTTCTTGCAGAATTGTGCAGTCTGTCACGGCTCTAATGCCAAAGGTGCACTAGGCTATCCCAACTTGACGGATGGTGACTGGTTATATGGCGGCAATGCTAGTAATCTTCTAGCCACACTTCATAATGGACGTGTCGGCGGTATGCCAGCTTGGCGTGAACAGATTGGCGAAGAAGGTGTGCGTGCCGCTTCTGAATATGTTTTATCTTTATCTGCCAACAATGGTAGCAAAGCTAATGGCGAACTTGATAAAACTTTAGTAGCTCAAGGTAGCGCTATTTTTGCTCAAAACTGTGCGCTTTGTCATGGTAAAGATGGTAAAGGTATGATTTCAGCTGGCGCTCCTAACCTTACTGATCAAGTATGGTTATATGGTGGTGATCGTGAGACAGTACGTAATACTTTACGTTATGGTCGCGCTGGTGTTATGCCACAGTGGGAAACTAAGCTAGGTAATGAGCGTATTATGTTAGTCGTTGCTTATGTTTACTCGCTGTCAGACAAAAATGCTAAGACAGTTAAAGCTGATGCCAATATTACCGCTAGTGCTACTGCTCCTGTAGCTGCAGTAAAAGTAAGCAGCGCTAACTAAAGTCTATAATATTTTAGTTAAGCGTCAGTGGTTAGTGTTAGATAGGATGTGAAATAAAGGAGAACTGTTAATACAGTTCTCCTTTTTATTATTAGTAGGTAGTAACTACAAAAAGTAAAAACAATTATCAACCACCTAAATATAGTGACTATTTTTTATTACATCTCCCCATTTACAGTAAGGGTAATGCTAAAATAGTGACTCAAACAACTATTTATTAAGACATTTTTTTATAGTAATTAGTGGATGATCAACATATTTTCAATTGTTGTTGGTTATATACAATCGATCATTTGGTCGTTGAAACTGTATCGATATTTAGATGCTAAGTGTCGTCAACAGTAGCTATAAGTGGTAGCTCTGATGCAAGTTTCAACTCCTTACTGACATTGATAAAAGCGTAGATTTATACATTCAATAGCTATAATTTATGTTCGTTACTCATGCCAGCAGACTGATTCTTTTTTTAAAGAGGCAAGTTTATGTCAGCACAACACTCTAATAAAATTCCTACGCAGCAGATTGATCTTGATGCTACTAAGCATCGCATCCATCCTCGCTTTGTCACAGGTCTTTATCAAAACATTCGTCTGGTTAGTATGTATTTCTTTCTAGCACTGTTTTTATTGTTACCTTGGCTGCGATATGACGGTAGACAGGCTATATGGTTTGATGTTCCGTCGCAGCATTACTATATCTTTGGCATGACCTTCTTGACTCAGGATTTCTATTTTATTGCCGCCTTTGCACTTATTGCTGCCTTTACCTTGTTTATGGTAACGGTCTATGCTGGACGAGTATGGTGCGGTTATGCCTGTCCACAGACCATTTGGACCCACTTGTATCAGCACGTTGAAAAGTGGGTTATTGGCGATCGTAATAAGCGTATCAAGTTTGATAAATCTCCTATGGGCGCAACTAAAGCCTTTAAGCGTGGTTTAGTTTATTTTATATGGTTGGCTCTATCGGTAATCACTGCAGCAACTTTTGTAAGTTACGTGGCTGGTACTGACCAAATTTATCAAAGTTGGCAGCTGATAGGATTAATCCCTATTCCAAACTGGCCAACTTGGATATGGGTATCGATGTTTATCTTTACCTTTGCAACTTATGCTAACGCAGGTTACATGCGTGAGCAAATGTGCATCCAGATCTGCCCTTATGGCCGCTTCCAAAGTGTTATGTTCGATAAAGACACCTTAATCGTTTCTTATGATTATGAGCGTGGTGAGCCACGTGGTACTCGCAAAAAAGGCACTCATCCTGAGAACTTAGGCGACTGTATTGAGTGCCAAATGTGTGTGCAAGTCTGCCCTACTGGTATCGATATTCGTGATGGCTTACAAGTAGGCTGTATTCAATGTGCTGCTTGCATCGATGCGTGTAATGAGGTTATGGACAAAGTCGGCTATAAGCGTGGTTTGATTCGCTACACTACCGAGCGCCAGTTAGCAGAAAAAGAGAATACTCGGGTATTTAGTAAGCGGCTGTTCGCTTATCTAGCGCTACTGCTAGTGCTATGTGGCGGTTTAGTCTATGCGCTAACCGATCGTGTGCCTCTAGAGATTGATATTCGCCGTGATCGTAATCAGCTATCGTCGTTGAATACTCAAGGAATGATTGAGAACAGTTACGTCGTCAAATTAACTAACAAAACTCAAAATGAGCATACTTATAAGATTACTTTAGCGCCTAAAGATGGCTTGAGCTTACAATTACGCTTTAATGACGTTCCCCTCGATGCTGGTGAGAGCTTTGATATGGCAGTAAGTATCTATGGTGATCCTGCTATTGTCGATGAAGGTCAAACACCTGTCACTCTCAACGTGGTAAGTGAAGATGGTCAGTATAAAGTTAGCAAAGACAACGTCTTCACAACTCAAGGCCAGTAAGTTATCAATAGACAACTTTTTTAGCCCTACAACTCACCTATCATTTCCTGCTAAGTACTTATTTATAGAGTGCTTAGCAGATGCGGTGCCTACTAAATCAGGCTATACTGATGCGGTTATTAATTAGCATTAAGTGGGCTGCATTTAGCAGTTGCGTTTATAAACTGATGCGTTAAATAGGTATTATATGTCTACTCCTACACAATCACCGAATTTTAAGCACCAAGATAGCCAGCCATGGTACAAGAACTACATGGTCATTATCTTTGTGATTGGTCTGCCAGCATTCGTGGTAGTGGCTTGTCTTTGGTTCGTTTATTACTCTTATCAAATCCGTGATAGCGTGGTACGTGATGACTGGTATATGGATGGCAAAACTTTATATCATGATGTATCCCGCGATAAGCTTACTTATGATTTAGACCTACATGGTCAAATGCAGTTTGCAGATAATGGCGATATTACCTTTTATCTTAATTATCCTGAGCAAAGCCTGCAGTCCGGTAAGCTACTCAATGGTACCCCACTCGTCTACCCTGATGAGTTGGCACTATCTATCTCTCATGCTACTGACATCAAAAAAGATCGTGATGTGGTCTTGCATCATGAGAGCGCTAATAAATATAGCGCACCAGCTGTCAATCTTGATCCTGTAAAAGCTAAATATTATCTACAAGTTAGTAATGATGGTAAAGAGGATTGGCGCATGCGTGATGTAGCAAAGCTGCCGCGTGCAAAGGTTAGCTTCGACCCCTTACCGGTATTTGAAAAACCTAGCTAACGCTCATAAAATTTTGTGCAGCGAAGCCTGTTGAGCCTTTAAATAAAAAACCAGCGACTAGTCTAATCGCTGGTTTTTTATTGGGTTTCGATTCATGTTTCAACCATACTCACTAAGATTTTTTTAGCTTTAAGCTTAAGATAATACTGGGTTGATGGTTGGAATTCGGTGATTGTCGATGCTACCTTGCTCTGCTAGGGAGTCATTGCTATGGCTATGGTTAGTTAAGTCGTTTTTAGCCTTAAAGTCTTGCATCTCTGGCGCAATAGGCATACCCATTTCCGTAAGACTAGCAGTTTGTCCGACTTGAATATTATGCCCCTCAAACAGACGCTCAGTAGCATTACGATCTATCTTGAGAGTTTCAAAATCGAACAACTCACGATCGGCTAATTGCGAGGGAGCTACGTTCTGCATAGCCTTAAAAATTGAGGCTAAACGCTGCGGATGGGCATCATCCCACTCGCGCAGCATGTCATTGATGATAGCGCGTTGCAAATTGGTTTGGCTGCCGCATAAGTTGCAAGGAATAATAGGAAACTCTTTTAGACCTGCATAGCTGATAATGTCTTTTTCCTCGACATAAGCCAAAGGTCGAATAACGATATTCTGCTGATCATCACTGAGTAGCTTGGGCGGCATAGACTTTAGCGCACCACTATGAAATAAATTTAGAAAAAAAGTGGCCAGCATATCATCGCGATGATGACCAAGCGCAATCTTAGTAGCGCCAATTTGTTTGGCAAAACCATACAGCGAACCACGGCGCAGACGCGAACATGCCGAACAATAAGTTTTGCCTTCGGGCACTACGCTTTTGACGATACTATAAGTGTCTTTTTCTAAAATATAATGCGGCACTCCCTGCTGGTTTAGATAATTAGGCAGCACTTCTTCTGGATAGCCTTGCTGCTTTTGATCCAAATTAACCGCAACAATATCGAAGTTGATAGGAGCTGCTTTTTTTAATAGTAGCAATATATCTAGCAAAGTATAGCTATCCTTACCGCCAGAAACACAGACCATTATCACATCCCCTTCTTCAATCATATTGAAGTCGTGAATAGCTAATGACACTTGCCGACGTAGCTTTTTTTGTAGTTTGCCAAAGTCCGCTGTTAGCTCCATAGGCACAGAGCTTATGGCTGGCTGCTCGGCAGTAGAAGGATCGGGAGTAAAAACAGTGGCTGCGGTCATAAAATACTCAATATCTATACAAGTTGGATAATAAAGGACTGGGCTCAAAGGGATTAGGGTATAAAAACTGACAAAGCAACCTCATACTGGAGGGCCTGATAATAGTTCTGCTATCTAGAGTAGCGACAATTATAACAAATATTATTAACAGGCTAAAAAAAATAGTTATGCAGCTTTAGTAGTCTTCTAAGCTACGGTGTTGTAATGATAATAATTTTGCTAAAATAGCTCCTTTGCCTATTAACGATAAATATTATTATGACTAACACTATGCCGATCACTGATTTTGATTGTAATTCTAATACTCAAAATGCTGTAGTGCTACTGTCCGGTGGCTTGGACTCAGTAACTTGTCTTTATTGGGCTAAAGAGCGCTATGCTTGTGTTACTGCTATAAGCTTTGATTATGGTCAGCGCCACAATAGTGAGCTGGTAGCCGCTAAAGCTATCGCCCAAAATGCTGGTGTCGCTCATCGTATTATAGACCTCGATATCGGCCAGCTGGGGGGTTCGTCACTGACTGATCACAGCATGAGCATACCTGATGGTGATACTGATAAGTTCACTACTGCTAATAAGCTCACGACTAAAAGTACCAACGCGGCTGCTGATGCAAGCGTTGATAATGAAGTTGATAATGATGCCATTCCTAATACTTACGTACCAGCACGCAACACTATCTTTCTATCTTACGCCCTAGCGGTAGCGGAAGTTACTGATGCCAATCATATTGTCATCGGTGTCAGCTCAGTGGATTATTCAGGCTATCCTGATTGTCGCCCTGAATATATAGCCGCCTTTGAGCGCTTAGCCAACCTAGCCACTAAAGCTGGTGTTACTGGTCATCAACTAAGGATTCAAACCCCTTTGCAACAGTTATCAAAAGCACAGACTATTGAGCTTGGTATTACTCTAGGGGTCGACTATGCTCAGACTATCTCTTGCTACCAAGCAGACGCTCAGGGTTTAGCTTGTGGGATATGTGATAGCTGTGTACTGCGTCGCCAAGGATTCGCACAAGCCAAGGTCACTGATCCAACTCGCTATCAAGGCTAATAATAGCCAGTTTGATGGGTCCTTAAGTTATTAATGCCCAATAAACAGCTTCATTAAACAAAAGCGTAACATTTGATTGCATCATCACAGCAGGAGCGTAGTGTTTTTTTCTCAGCATAATTGTTATTGTAGCGGCTAAGCTCGTCGCTATGAGCTTATAAACAATAAACACTAAAAGCCAGTTTGTGAATAGGCGTGTTGAACGATAGACCATAGCAGGATCTAGTTGTGAGTGTACAACATGCCTTATAATAGTTAGCCAAAAATAGCAGATTATAGTAACTGATACTAATGTCTAGTTATCTACTTTTTTAACCCCACTGTTTATATTGTCCGAGAGAGAAACCTTATGAAGTTATTGCAAATTTTACCTTTAGTAGTTATCGGTCTGATCGCTATGCCGCAAGCTAATGCCGCCGATATCAAGCAAGACAATATCAATAGCTGTGTCAGTGGCGCCGTCAAATATAAAGTAGCAGATAAAAATACTGCAACTAAACTGTGCACTTGTACTATCAATGTGCGTAGTCAAATGACTATTGGCCAAATGTGGGAAATTGAGAGCTACGCGCAAAACAAAAAAGACCCTTCAAGCTTGTCTTATGTAAAAAAGATGCAAAAAGAGTTGCAGCAATGTACTGAAGGCCTGAATCTAAAACAACCACAGAAGCCTGCTTAATATAACTTAGCAAAGCTTTTAACGGCTAAATAGTTAGAGCTTTAATTAAGCTATGGTTGATCGTCCTACAAATAAGACTGACCTTAGTCAGTCTTTTTTTGTTGCTAGCAGTTGCCTATAATCTAGCAAAGTGTAAAACTGCTAAATTAGCTTGTCGTTCTAGCAGCTTTTTAGCTAACTCTGTCAATGAATATAAAAAGGAATTTATCATGGCTAAAGCCACTACTGAAGTTATCACCTTACCTACTTTTCCAGTAACCCTAGTTCGCCAGTTAGATGGGCATTTCATTCATGATGATATTAGCTTAGTGGACCTTCTTACTCATAAAAGCAAAGGGCTTATTCTTTACTTTTACCCAAAGGATGATACCCCTGGCTGCACTATTCAAGCGAATGACTTTACTGAACACCTCAATGCTTTTGATGATCTTGAATACGACATCATTGGTGTGTCTCGTGATAGTGTAGAATCACATCAAAAATTTATCGAAAAATACGACTTACAAATTGCGCTTATCAGTGATAGTGACGAGAAGCTATGCCAATACTTCGATGTGATTCAAGAAAAAAATATGTATGGCAAAACCACTATCGGCCTAGTGCGCTCAGCCTTTGTATTTAATAAGCAAGGAGTACTCACTCATGCCCAGCGCAACTTACGAGCTAAGGATTATGCTGAGCGTTTGCTAGAAACCTTAGCCTAATAAATAGCTGCGCATTACCTAGTGCTCTAGTTGATATAGTGTCCTGGTTATCAAGCTTAGGTTGTAGTAGGCTCAGTTAAAAACATTTCTGCAACAGCCTACTACATTTATAGTGCTGTGTGCTTATGTAGCTTTACTTAATCTAATTGCTGATTATTAGATAATAGCTAAACTATTTATAATCGATCAAAGCTTATCGTTAAGCTATATAACCTAAAATTATTACTTTTAAGTTGAGAATAATATGAGCAAATCATCTGATAACCAAGTTGCTAGTAAGGCTGATGACCAGTCATCGACTACCAAAATCACTCGCCATGTCGATGTTGCAGTGATTGGTGCTGGTACTGCTGGACAAAATGCTTTTAGCCAAGCCAGCAAGATAACTAAAAATATCGTTATTATTAATGATGGGTTTTGGACAACCACTTGTGCCACTATTGGTTGTATGCCCAGCAAACTATTAATCGCTGCTGCTAATCGTGCTCATGAAGCTGAGTCCTCTGACCAATTTGGTATTCATACTGAAGTACGTATCGATGGCAAGCAAGTCATGGCACGAGTTCAAGCTGAGCGTGATCACTTCGCTAATAGCGTTAAAAAACAAGTTGAAGGCTGGCCTGCGGACAAAAAGATATCTGGGCGGGCCTATATCAATAAGCAAGGTTTGATTGAAGTTAACGACGAAATAATCAAAGCTGATAAAATTATCGTTGCTACTGGCAGCTCTCCTTTTGTCCCTGACGATTGGCGTAATAACTTAGGCACTACGCTCCTGACTTCTGACACTATATTTGAGCTCTCGGATCTACCAGTATCAATGGCGGTCATTGGCGCGGGCGCAATAGGTTTAGAGCTTGCCCAAGCTATGACTCGTTTAGGGGTAGCAGTGACTCTATTCAATAATGTCAATAGAGTGGCTAGCCTTAAAGATGAAGCTATCAATCAAAAAGCTATTGAATGCTTGAGTAGTGATCTGACCATGAAACTGGCTACTGAAGTTACTGAGGTCGGGACTTTGACTACTGAGGATAAAAAACTCCAAGCCTTTATTAACTATAAAGATAAAGAGGATAACAAGAGCCGCTGGGAAGGCCAATACGTCTTAGTAGCCACTGGACGACGTAATAACATTGAGCAGTTGGGCGTTGGAAATCTAGGGGTAGTCCTTGATGATAGTAACAAGCCACAAGACTTAGATATCGCTACTGGTCAGATTGGCGATCTTGACGTCTATATCATCGGCGATGCTAATGCTCATATTCCGTTATTGCATGTCGCTAGCGATGAAGGCTTTAGCTCTGGTAATGCTGTCTGTAAAGACAATGATGATGCCTACGTTAGAGCTCCTGCCGTGCCCTTTTCTATCGTCTTTTGTGAGCCGCAAATTACTAATGTAGGCATGTCACTACCTGAAATTAAAAATTCAGGGCTTGAGTATGTTATCGGTGAAGTGAGTTTTGATAACCAAGGACGCAGCCGTGTTATGGGGGTTAATTGTGGTCTGCTGCACGTTTATGGTTGCAAAAAAACCCATACCATCTTAGGGGCTAGCATGGTAGGTCCTGATGCGGAGTACATTGGTCACATAATAGCCAATGCTATTACTAATGATTTAAGCGTTAAAGACTTACTCAACATGCCTTTTTATCACCCTACTATTTTAGAAGGGTTACGTACTGCTTTGCGAGATGTGCAAGATAAGATGTCGATTTCGCGTCAACCCAATGATGCACAGCAAGATGGCTTGTAGATAGTGGCTCAGCTACACTTCTAATCAAAGCTGATTCCTACCACCCTTATGGATCAAACAATGGCAATAGCTACAATTACTGAGTTTTTTCAAGAGATCATTCGTGATTTGCATACTAGTCTCTATTTAGCGATTGGTGGCTCAGTAGAAGAAGACACTTTAGATTGGTCATCGCATGCGGTAGAGCTAGTCAGTACAGGTATAAAAATCTTAATTCTGCTCGCCGTATTAGGGTTTTTTTATTGGCTAACTATTTATTTTATTAAGCATAATAAGATGCGTTTGCGCTTTAATGATCGACGCGCCAAAATTGCTCGCTCCATCCTGCGCTATATTTGGATAGTAGCTAGCTTGATTGCGATTATGAGCCAAATTAATTTTGAGCCTACTACTGTCAAAGCGACTGCCAAAGCTTGTACTTGGGCCGGCATCTATTACATATTATGGACCTCATCAGGGCAGATCATTCATAAAGTTCTGCAGCATTATGGTCTAAACGCTTCTATTGAACAGCTACTCAAAAACATTCTATCCGTACTGCTATTAGTACTAGGTCTAGCCAGCGTAATGGCTCAGTTTGGCTTCGACATAGTCTCGCTGGTAGCCGGTTTAGGTATCGTCGGTTTGGCGGTCGGCTTTGCCGCTCAGTCTACATTGGCCAACTTTATCGCTGGTATTACTATTTTGCTCGAGCAATCCTTCCAAGTAGGGGATTGGATTAATATCAATGACAAAGAAGGTCGAGTGGTCCTTATTTCTTTGCGTACTACTCATATCCTAACTCGTGATAACATCACTATTATCATCCCCAACTCCAATGTTGCTTCTTCTGAAGTTACTAATATCACCTCCAAGAACTTTATCCGTTTCGATATTCGAGTACGTATCGCTTTTGAAGATGATGTCGATACGGCGCGTGCAGAAATCATGCGAATATTAGAAGATACTGAGGTAGTATTGAGCCGTCCTGAAACCTCAGCCACAGTAGCTGAAATCGGTGAGTATGGGGTGTTCTTTATTGTCAGATTCTGGGTCAAACCTGCATCAGTTGCCCGTATGCCTAAGATTAAGGAAAACCTACAAGAGGCTATAAAACGTGCCTTTGACAACGCTAATATCTCGACTCCTTATCCGCATATGCGTCTGCTTATGCCTAAAGACGTTGACTACCCTATCCCGACTAAACCTTTTGCCACTACTACTCAAATTGTAGAAGACAAAACCTTATTGGCTAAAAATAATGACTGACCCTCTCACTTTAGGCCACGCATAACTTATCCCTTTACCCCTGTTGGATGCTAATCGGCTATGATTATCTTGTTAATGCTATTGGCATATTATTAATAGTTTGGTGATAAAGAAAATAGAGTGAGCTGCTTTAGACTTATTAGAGTATTGGCTTATTAACCATTATTACGGTTATCTAATATCGCTTAAACCTCTGTGCTTTAAACTTTATCGACCGAAATTATGGTAAAATCGCCGGTTAAACGCTAACGCTTTATTTTCTGATTTGCTTATCTAGACACAGGTATCCGTATGACCGAACCAACCACGCCCGCAGCTGCGCAAGCGCCCTTATCAACCTCATTGCCAGTAGCAGCGCCAGATTTAGCGCTTGAGCTTATCATCACTTGTGCTGATGGGCTAGAAGCACCACTACAGACTGAGCTAACCAGCTTTGGTATCGCCAGTGAAATCAAAAGTACAGGGCGTCTAAACGTCAACGGATCCTTGCGTGATTTATATACTATTTGCTTGTGGTCGCGGGTGGCCTCTAGAGTATTGATGCTGATCAAACGCAAAAATATCAATGCTGAATATGATGTAGCGGAGCAGTTATATGGCCTAGCCAAGTCGATCAATTGGACTGAGCAATTTAAGCTTGAGCAGACTTTTGCTATTCGATTATCAGTAGACAAGCGCGTGGCGGTCAGTCAACAGTTCGCTATGTTGCGTATCAAAGATGCGATTGCCGATACTTTTAATGAAGTCTATGACAGCCGCCCAAATGTCGACAGCAAAAACCCAGATTTTGCTATTTTTGCAACGGTCAATGATAAGCAAGCCGAACTGTATTTAGATTTATCTGGTACTAGCTTACATCGTCGTGGTTATCGTGTAGCTATGACCGATGCACCGTTAAAAGAAAACTTAGCTGCAGCTCTGTTATACAGTGCGGGCTGGCATAAGCAGAATGAGACTGATAACACGCCTTTTTATAATGCGCTAATCGATCCGATGTGTGGCTCAGGTACTTTTATTATCGAAGCGCTGCTGATGCATTGCGATTATGCGGTTGGCATTGATAAGGCCGCCAATCAGTTTGGTTTTTATCAGTGGCAGCATCACGATGAGACCTTATGGATGGCGATGGTGGATGATGCGCAAACCCGATTCCGTGACGCTTTAGCTATTGCTTGCGAGCAACCGGATACTCTACCGCTAATCTTAGGCTTTGATGCCGATAGTGGCGCAATACTAGCTACTGAGAAAAACTTAATTGCCGCCGGTTTACAAGACTTGTTATCGCTGATAGACCTTGAGACTCGTGCCCTTGATCAACTTAATAGTACTTTGAGTCCGATGGTCAAAGACGGTAGATTGAGTAATCCACTGATCATTACCAATCCGCCTTATGGTGAGCGTCTAGGCGATGAGGAGAATATTCGTCCTCTTTATCAGGCTATAGGGCTTATCCTGCAGGATAGCTTTGCTGGTAGCGACGTCAATCCTATGGTTGGTATCTTAGCTTCCAATGTCGAACAAGTCGATATTCTGCCTATTAGCGAGCCAAAAACTCTGCGTTGTCATAATGGTGCTATCACGGTTTATTTCCGTTACGGCAAGCTAATCCCTGGCCAAGTTGGCAATCTAATGAGTCGCTTTGAGAAGCGTGAGATTGATACTGAGGAAGGCCAAGACTTTATCAACCGTCTACAAAAGAATCTCGGTCGCCTCAGAAAACAAGCTACTAAAGAGAAAGTCAGCAATATACGTGTCTATGATGCCGATCTGCCTGACTTTAAGGTTGCCATTGATCTATATGGTGATTATGTGCACGTACAAGAGTATGCACCGCCTAAGACTATCCCACCTGAAACCGCTAGAAAGCGCTTTAATTTAGCCTTGATGGGTATCCGTGAAGTTTTAGGCATTAACCGTGAGCAAGTGTTTATCAAGACTCGTGCTCGCCAGTCGGGTAATGATCAGTATAGTAAGCAAGGCAATACCGAGAAAAAAGGTAAATTCTATATCGCTCGTGAAGACGACGCTTATTTTTATGTCAACTTCACTGATTATTTAGATACTGGTTTGTTTATTGATCACCGTAATATGCGCGCACGCATTAAAGACAATAGCCGTGGCAAAGCGGTACTGAACTTGTTTGCTTATACGTGTACTGCTAGTGTCCATGCTGCCCTTGCTGGTGCCAAAAAAGTGACTAGCGTTGATTTATCGCAAAACTATCTAGACTGGGGTAAGCAAAACTTCGTGCTTAATGGTCTTGATGTTAGCCGTAATAAGTATCAGTTCGTCGCTGCGGATATTTTTGAGTGGATTAAAGACAATACTGAACAGTTCGATATTATCTTTATTGATCCCCCTACTTTTTCTAACTCCAAGAAATTCCAAGGTACCTTTGATGTTCAACGTGATCATTCAGCACTGATCAATCGAGCAATGAACCGCCTGACTGCTGATGGGGTCTTGTATTTCTCTAACAACTTTACCCGCTTTGAGCTCGATGAGCAGCTGACTGAGCGTTATGATATTGTCGATGTGACTCAAGAGACTATTGGTTTCGACTTCAATGTCAAAAAACCTATTCATCAGAGCTTTGAGATTCGTCATCGCTAATCGCTTGCAACAGCAAAGCCGTCTAACCAGCTGTTTTGCTGTGCAAAGCAGCTAAATTTATAGCAAAACTACATAAACCTTAATAACAATGACCTTATCAGCTTTGATTGGGTCATTTATTGTTGTTATGATAGACCGTTCCTAAATAATATATATCTTCATTCGTTTAGCTTCTTTGCTCTTAAAATAATTTTATTCTAATAAAAAGGACATAACCATGGCTTTATCATTAAATAAAGGCGGTAACCTATCGCTAACCAAAACTGATCCTAACTTAACCAAATTACTTATTGGCTTAGGCTGGGATGAACGTGCTACTTCAGGGGCCGAGTTCGACCTAGATGCCAGTGTGTTTTTATTGAGTACTGCTGGCAAAGTGCGCGGCGACCACGATTTCATTTTTTATAATCAGCTAAAATCTGATAACGGTGCTGTTGAGCATACTGGCGACAACCGCACTGGCGAAGGTGATGGTGATGATGAATTGGTTAAAGTTAACTTAACTCAAGTCCCAGCTGATGTAGACAAAATCGTCGTAACAGTTACCATTCATGATGCGGCTGCACGTAGTCAAAACTTTGGTCAAGTTGCTAACGCTTTTATCCGTGTTGTTAATGAAGAAACGGGCACTGAAGTGGTACGCTTTGACTTAGCAGAAGACTACTCTGTCGAAACCGCAATGGTATTCGGTGAAGTCTATCGCCATAACAATGAGTGGAAATTTCGCGCAGTAGGTCAAGGCTATGCTGGTGGTCTGCAAGCTATGTGTCAGCAGTATGGCGTTGATATCTAACTCTCAATTTAGTCTCGATATTTTTATAATAGATAGTGGACCATCCAATAGCGGCTGGGTATAAAAAATTGATATACAGTCCTTAGCCCATATCTTGGGTTGACTAAGGATGAAGTACAAATAATTGCAAAACTATGCATTTTTTAGTAGTAAAACCTTCGGCAATGGTTTATCTTTCTATTGATTTTTATTTATAACTATACTCAAAAAGTAGCTAGCAATAGCTGCTTTTTATAGTATAGGCCTAGGTTATTTCCTCAGCGACAAACCAGCTTTAACGACATTAGCTTTATGCAATCAGACAGGACATGTCATGAGACATTTTTATTTAGATTTTATCTTTACCGCTATCGCTTTAGCGGTAGCCGCATGGTGGGGGTATTCACATAGCGGTATGAGCGGGCTCATATCTACGCTATCGATTACTGCTATTTTGGCAGTTATGGAAATCTCGTTATCTTTCGACAACGCAGTAGTCAATGCTTCAGTGCTCAAAGGCTGGGATGACTTTTGGAAGATGATTTTCTTGACTGTGGGTATTTTGGTTGCCGTCTTTGGTATGCGCCTAGTATTCCCGATCGTCATTGTTGCCGTCACCGCTGACTTAGGAATGATGCAAGTTATCGACTTGGCCTTGAATGATCCAAAAGAATACTCAGCTAAGCTACTAGCGCATCATGCTGAAATTTCAGCTTTTGGTGGTATGTTCTTATTACTAGTATTCTTAAACTTTGTCTTTGATGATAAAGAAGTACACTGGTTTGATTGGCTTGAGAGCCGCTTAGCCAAATTTGGTCAAGTCGATGCTATGAGCGTATTTGTTGCGCTAGTAATTTTGATGATTTCTCTAACTTGGGTTCAACCTGATCAGTCAGCTGCAGTGCTAATAGCTGGCGTCTGGGGTATCTTAATATACTTAGGGGTGCAAGTAATTTCTGGTATGTTAGAGGGCGACTTAGAAGAAGAATTAGAGGGTGAAGGCAGTAGTACTGGCAGCACTGGTGCTGCAGGTAGTGCTATTATGAAAGGTGGTATTATCGGCTTCTTATACTTAGAAGTGCTCGATGCCTCATTCAGTTTCGATGGTGTTATCGGTGCCTTTGCTATTACCAACGACGTTATCGTTATCATGTTAGGTTTAGCTATTGGTGCGATGTTTGTACGTTCTATGACTATCTTCTTAGTAGATAAAGGTACATTGGACGAATTCATCTACCTTGAACATGGTGCGCATTACGCTATTGGTGCCTTAGCCCTTATTATGTTGATATCGATGAAGTTCCATGTGCCAGAGCTTATCACTGGTCTTATCGGTATTGCCTTTATCGGTTGGGCGTTATTAGCGTCCCTTAAGCATCGTCGACAAGAAGCTTTAAAAGCAACCAATGATCCTGATTTAAAGGTCAGACAGTTAGATTAACTTAGTCATTTAAATCAATTTACAACTGTCAGAAAATTAACAGGCTGTAGCAATTATTCGCTACCGCCTGTTTTTTTATGGCTAATACTTTAGATATAGCATGGGAGATAATTAGAGGTGATTAGTAGGATAATGAACTCTATAAACCAGACAAAAAAGACTTATAACCTAATTGTTTGATGCTTATAACGAAATGGAATAACAACATCGTTACTTAGCGCTAGACCTTATGAGCTAGATCAGGATAATGACCCAGATTGATTTTTAGGTTTTCTTTATATTTTTCGGTGTTTAAGGTCTTTATCATGATGTTATTATTATTAGTTGCTGTTTTTATAGTACTGCTCTATGGCTTGTGGCGTTATCACCGCCAAAGTGATTCCTTGAGTCGCAGTGTGTTTCTTGGTCTATTTTTAGGTGTTGTGTACGGTCTGATACTCTCAGCTCTTAACGTTGATACGACTGACTTCTTACCTTGGATCAATATCGTCGGCAATGGCTACGTGAATTTATTAAAAATGATTGCTATGCCTTTAGTCTTCATCTCGATATTGGCCGCTATTGCTCGCTTAGAAAAAGCCTCTATGATCGGTTCAATGAGTTTTTGGATCATCAGCACTTTACTTATTACTACCGGTATCGCTGCTTTAGATGGTGCTATTATCGCCAATTTATTCCATCTTGATGCCAGCTCAATCGTGCAAGGTCAATCAGAAATCGCTCGTGGCCAAAGCATGGTAGAGAGCAGTACGGAAGTTGCAGACTTAACGATTCCAGGTTTAATATTAAGCTTTATTCCTACTAGTATCGGTGGTACATTCGCCGGGTTAGAAAGTACCTCGATGATAGCGGCAGTAGTCATTGCCAGCTTATTGGGTGTGGCAGCGTTGACGGTCAATAAGAATGATCCCGAAAAAGGTGCAGTCATTATCCGCACTATTGATGTCTTACAAAGCTGGATCATGGCTCTGGTGCGCTTTATCATCCGCTTGACCCCTTATGGTATCTTAGCATTGATGATTAAAGTAATAGTCACCACTGATGCTACTGCTATTTGGCAATTGGCCAAGTTCTTATTGGCCTCTTATGTTGCGCTATTTATCATGCTAATAGTGCACGCGTTTATTATCATGTTGACAGGCCGCTCACCTATTGCGCATTTTAAAAAAATCGTTCCTGTACTGACCTTTGCCTTTACCTCACGTAGCTCTGCCGCTTCAATTCCACTAAATATTGATGCGCAAGTTAATGAGCTTGGCGTGGCTAAACCTATTGCCAACTTTTCTGCGTCTTTTGGCGCTACTATTGGGCAAAATGGTTGTGCCGGTGTTTATCCTGCCATGCTAGCGATTATGATTGCTCCAACGATGGGCATTGACCCTTGGAACGCAGGGTTTCTAGCTTCTGTAGTGGGCATCTCTATGATCGCCTCATTCGGCGTGGCCGGTGTAGGTGGTGGTGCAACGTTTGCAGCTATCATCGTGTTATCGACTTTAGGCATGCCGTTAGAGCTAGCCGGACTGTTGATTTCAATCGAGCCATTAATCGATATGATGCGCACCCTAGTGAATGTTAGTGGCTCTATCACTTCCGGTGTCGTTGGCAACCGTATTCTCGGTAAATCTATCGAAGCCGATGAATTTGTAGGCACTACAGTTGATAACGTAGCTTATAAGGCCAGCTAAGCTTATAACTGCCATCTTAGACACTCACTCAAGAGAGCCGTTAGAAGAAGCTGCTATTTCTATGAAAGAGAATCACTTTAAAGTCTTTAATTTGATTCTCTTTCATAGCCATTATGCTTATATCTGCTACCAGCATACTTTTTAGCAATCTACCAAGTTTCCTACTAAAACCTATTTAGGATTCAATCAGCAAAATTAAACCAGTCTCCATAAAGTGGTAGTAGCATAAAAATGTCCCAATCTGTTCGGTCATTGGCGCCTAGCAAATCGCAGCAGCATGTTAAGGCTTGTACAATAGCGGTTATCAAACAAAAAATAATGATAGCCAGTACTACCGCAACGTCCTTTTAAGGCTAAACCAATAGCTGTGCTTTTAATCAATACTTGCAGCTTTTATTTAAAGGAGGACTGAACCATTGCCACAACTTTGCTGAGGATGGTGCGATTGATAGTAATACAGGATTTAGCTCTGATGTTCAGTTGAGAAGAGCTTGGCATACATTTAATGAGCCGGGTACGCCGTCTAGCTATTATCGTGCTGATCTCTCACAACACGCCAACTCAAAGGATAATCAATGACCCCACTACACCTTGCGCTTGCTGTCATTGTCACCCTAATCTGGGGTATCAATTTTACCTTTATTGCTTGGTCGCTTGAGAGCTTTCCGCCGCTGATGCTGAGCGCCATGCGTTTCTTTTTTACTGCCATTCCGTTGGTGCTATTTATCAAGCCACCTAAGTTTAACCGCACCCTATTCATTTATGCCATCGGCACCTTTGTGATGCAATACGCCTTTGTATTCACTGCCATGCACCTTGGTGCCTCAGCTGGCTTGACGGCGCTGCTATTGCAATTACAGATATTTATCACTGTATCGCTTGCCTATTTTATGCTGGGTGAGCCTGTTAGCCGAATGCAGCTTGTGGGGATGGTCATTGGCGTATTGGGGCTGGCGGTGATTGCGACCAACTTAGGCGGGGATATGCCGCTGCTTGGGTTTATTTGTATTTTGATTGCCGCTACAGGCTGGAGCTTTGGCAATATTGCCTCCAAACAGGCTTCGAGTCAGGCAGCAAAGCCACTATCTGCAAATACACCTCAACCTATTAATACAGCAGTAAGTCTAGCGCCAGTAACTACTGCACAGTCAGCGCCATTATCAGCATTATCGCTGGTGGTTTGGGGCGGCTTAATAGCCTGTGTGATCTTGACTATTGCTTCATTAATATTTGAGACCGATAGTTGGCAAGTTGCTACATTTACGCACGCCTCAATAAAATCTTGGTGGGCACTTGTCTTTATTGTCTATATCTCTACCCTAGTTGGATTTGGATTATGGGCATTGTTATTGAGTGAAAATAACGCCTCAAAGGTAACACCGTTTGCGCTACTCGTGCCCATATTTGGCATGATAACGTCGGTGCTACTCACTGGTGAAGTGGTAACTTGGTGGAAGATGTTGGCGATGGGGTTAATTTTATTGGGATTGGTGCTGGCGAATTTAAAGCGCAGCCATTTTGTGCGACAGGCGAAGCCTAGGTTAAGTTGATGGGCTAACAATAGAGGCAGATTATAAATATTTTGCTGACAGTGGAACGTACTCAAAAGTCATATTCGGCTATCAATTAAACAAACCGATAACCTGATACTAGTAGTTGCTCTGCGGTATTTGCTACCCAGTTTTTGCTATACAGATACTTTATACAGCATCAGTCATATTTTTGCTGGCGATATACAATAACGTCAGCAGTCCACTTATATAGTCGATACCAGATAGAATAGATACTTCACTTTATGACACAAGACTGTAAAGAGTTTTTTTTGCTTGCTGTGCCTATACCTACGCCCATGCCTATGTCGACAGAGGCTGCAAATAACCGATCTCAATCTCGCTGTATCATTTTTACAATGAACTGACTATAGCCACCATCTAGTTTCTACTTCCCTGCCAGCATCTTTTGCAACTTTGCTAATACCACACCATACAGCGGTAAAAAGATCAACACCCCCATCACCATCTTAAACAGATAGTCCATAGTGCCAATTTCGATCCAGTGGGTCGCCATGAAGGCATCTGGGCTTCGATAAAAGGCAATAGCAAAAAAGCACAGACTATCGATCAAATTACCAATAAACGTTGATGCAAGGGGTGCAATCCACCAAGTTTTAAGCTGGCGCAATTTGTTAAAGACTTGGATATCTAACAGCTGACCAACCACATAAGCGGCAAAGCTTGCCAAGACAATGCGAAACACAAACAGATTAAAATCTAATAGCTTCTCGTGGCCAACAAATAGACCGTTTGCAAAGACTACAGAGAAATAATAGGAGATAACCAGCGCCGGAAGCATGGCGAAAAATATAATTCTTCGGGCTAACTGCTGACCAAATATACGTACGGTCAGATCAGTAATCAAAAAGATAAAGGGAAAGGTAATCGCTCCCCAAGTAGTGATAAAACCAAATAATCCGACAGGTATTTGCACCAGATAATTACTGATAGCAATGATAAAGATATGGAGGCCGACTAGCCAGAATAAAGCACGGCTGTAGCGTATGGATTGAAGCGGAGTGATAGAAATATTACTGATGCTCATCAAAGAGTCCTTTTTTTAAATCAGGGTTGAGGGAACCTGAGAGCGCATTATTATAAAGCAAAATGGTACTTATGGCTAAAGTGATTCTAGCGCAAAGTTTGAGCCTCTTCACCTTGCGTAAGCTCTATCCTGCGCAACGCTGTCCTTGTAAACAATACTTTGACTATAGCCTTTACACTTATTGACCGGACTTGCTAACAAGGGCTTAAAATTTGAGATTTATAGAGCTTAATACTACATATTCACTATAGTTAGCAGGAGTTGATTAAGGTTTGAACCACTGATAATTCAACTACGATACAAGTGTAATACATATGCACAAAATACGACTTGCTTAGTCTGTAAGCGCTTAGTATAGTAAAACTTAAATATATCTATGGCTTAATTCACTTAGTCCAAGTAGATGAGTGCTATCTAAGCAGCTGCCTCTTTACCAACTATAGTTGCTGATATCATTTCTGACATAGCAGTTAAAATGATGATAAATGCTAGTTATGGTGAGTGCTAGTTATAATAATTACTAATATAGCTAGCTAGTAAGTAAAATTATGAGTAGTACCACTATAGTAGGTAAGGTTATAAAAGCTGTATTTTGAACTCAGTATTTTTAGTACCAGTATCTCCAACAAAAAATCAATCCAATCAATAAATCAAAGGACAATTTTTATGGCTATTAGCTTAACGAAAGGCGGCAACGTAAACTTATCAAAAGAAGCACCAGGCTTAACTAACATTACCGTTGGTCTTGGCTGGGATCCACGTGCTACTGACGGTCAAGATTTTGACTTAGACGCTATTGGCTTTTTGGTCAATGAAGGCGGTAAAGTACGTAACGATCAAGATTTTATCTTTTTTAATAACTTAAAGTCAGACAATGGCGCTGTAGAACATACTGGCGATAACCGTACTGGCGAAGGTGACGGCGATGATGAAGCTATCAAAGTAAATCTAGCTAACATTCCAGCTGATGTCAGTAAAGTCGCACTTTGTGCCATTATCTACGAAGGCCAAGCTCGTAACCAAAACTTTGGCCAAGTTGGTGATGCCTATATCCGTGTCGTGAATGACGATGGTCAAACTGAGATCGCTCGCTATGACCTATCAGAAGATGGTAGTACTGAAACGGCGATGATTTTTGGTGAATTATATCGTCATAACAGTGATTGGAAGTTCCGTGCAGTAGGCCAAGGCTTCAGCGGCGGTTTAGGTCCATTAGCTTCATCTTATGGCGTTAATGTCTAACAATAAAAGCTAACTTAGCCAATTTAAAATAAGCCATCAACTGTGTTTTATAATCACATTTGATGGCTTTAAAATTAATGGGCTAGTGAAAGTCTTTTTTTTAAACAGCTATACAAAAACAAAGAAATACCGTTAAATTATAATCGTTTAAACCCTAATTGTTTAAACCCTAGCAAAGCACTATTAAAATATTGATATAAGGATTTTCATCCCATGGCGGCAACATTCAGCTTAATCGGTACCATCGAACCGTTTCTACATTGTAATCTTAAAAAAGGCGATTCGATTTATTGTGAAGCCAATGCAATGGTGATGATGGAGTCTAACCTTGAGCTTAAAGGTAAGCTGCAAGGCGGCTTAGTGCAGTCACTAATGCGCCGTTTTGCCAATGATGAATCATTGTTTCAGCAACAGATTGAAGCAGTCAATGGCGAAGGAGATTGTTTGCTAGCTCCTACTCTAGACGGTGATATGCAAATACTAGATGTCGGTGCTCAACAGTACACTTTGAGTGACGGTGCCTTTGTAGCGGCACAAACCGGTGTTGATGTTAAAGCTAAAATTCAACGCAATCTTGGTGGGGCTGTATTCGGGGATACCGGCGGCTTTATGGTTATGCAGACTCAAGGTAATGGTCAGGTAGTAGTTTCTGGTTTTGGCTCATTATTTGAGATTGAAGTAACCCCGGGTAAAGATGTCATTATCGATAATGGTCATGTGGTTTGCTGGGATTCAAATTTAGAGTATAAGCTCTCCGTCGCTACTAGTAAGAAAAAAGGCTTTATGAGTAATATCATCAACTCAGTTACTAGCGGTGAAGGTATGGTATTGAATTTTTCAGGTAACGGAAAGGTTGTTATTTGTTCCAGAAATCGTGACAGCTATCAAGGCTGGCTACAGAGTATCCTAGGCACTAGCTCAGGAGGTCGTGGCGGTAACAGTGGCATGCTAGGTAACCTTTTATAAATGCTGCACTATAAGTTATAAGTTCTATTTTATTAACCGTTTATTTTTAAGAGCTCGTTTCTAATAATTCATTTTAATGACTAGTATAAGGAATATAACATGGCAGTTAGTCTACAAAAGGGACAGAAAATATCCTTAAGCAAAGAAGCCGGCGGTACGCTTACTAAAGTTAAGCTAGGCTTAGGCTGGGATGTTGCGCAATCAGCAGCGCCAGAGAAGAAAGGCGGATTTTTAGGTAAGCTGTTTGGCGGCGGTAGCGGTGGCGGTGATTCTATCGATTTAGATGCCTCTTGCATTATGTTCGATAGCAATAAACAAGCCGTCGATGCCATTTGGTTTAGCCAATTGCAGTCCAAAGATGGCAGTATCCTACATACAGGTGATAACCGTACTGGTGATGGCGATGGCGATGATGAAGTCATCAATGTTGACCTATCAAAAGTTCCAGCTAATGTGGTTTCACTAGTATTTACAGTAAACAGCTTTACTGGTCAAACCTTTGAGACCGTAGAAAACGCTTTTTGCCGCATTGTTAATGCGGATAATAATAGTGAAGTAGCTCGCTATAACTTATCATCGCAAGGTACTCATACTGCTATGATCATGGCTAAAGTCTATCGTCATAATGACGAGTGGAAAATGCACGCTATTGGCGAAACTGCTACTGGTCGTACCTTTCATGACTTGATGCCGGCCATTTCTCCGCACGCTTAGTTAATCACCATAGAGCAATAAAAAAGCCCAGCTATTTTAAATAGCTGGGCTTTTTTATTGCTCCTCATAACTATAATTTTTAGCTCTACTACTGCCTACCCTACTTATCAATAAAGCCTTAACTCAAGACTTTATTTATCTTTTGATGCTTTATGGATATAACACTAATGAGCAACTCGTTGCTCCTGATGTACAACTCGTCGTCTATATGACCATTTCGTATGATTCCCAACACTGTCAGTACTTTTTATAATACAGTTTTACCTACACAGGACGTATAAGTCATATTCTCTAAAACGGATTATTTGGAGTAAACAAAATGTCAGACCATAAAATTGATAGCATTGCTAGCGTTGATAAAAAAGTGGGGCAAAAGAAGAATTTCGAGATGCCGCATATCTATGTCATCTTATTTGTATTCAGTGCCATCGCTGCTATTCTTACCCACTTTATACCCTCTGGTAAATATGACCGTGTCCTTGGACCAGAAGGTAGAACAACCATTAATGCCACCTCCTACCATCTGATAGAGCAAACGCCTGTTGGGGTCACCGAATTTTTAACTGCTGTGCCTAGGGGTCTTATTGATGCCGGTGAAGTCGTGTTCTTCACATTCATCATCGGTGGTATGTTTATGGTTCTTAGAAGGACGGGAATTATTGAAGTTGTCGTTGATAAGTTAGCACGTAAATTTGCCAATAATGGTCTACTGCTAATAGCGGTTTTAACTACTGTATTTGCTTTTATTGCCACCCTAATTGGTACACCCGAATTATCATTAGTCTATATCCCAGTTATTATGCCGTTGATTATTGCTTTAGGCTATGACTCGGTAACGGCTGCTGCGATTTCATTATGTGGCACTGGTGCGGGTTTTAGTGCTGGCGTGCTTAATCCAATCAACACAGGGCTTGGACAAAAACTATCTGGATTACCAGTATTCTCAGGAATGGGATTACGTTCAATCGTATTTGTTTTAGCAGTCACTGCTGTGATTTTCTTTATTATAAGATATGCGAAGAAGATTAAGAAAGATCCTTCAAAAAGTTATGTCTATGAAGAGGATAGTGAAAAGAGAATAGAGTTTAATCAAATTGTTGGTGGTACTGCTCTTACCATGACATTTCGTCAGAAGCTAGCTGCCTATGCCACGCTCATTCTATTTGCAGTACTTGTATACGGCGTGCTGCAGCAAGGCTGGTTTATGATAGAGATGTCTGGACTCTTTGTCATCATGGGCATCGTCGTTGGAATGATTGCTGGTCTTAAGCTAACTGAGATATGTGATGGATTTAACCAAGGTTTTAAAGATGTATTGATGGGCGCGTTTATCGTTGGCTTAGCTCGCGCAGTCGCTGTCGTCTTAGAAGATGGCAACGTTATGGATACCCTTGTACACTCTTTAGGGACTTTAGTTGGAGACTTGCCCCCTGAGCTTGCAGCTGTTGGTATGTATTTCGTCCAAACTGCAATTAATTTTGTAATCTCTTCTGGCAGTGGCCAAGCTCTAGTGACTATGCCTATCATGGCACCGCTTGCTGATTTGGTTGGCGTAACTAGACAAACAGCGGTACTAGCCTATCAACTTGGCGATGGCTTTACCCACGTTCTCTTCCCTACCAGCGGATATTTTATGGCGGCACTAGTTATCGCTGGTGTGCCTTATCAAAAATGGATGCGCTTTTTCTTACCTCTTTTTGCCGTTTGGGCCATGATTGCCATTGGCTCGTTAATTGTCGCTCAAATGATTGGTTGGTCATAACCAATTATTAAATAGCTTTGTTCAGATAAGGTGGGTAGATGTTTATTACATCTACCCGCCTTATTTTTTATAACTCAAGAAGTTGTTTGACTGCTTTAACGTAAGAACGACTTACCGAGATTTTAGCGCCGTTTTTTAGGATAATTAAATAGGTTCGATTAAACCAAGGCTCTAACGCTACTATTTGTTTTATATTGACGATATAGCCTCTATGCACTTGAATAAAATCATCGCCAAGCTTATCCATCATTTTATAAAGTAAAGTATCAGTTATATATTTTTTTTCTATAGTTTGAACATAAGCTTGCCGATTTTCTGTTCCTATATATAAGATATCTTTAGTATTGATAACTATAATTCGATCTTCCTCTTTTATACTAATGCTATGTTTCTTGTCCTTACTAACTAAGGGCAAAATCTCAACCTTACTCTCTGTATGAGATGTACTACTCAGCTTCATTAACTTGTTCACTGCTTTTAGCAGGCGCACTCTATCAATGGGTTTGACTATATAATCTATAGCATCTAATTCAAATGCGTCCAGCGCATATTCATCATAAGCAGTCACGAAAACAATCATAGGTGGCTTTTTCATATTGCGAAATTGTTTGGCAAGTTGAAGACCGTTGCCGTTCTCGAGTTCTATATCCAAAAAAACGGCATCTGGTTGCTTGTCATTGATATCCCATAAAGCTTGATGCATATCTTCAGCTTCACCAATAACATTGATCTTACCTGTCTCCTTTAGTAGATAAATCAATTCTTGTCTAGCCAGCACTTCATCTTCAATAACATATACATTCATCGACACGTTTCCTTAGTGTTCAGCTGGCAATATAATTATAACCTTAGTCCCTTTACCCATATCGCTATTAACTACAAAGCAAGCCTCTTGACTATATAATGCGGTAAGTCGTTCTTTTATGTTAAATAACGCCGTACCACTGCCATCTTTAGATGACTTTACCACTCGCTCACCCAAATCTACTATTCGATCCGCTGCCACCCCAACACCATTATCAGCTACTTCAATTGAGATCAAGGTTTCTGATACTCTCTTAATGTCAATACTCACTTTACCTTTGGCTTTTGTCTTTTTAAATCCGCCATACTTTATCGCATTCTCTACCAAAGGTTGAATGATAAAAGGTGGAATGCCATAGTCAATCAACTCAGGATCTATTGCTATATGCACCTCAAATTTATCTGGAAAACGTGCTTGTTCAATAGCCAAATAGGCTTGTACGTTTTCCATCTCTTTACTGATCGGTACTAAAAAATCAGCAATACCTGATAAATTGTTGCGCAAATAAGTAGATAAGTGCAGTAATAAATTTCGAGCTAGCATGGGATCAATTCTACATAAAGCGACGATGGTATTAAGGGCATTGAACAGAAAATGCGGTTGTATCTGTGCTTGTAATGCCTCAATTTTTGCATTTTGTAGCAATAAATTATGACGTTCAATCTCACCAAGCTCTAGTTGATTTGAGAACAGCTTACCAAGACCTTCAACCAATTCCTTTTCAACGGAAGTAATGTGAGTCGAGCTTGCATAGTAAAAAGTGATCGTACCAATGGTTTTATCATGGACATAAAAGGGGACCACTATAAAGGCTCTGCTATTAGATTTTTTAGAAAACAGCCATTTTGCTCTTGGTTCCTTTAACACTGATTTGCCAGTTGCTAAAACCTGCTTGCGTAAGACCAAATCTTCTTGTTCGTGTCTTTTGTGATTACTCAATGACCCAGTATAAGCCAGCTCACGAATACCTCTAGTAATCGCAACATGCTCGACTCCCGTTAATTGCTTGATAATCTTAGTGCTTTCTTTAGCTGATTTCTCATTCAAACCCCCTCGAAATAAGGAGAAAGTGCGGTCAGCAATTGAAAAGGTTTTAACGGTTTGATTGGCTCTGGTTCTCTCTTCTTCTTGTACGACGTTATAAAAAATCATGGCACAGATCCATATTCCTATACCATTAACAATAATAATTGGGGGGCCTGTAAAACTAATTAATTCAAAGGCGGCACGATGATTGTCAGCTATAAAGGGAATAGCCAAAATTTGGACCGTTAGAATGACAATACTGGTAAAAAACATGTACTTGGGTTTAATAAATCGCATTTCGCGCCACTTGTAACCAAACCATCCTGCAAGACAGCCTCCTAAGATAGATACCCAAAGAGTAGCCTCACTGATAAAGCCACCCATTAATAACCGATGCCCACCAGCAATAATGGATGCGCCTATACCCACTATTGGACCGCCGAAGAAACCGCCAATAATAATGCCGATATTTCGTGTGTCCGCTACTGCATTATTTGTCTGAAGCGTAGGGTTCCACAAATTAGATACAACACTTTGATTGCCAGGCTCTACCACAAGAGCGGTATAGTTACCGATGACGCCGAACATACCGAATATTATTATTAATACGAATAATCCCCCTATGCCGACTCTCTGGTAAATCATCTTTCTAAATATAGGCAGTCTAGTAATTAGATAAGCAATAGTAATAATGAGGGTCATTCTTGAGAGCATTTGGAGCAATATTTCCCACATCGAAATATCTCATTTTTATAGTGGCTATAGGAGGTGCTGCATGTCTAAAAGGTGTTTAGAACATAGCAGGTGTTTAAAGCATCTAAGTTTTTTAGAGCATATAAGCTGCTTAGAACATGACAATTTTTTGAAGCATAAGCGTTGTTTAAGGCAAATAAAGGCTTGAAAACATATAGGCGGTTTAACAAGTACTGACCACCCTAGCACCGACTACCAAAATCGTCACTAGAGTGTAATTGACCTATTATTAGTGCTAAAAACCTTACTTGCGACCCCGCTTCCAACTAAAGCCCCAATTAAAAGCTTTGTCCATCTCTTGATGGCCTTTAAAGTACTGGTTAATACGCTCAACGTTGATACTGCCTTGTTGGTTTACCAAGCGTGCAATCGCACACATTGGCAAGTTGCCAGCTCCTTCAGTTAAACGAGTCTCGATCGGTGGCTGCTCAGGAACATGCACTGTCACTACCCCATCAGTTTGAGCCCAATTGGGTGCGCCTTCGTAGATAAAGGCAAAGATAAACACCTCTTCAATCTGTGCCCACTGCTGACCATTGATATCTAGCCATTCACCGCCACTAACTTGTCCGGTTCTATCATCTGCACGCAAACAAACATAAGGGGCTGACTGCAAGCTGCCAAAGCGATTGCCTAGGGCTTGAATCAGAGTCTTTTCGCCATTTTTAAGGTGGATCATTGCCCCAACATCGAGATCAATACCACTAGCGCCATGCTGCTTGAACAAGTCGCCTAGCAAGCCTTTTTTAGGGGCAGCCTTATCCGTATTTGGACGTTGATTCCAGTCTAAGTTGACTGATATTTTACCAAAATCGTCGCGTTTTTTTAGATTAATGCTGGATTGATTTTTGGTCAAAGTAATTTTACTGAGGTTAATCGAAGAAGCTGCCGGAATAGGTGGTGGACTATTGGCAGCATTGGCTTGCGCAGGTTTTGAGGTGTTGATAGCTGCGGCAGGCACAGGTGCTTCATCCGCAATCTCTACCCCGAAGTGCTCCGATAAAGGTTTCAGCCCGCCCTCAAAGCCTTGAGCGATAAAACGGAACTTCCAATTACCTTGACGGCGATAACATTCTGCTAAGATGATAGCTTTCTCGTTGCGTCCAGCGCTACTGAGCTGACAAGTCATTAATACTTGGCTGCCTTGCAATACTTGAATATCTACATCACCAATTTGGGCCAACGTTTGGGCGCTAGAAAACGCTAAAGCAATCTTATCAATATTGGCAGGTTGACTCGATAAATTGATATCGAAGAACCCATCGCTATCATGACCGCGAAAGCTCACACTATTATCATCGCTACTAGTCTGTCCATAAAAAATCATATCGCCATCACCGCGCACTTTACCTTGTGTGGTTAAGCGATAAGCGGCGCAGTCAATAGAGCTCTGGCTCAAGATACGGATGCTAATATTATCAGTTGGTAGCGGCGCATTGGCTCCAGCAATCAGCTTTTGGCTCATACTATTGGTCCTTTAAAGTCGTTATAATTAAGGGGTAACAGGGTTTTTAGCATTGACCTATAGTAGCATGAATAAAGCGACTGTCTTGCTCGGTTGAACCCTAACCTTAATAATCATAGTATTGCTTATACTGTCTTTTTGTTAGATTTCAAAGCTGCATTTATGACCATTTACTGTTGTATCTACAGTGGGTTTTGCGCATAATCTCTCAACTACTTAGCCTGACCTCAATACTGATAAGCCAACCCTGAGAAAGTTATGAATGACGTTGTAAACAATAGCACTAGTCAAACCATTACTGACCAAACTACTAACCCTAGTAATTCAAAAGCAGCCGTTTGGCTCGCTGAAGGTCAATCTAGCCAACGTGATATGCTTGCCAGCTTACAAATATTGAAATCTCATAGCCCTGTACCATTCACTATCATTGCCTCACATCGTCATGATCGTCCCGAGATTTTTGAATATGCTGATGAGGTATATAGGGAGCCTACTATTGCTGTGGCGGATGAAGAGATAGCATCTCAAGCTTCGATTACTATCCCGCGCTGGCAGTTTGTGTTAGAAAATGCCAAGCGCAATAATGTCAAAGTGCTGCTTACTGGTCGTAATGGCATAGATTACGAGGCGCAGCGTGAAGCCTTTACAGCTGCAGGTATCAGACTGTTAACAGGTGCTACTAGCATCGCAGCTTTGGCATCGATAGAAGACAAGTTTGCTTTTATGCAGCAGTGTCATGCTAATGATATTCCAGTAGCAGCCGCTTGGCGCTTTGATAATACTGCTGAGCTAAAAGCTTTATTAACGCTGCATGACCATCAGCCTTTATGTGTCAAACCTGTCATAGGTATCTTTGCCCAAGGGTTTTGGCGACTGGATACTGGTAAGAGCTGTGATGAGCCGTATGATAGCTTTGAGCACCTTTATTTCACTGAAGAGAAGAAGATTAATACTTCGCAATTTATAGCCGCTTATGACAACAGTCAAATGATCAAAGAGCGTCCTATTCCCATGCTATTAATGCCTTATCTGTCAGGACAAGAATACTCTATCGATGTGGTCTGTGAATATGGCGAAGTGCTAGCTGCTGTAACCCGTTATAAAACTGGCAAAATCCAACATATAGGCTATGAAGAATCAGTGATGGAAGTGGTTATTCCCTTGATCAAAGCTTTTGGCTGTGATGGTATCGTAAGTGTACAGACTAAGGCTGATGATGAGGGCGTGCATCGTGTCCTCGAAATCAATAGTCGCCCTGCTGGGGGCATCAGTTATACTACTCATAGCGGTGTAGACTTAACCCAAATTGGTTTTGGTTATTGGCTTGGTTTAACCGCTAAGCCCAAGTTAGCAGACGTCATCAAGCTAATTAAGCCCTGCCAAGTGCGCTCGATCATGACTAGTGTCAAAATTGAGGCTGAGATCTAATATTTTCAAAAAAATAACGACTAAAATATAACGACTAAAAATATAGCAGCTATAACACGAAAGGCACTTTTACTCTAGCTACTCCTAAATAAAAACAGGGCAGCTATTACCGCCTGCTACTGGTATAAATTTTGCTTGCATGCTGCGCTTGTAGAGACTGCACAAAATTCATCCCAGTAGCACCTTATTTGTTACTCTAATACTGTATAAGGGATTGACTATATATTCTTAAGATAGGCCGATTAAAGTTAACTTAGTTAAATTTTATCTTAGATATTTTTTAACACTAACTTCTAACGCAACTCAGGAAAGCGTCTTAGCATAACCACCATAAGTAGGAGCGCCAAGCTTGCAATACCAGCTCCTACGAAACCTACGCTAGACAATGAGATATAACTAACGGCATAGCCACCCAGTAGCGCCCCAGCCCCAATACCGAAGTTGATAACGCCCGAGAACATGGCCATCACCATATCTTGCGCATTGATATCAATCTCAATGACTTTGGTCTGAACAGTCAGCATTAATAGCATCATGGCTGTACCCCAAATCACGGTAACCATACTAAATAACCATATCGATTTGACTGACCATAACATCAATAACATAGACCCTAATATCAGTACTATAGAAACCAGCATCATCATGGGCGTGGATTTATCACTCCAACGACCAAATATATAACTACCAATAAGGCCAGCACCACCAAATAGTAACAGTATAAAGGTGACTGAGTTTTCACTAAGAGAGCCGATCCGATTCATAAAGGGTTCGATATAGGAATAAGCGGCATAGTCAGCGCTAAAGGCTACAAAGCAAAAGATATATAACGAAACTAATAGTCGATTTTTAAGGAGTTCTGGTAGCTTTCTAAAAGAGCCATCAAACATACTAGGCAAGTTTGGCAGTAATTTTATTTGTAGAATAAATACCACAAAAGCAAGAATACCTATGCCCGCAAAAGTAGTACGCCAACCAAACCATTGGCCTAATACTCGGCCTATAGGAACGCCCAACACTAGCGCTAAGGAAGTTCCTGTCGCTAGTATGCTAAGTGCCATAGCTCTCTTGCCTTCAGGTGCTACGCGCAAAGTTATAGCGGCAGTAATTGCCCAAAATATAGCGTGTGAAAACGCAATGCCAACTCGGCTAATGAGCAGTACTTGGAAACTCCAAGCAAAAACAGACAGTACATGACTGGCGATAAATACTACAAATAGCGCCAATAGTAAGCGCTTACGCTCAAGCCTACTGGTCAACAGCATGAGCGGTAGCGACATAGCAGCCACGACCCAAGCATAAAGGGTCAATATCAAACCTGTTTGGGCGGTAGTGATAGAAAAGTCTTTGGCAATGTCACTTAGTAAAGCTACCGGAACAAATTCTGTGGTATTGATGACGAACGCGCTGACACCCATTAACATAACACGAAGGTATTGGGTTGGAAGCGTCACTAAATCGGCTGTAACAGGGTTTGCCATAAGACCTACCAAAACATTGTCTTTTAGAACATACTTGGCTTAATAGTGGATATTATCAGCTAAGCACAACTAAGGTAGCATGGCAAAATAACAAAAATCTAACAAGCCTAGATAGCATTTATTTACTTTGTGGACATGGTTTATAATGCTACAGAGTAAAGCTTTTTTGTTAGCGTCACTAAAGTGAAGCCTATGTAGGTGTCAGTACGCCTAAGTATGCCTAAGTATGCCTAAGTATGCCTAAGTATGATAAACCACCCTACCGCAAAACTAGAAGAGACGTGCTATGAGTACACAGACCTTAGTTTTAGGCGCCAATACGGTTATTGAGCAAGCGCAATGTTCAGTGAGTTTTTCTACCTCAGATCCGCTCAAATTTGGTCAGCAGCTTGGACTACTATTGCTACCTCTAGACGAGAGTCGCAAGGCAGCTTGCAGTCCAGCTTATTTACATGAGCCTAAGGAGTGGGCAAAATTGGATAATGCTGATGAGCCAAAGGTTTGGCAGCTAGACTTACAGACACTCTTTAACACTCAGGGTATCCACTATTTACAGCTTATCGTCTATGCCTATTACGAACCTACGCTTAATTTACCGGCTGTTGAGCTAAATACCGTTAGCTTAGCGGTAAACAATGACACTATTCATTATGACTTTATTGCCAATGAGCGTCATGTCAAAGCCGCTATCATTTTAGAGATCTATCAGCGCAATGGGCAGTTTAAATGTCGGGCATTGGGCGAGGCCTCCAGCCAAGGATTGGCAAGTCTAGAGCAACGGATTCAGATTAGTCTTGATATCCGCCCGCCAGATACTCATGCCCTGCTACAAGAAGCCCAACGCCAGCAGCAAGGACAGTTCAATAACGATGAGCGACCGCCACGACAAGTAACCGCAGGTGAAACTTGGACAGGTACTGCTTTTGCTATTGATCGCTATCATCTACTCACTTGTTACCATGTGATTGAGTCCGCAGCTTTGATCGCTATCCGCCAGCAAGGCTATCCTGATCGTGAGGCACAAGTAGTGCTCAGCGACATCGGTAGCGACTCAGCGATTATAAAAGTTAGTGAGCCACTACCCAGTTATCTAACGTTAGCGCAGCAATGCGATGATCTATTAGGTGAGACTATTACTACTTTGGGCTTTCCCTTATCTGGAGTGAGCAGTCAACTACAAGTCACTCAAGGTTGTGTCTCAGGACTGACAGGTTTTGGCAATGATATCCGCTATATGCAATTTACTGCCCCGATTCAACCTGGCTCTAGTGGCAGCCCTCTATTATTACCTACTGGGGAGGTGCTAGGCATGGTTACGTCAAGTTTAAACTATGAGCACGCACAAAATATGAATTACGCGGTGAAATTTCAGTTATTATCTGCGCTGTTAAGCAGTGCCGGTATCAGCCTAACGGATTTAACCGATGATACGGTTAACGCTTTAGCCAACCACTCACTCTCTGCTATGGCCAGCCATATACCACTAACCACACCGCAGCTAAGTAAGCAAAGCCGGGGTGCGCTATGGTTGGTAGGTTGTGAGGGATAATTTTTTAATAGGATGCAAACAGCTACTGATAAGCGCTGCACTAAGGAAGATAAATGTCCGTTGAGTTCGATAATATTGCATTACTTATCGATGCCAACGCTACTTCTGCCAGCAGTATAAAGCAAGTATTACCACTAAAAAGGGACTAGTAGCTTTGGCTATTAGTCCCCTTTTATTAAGTCAGGTTGCTCAGTAGTATCTATCCTTAAAAGCCTTGACTACTGCCCTTAACTAGCTAACTCTTAACTGTATAAATATTAACTATCTACAATATGCTATAAAGCTGGTGGTGTACCTTCAGCATTAGAAACCACAGCATCAATTTGTATTAAAGCATCCATTGGAATGGCGGACACACCGATGACTGTTCTCGCAGGCAAATCACTGTTAAAGAACGGAGTATAGATATCATTTACCGCATCGATATCAGCAATGTTCTTAAGCTGGATATTGACTTTAACCACATCATCCATAACATGATCAATACTTTGTAATATTGCTTTGATATTCTCTAAGCACTGCGTTGCCTGAGCCGTCACATCGCCTGTAATCATTTTACCTGATTCAGCACTGATAGGAAGTTGAGCTGAGATATTATTATAGTGAGAAAAAGCGACTGTTTGTGTGGCTACTGAACTCTTTGGAGCATTAGTAGTATTATTAGCTTTTATGACGATACCATGTCTATCTTCAACTTCTTGCGGAGGCGTCCCATCACCATGCGACACCACCGCATCAATCTGTACTAGCGCCTGCATCGGTAACGCAGTGGCCGCACTAACCGTGCGTGCTGGCAAGTAACCAACAGTTCTAGCAATAGCCGAATCTGGGAAGAAGGTGCTGTAGACTTCATTTACAGCGTCAGTATTTGTCAGGTCCGTCAAAAAGATATTTACTTTTACAATATCATCAATGGGCACATCGATGCTCTGTAAAATAGCCTTAATGTTTTTTAAGCACTGAGCGGTCTGCTGTTTTACATCGCCGCTAACTAAGCTGCCGGTCTTAGGATCAATGGGCAATTGCGCTGAAATATTATTATAGTGAGAAAAAGCGACGGTTTGCGTAGAGACGCTAGTTTTTGGCGCATTATCCGTGTTGTTGGTCACTTTTACTAAATCACAAGGTGCTTGTGGCTGAGTCCCTTCACCGTTTGAGATGACGGCATCTATTTGTATCAAGGCCTTATCCATAGGAAGCGCTGCTACTGCTAGCACGGTACGTGTTGGCAGATAGCTTTGGAAAAAAGTAGCATAAACAGCATCTACAGCGGCAATATCAGTAATATCTTTTAGAAATATAGTGATCTTAACCACGTCGTCCATAACATGACCAATACTCTCAACGATGGCCTTAATATTGTCTAGGCACTGGGTTGTCTGTGCGCTAATATCGCCAGCGACTACGTCCTTGGTTTGTGGATCAACAGGTAATTGGCCAGAGAGATGGTTATAATGGGAAAACGCAACGGTTTGCGTTGATAATGGGCATTTTGCGACACTGTCCGTGTTTCTTGATGCTTTTATAATGATATTATTCATGGGTAAATAGATCCTATTTGGTATGTATTTTTATAGAGCTATTGGTTTAAGGGTATTTTCCCTAGCAAAAGCAGAGCGAGATAATTATAGTTAGGAACAGCAGTGATAGTGTACAACTGTACCATAGGAATAACTGCTGCACCTACAAATAAACTTCGTTTAAGACAACTAAAATAAAGGTTAAAAAAAGCCATTTAATTTTTCAAATAAGAACCCGCTAAGCCCAAATATGTAAGGCTAAGGGTATAATGTACTAGATATCATAAAAATTATTTATAGAATTTATAAAACAGGAAATATATAGGCGATGATTGAAAACGGTGCTAAATCTATTGATGTTCACAAACGTAATATCGTTCTACCCCGTGGTGAGCTGGCGCTAAGCTATCAGATAAATTCGGCTATTAACCGTGCCGGTGCTGGCGAGCAGCCTTATCAATTAGAAGACTTATTAGACTTTGCCCAGCGTATTAATCCTAAGCGTGCATTTCTTTTTGTCTCAAAAGTCTTAGGACGTCATATCCCAGTAGCGCCGAGTGTTATGCGCACCTCCTTTACTGATTTAGCCAATTTGGTCCCTGATGAGTTAGCTGAACCTATCCTAGTGATTGGTATGGCAGAGACAGCAGTTGGGCTATCCGCTGGCGTTCATCAAGCGTTGCAGACTCGCTATCCCAATGCGTTATTGCTTAACTCTACTCGCCATGCCCAGCACGATGATGGTAATAACGACAATGTTTTATTGACCACTTTTAGCGAAGACCATAGTCATGCCAGTCAGCACCTGATTTATCAAAGCGCTGATAAGGTGACTCAGGCCCAGCTGCTAGCAACCAAGACCCTTATTATGGTCGATGATGAAGCCTCAACAGGCAATACTTGCGTCAATGTGGTCAGCGCATTACGGGCAGCAGGATTAACCCAACTACAGCAAGTACATCTTACAACCTTGGTTGACTGGTCGCTAAATCAGCATCAAGCTGATACTGACGATAGCGTTGCCAGCCGCTTAGCAAATATCGACTTTTATCGGCATCATCTGCTATCTGGCGCTTGGCAATGGACGGATGCCCCTAATCCTGAGCCTATAATGATGCCATCAGTTGATACCACAGAAGCTGGTAGTAATGCTTTAGGTGATACGGGCAATTGGGGACGTTTCCCCACCTTAACTAGCACCGATGGCTTCGATAGTTACTTGGCAAATTTTCAACAAGCAGTTAGGGTCTTTAATCAGCAAAGACAGCTTGATGACGCCTACTTGCCTCCAAGAATTCTAGTATTGGGCAGTAATGAATTTGTATGGTTACCGTTTTTATTGGCCGAATGGCTTGAGAAAAACAGCAATATCGATAATGTAATTAATCATCCTGAGATTAAATTTAGCGCCTTAACCCGCTCGCCAATTGCGCTAGGGGGCGGTATTAGCACGAGGTTAAGCTTTACCGATAATTATGGTTTAGGCATGACTAACTTTGTTTATAACGTCAACCCTGCTGACTGGGACTTGATCGTATTGTGTGTAGAAACCTCGTCTGAGAGTGTTGATTCGCTGTGGCATGGTTTGGATAATGTGCTGATAGTAAGTCCTAGCTAGAGTCTCGTTTAAGATAGATATTGGTCTTAATAGTTACTGATAATGGGTTTATAGCACTAATAATAGCGTGTTTAGATTGTGTAATAGTACTGCTAAAACAGACTTTAGCTTTATAGGTATCTGATTTTAAGGCGCTTAATTGTAAAAATCATAATAAAAAAGATGCTTATAGCATAAAAAAATTCATATTTACGTTATAGACATCTTGCTTAACCTTACCTTTACATATATATTCTGTCTATTCATTTGCTCATTCAGCGCCACCCTCTCAATTATTTGAAAACCAAAGATTTGAGATTGCAGTTGTTAGATCATTTCAAGCTTTAGCTAATTAATGATGACCTAACATAACGCGAATGAGTAAATACTTTAAAAGGAATTAAGGGTTTATCAATTATATGACGATATCAGTGGCGCATAGTGTCACTGTCGTCTTATTAATTGGTAATTATCTGATGGTTTATACAGGATGTTATCACAATGCAAATCCCATTTTTCAAGCTTACCTTATTAGCAGCCCTAACCTTAGGCATCAGTGCCTGTAGCGGCGACAATAAAACCACCGACAAAACAGCAGATGCTGGCAGCGATGCCAAAGCAGCTAAGACCCTAATTTATTGTTCAGAAGGTAGCCCTGCCGGCTTTGACCCTGCTCAATATACGGCAGGTACTGACTTTGATGCCAGTTCTTACCCTATCTTTAACGGTATCGTCCAGTTCAAACGTGGCGAAACCGAAATTGAGCCAGGCTTAGCAGAAAGCTGGGAAATCAGCGAAGATGGCAAGACTTATACCCTCAATCTACGTAAAGGCGTCAAGTTCGGCAAGACTGATTACTTCACGCCAAAGCGTGACTTCAACGCTGATGACGTTATCTTTACTATCGAACGTATGATTGATACTGACTTTGCCTTTAACAAAGACTATCCGGCTGAATTCCCTTACTCAGTAGATATGGGTTTGCCTGAGATCATCGATAAAGTAGAAAAAGTTGATGATTATACGGTCAAAATTACTCTAACTGAGACCAATGCGCCCTTCTTACAAAACCTAGCCATGCCGTTTGCCTATGTGCATTCTGCAGAGTACGCTAAGCAATTACAGGATGCTGGTAAAGCCGCTGACCTAAACACTAAGCCGGTCGGTACTGGGCCGTTTGTCTTTACTTCCTATCAAAAAGACGCACAGATTCGCTATAGCAAAAACCCTGACTACTGGAACAAAGACGATATCCATATCGATAACTTAGTCTTTGTCATCACCAAAGACTCTGCGGTTCGTGCGCAAAAAATACAAGCGGGCGAATGTAATGTCTCAGCTTATGCCAACCCCTCTGAAGTAGACTCTGCTAAAAAATCTGGCAAAGCAAACGTTTTAGATGAGGCTGGCTTTAACGTCGGTTACTTAGGCTATAACACTGAAAAACCAGAACTTAAAGATGTGAATGTTCGCCGTGCGCTCGATATGGCGATTAATAAAGACGCTATTATCGATGCGGTCTATCAAGGTTCTGGTATCAAAGCCACTAACCCAATGCCGCCAACGCAGTGGGGCTATAATAAAGACATCAAAGATGCGCCTTACGATGTCGAAAAAGCTAAGGCACTATTGGCCGAAGCTGGTGCAAAAAACTTAGAAATCGACTTATGGTATATGCCAGTGCAGCGCCCTTATAACCCTAATGCCAAGCTGATGGCAGAGATGATTCAGGCCGATTGGGCCAAAGTAGGCGTAAAAGCCAAGCTGGTGACGTATGAATGGGGCGAGTATCTAAAACGTGCTGCCAAAGGCGAGCCTGAGGCTATTCTAGCGGGTTGGACTGGCGATAATGGGGATCCTGATAACTGGTTAGGTGTCTTATTATCTTGTGATGCGGTTGGTGGTAATAACTACTCACGCTGGTGTAATAAAGACTTTGATAAGCTGGTGACCGATGCGCGTGCCATTACCAACCAAGATGAGCGTATTGCCAATTATACGCAAGCTCAGGTTATCTTTAAAGATCAATTGCCTTGGACCACAGTTGCTAACTCAGTGGTGACGGTATTAACCACCCCTAACGTTAAAGACTACAAAATCAGCCCACTCGGCTCAATTCGCTTTGATGGCGTTGATATTGAATAAAGGTAGTAAATAGCCTTAGTTAATACTAGCGCTGCATTCAGTACTAGTATTAGCTTCAATACCAATACCTAATAAACTTTAGTGCCACCTTTTACTTGATAGTTATTGCTTTATATACGTTTGTGGCTGGTTCAGAGATTCTGTTCCAGCCACCTTTGTCTGAGCTTGAGCTATATTTGCTAAAAGCCACTTTTATAAAAACGAGCCGAGCTATGCTACTTTATATTCTACGCCGGATTTTAATCTTAGTTCCTGTCTATATCGGCTTAACCCTATCGACTTTTATTCTCATTCGTCTTGTACCTGGCGATGCTGTTGAGATTATGATGGGCGAGCGTATGGTTGATCCTGAGCTACATGCGCAGGCTTTAGCGCGCCTTGGTTTAGACAAACCCTTGCCCGTACAATATTGGGATTATCTCACTGGGATACTGCAAGGTAACTTTGGTGAATCCTTTCGTACTCGCACCCCTATATTACAAGATTTTTTCGCCCATTTTGTGCCGACATTAGAATTAGCACTTTGCGCGATTACCATAGCGAGTGTGGTTGGTATCAGTTTGGGTATTTTTGCCGCATTGCGTCGAGGCACTTGGATTGACTATACCTTAATGTCGGGCGCACTTGCCGGCTACTCTATGCCCATCTACCTACTTGGGCCTATTTTGACAGGTATCTTTGCTCATTATTTAGGTCTACTACCGGTCTCTGGGGTCATCTCTGTCGCCCAGTTCCTAGACGTCAAACCTTTATATGGTTCTTGGCTATTAGGGTCTTTAAGCTCTGGTGAGCCCGGTGCCTTTTGGAACGTTGTCAAACATTTTATCTTACCCTCAGTGGCTCTATCTACCATTCCTCTAGCTATGATCGCTCGTATGACCCGCTCAGCAATGCTTGAGGTGTTAGACGAAGATTATGTACGTACAGCAAGAGCTAAAGGCTTATCACCAAAACGGGTGATTTTGATTCATGTGATGCGTAATGCGCTTATCACTGTGGTCACCGTAGTGGGATTGCAGATGGCGACGTTACTCGCTGGGGCTATTATCACCGAAACTATCTTTAGTTGGCCGGGCGTTGGCAACTGGTTACTAGATGGCTTCTTTACTCGTGATTACCCTATTGTACAAAATGGTATTTTATTGGTCGCCACTGCACTGATTCTGGTGAGCTTAATGATCGATATTTTATATGGATTTATTAATCCTAGAATTCGCCATTCTTCATAGTTTATTGTTAGGGTGAAGCCCACTTGCTACATTTTTGATGCCTCTGTAATTCATCATAATTGTATCTGCAATAGCTATTTATAGTTTTTAATAATTACCCATAGTGCTCATGATGACCTTGTGTCCCTAAGTTTGTATTACTCAGCTTGCCTAAGACAAGCAGATGCTAAGTTAGCTCAAGCAATAAGCAATTTAAATAAGCAACTTAGCGCAATAAAGTAAGCAAACTAGTGGAGTAAAACAAGGTCTAATTCACTAAAGGAATATCCAATGAAGCCTTCTGTAATTCCTTCCGATGTTGCGCAGGTTGCCCCTAAACCGCCAACTTCTTGGCAGCTGTTTTTATACACCTTTTGTCGAAACAAAGGCGCCGTACTGGGTTTTATCGTTTTAATGCTGATGGTCATCATCGCCATATTAGCCCCTACCATTGCGCCTTATGACCCGTATGAATTATTTACCGGTAAAGAGCAGCTACCGCCATCCTTCTTTAGTGGTGGTGATTCGATGTTCTTTTTGGGCACCGATGATGCTGGTCGTGACACCCTCTCACGCGTTATGCACGGCGCACGTTATTCGCTATTTATTGGTATCAGTGCTACCTCTATCGCTATGATTGTCGGGGTATCTTTAGGACTAAGTGCTGCCTTTTGGCCCAAGGTTTGGGGCAAAGCGGTCATGCTAGTGAATGATATTTTGATGTCTTATCCAAGCCTATTGCTTGCCATCATTATTGCCGCTATCTTAGGGCCGTCAATGACTAATACCATTATTACTATTGCCCTAGTATGTACACCGCCTTTTATCAGGTTGACTCGTGCTACAGCCATGGTTGAGCTACAACGTGAGTATTTTATCGCCTCAAAAGTTATGGGTGCAGGCGTATTAAGGCTGTTATTTATTACTATACTACCCAACTGTATGGCGCCCTTAATCGTCCAAGCTACTATGATTTTCTCTACTGCTATTTTGGAAGCGGGTGCGATTGGTTTCTTAGGTTTCGGTGTGCAACCACCTGATGCTGAGTGGGGTGCCATGCTAGGTACTGCTCGCCAATATATCCAAAGCAATGTTTGGTTAGCGATTTGGCCGGGTATAGCGATTTTCTTAGCTGCTTTGTCTATCAATCTAACGGGCGACGGTCTACGTGATGCCTTAGATCCAAAATTGAAGCAGGTGTCTTAATGAACGATTCTCAAGTAAATAGCTTTGACGTAAATAGCTCAGTGAATACCCTTGCCACCAATAACTCACTACTGCTCGATATTGAGCATCTATCGGTTACTTTTGGCGAAGGAGCACGAGCTTTTCGTGCGGTCGATGACGTCTCTTTAAAAATAAAACAAGGAGAGGTCATTGCGGTTGTTGGTGAATCTGGCTCTGGTAAATCAGTCACTATGATGGCGCTGATGGGATTATTGCCCTCTTCTGCTACTGTGGTTGCTGATCGACTGAACTTTGATGGCAAAGAGCTGTTAACCATGCCAGCAAAACAAAAGCGCAAGATTATTGGCAAAGATATTTCGATGATATTTCAGAACGCCATGTCATGCCTTAATCCAAGCTTTACCATCGAGATGCAAATGGGCGAAGTATTAACCACCCATCTTGGCTTGCGCGGAGCTGCGGTAAGACAGCGTCTTTTAGAATTATTAGAGCTGGTTGAAATGCCAGATGCTAAGAACCGTCTGCGTGTCTATCCGCATCAACTCTCAGGTGGTATGAGTCAGCGAGTGATGATTGCAATGGCGCTGGCTTGTGAGCCGAAATTGCTTATCGCTGATGAGCCGACAACCGCTCTCGATGTGACGGTTCAGGCTCAAATTATGGATTTGCTCGGTCGCCTGCAGCGTGAAAAGCAAATGGCCATGGTGCTTATCACTCATGACTTGGGCTTAGTGGCGCAGAACTCTCGTGATGTCGCCGTTATGTATGCCGGTCAAGTGGTCGAGACTAGCACCGTGCCAGAAATATTCCAAAAACCTGCCCATCCTTATACCGAGGCGCTACTACAAGCTATTCCTGAGCTGGCAGTTGGACAAGATAGATTGAACAGCTTACCGGGTGTGGTTCCTAGTCAATATGATCGTCCAACAGGGTGCTTACTTTCGCCACGTTGCCCCTATAAAGAGCCCGCCTGTGAGGTGCCGCCCCCTATTTTAAAAACCCCAAATGGCGAGGTCCGCTGTATTCACGCCACCCTTCCTGAACATCCTACTCGGACTGCTCAAACGGCAACTCTGGAGTCTGAAATATGAGTCATAAAATCGTTTTAAAGGCCGACAACCTACATAAACACTATGAGGTGTCTCTAGGATTAGGAAAAGGTAAAGCCTTCGTCAAGGCGTTGAACGGCATCTCATTTGAGTTAGAGGCAGGGAAAACCCTAGCGGTTGTCGGTGAGTCGGGCTGTGGCAAGTCTACTTTAGCGCGCCAGCTTACTTTGATAGAGCAGCCGACCGGTGGCGAGCTATTTATTAATAATGAGGCAACTACCAGTTACAGCAGAAGTGCGCTTAAAAACTTGCGTACTGAGATTCAAATGGTGTTCCAAAACCCTTATGGCAGTCTCAACCCACGCCATACTATTGGTTTTCAGCTGACCGAACCGTTAGACATTCATACTACGCTGAGCAAAGAAGAAAAACGCAGCAAAGTGCATGCCATGATGAAGCATGTTGGTTTACGTCCTGAGCATACTGGTCGCTATCCGCATATGTTTTCTGGTGGTCAGCGCCAGCGTATTGCTCTTGCCCGCGCCATGATGCTCAACCCTAAAATTGTGGTCGCTGATGAACCAACATCAGCCCTTGACGTCTCTATTCAGGCGCAAGTACTGAATTTATTTATGGACTTGCAAGATGAGTATCGCACCGCCTATGTTTTTATCTCGCATAACCTCTCGGTCGTACGCCATGTAGCCGATGATGTGATGGTGATGTATTTAGGTAAGGCGGTCGAGCATGGTGCTAAAGATGCTATTTACGATGATCCCAAACACCCTTATACCATCGCTTTACTCTCGGCAGCACCCTCAGTGACCGGACATAAAAAACAGCTGACCCTACAAGGCGAGTTGCCTAGCCCTCTTAACCCGCCAAGTGGCTGTGCGCTTCATAAACGCTGTCCTTATGCTAAGCCTATCTGTAGCGAAATCGAGCCTGAGCTGCGTGAGTGGCAAGGACGCTTAGTCTCTTGTTTACGACTAGAAGAGATATATGGATAATTAGGTGCTGACTCTATAATGATCAGCCCTACCAGCTTAATGCCGTTCTATTATTTGAATAATCAAACTTCAATAAGCTCAGAATATTTACAAGCTAAATCTTCTGAGCTTATCAAATCAATAGCCCTACTCAGCTCTAACTCGTTTTTATAACGCGTCCCTTCATTTTTTATTCCTTCAAACTTATCTACCCAACCCCAAATGGATTCAATCCACTCCTGTTATCATACTTTTCCTTTTTTATTAGCGATTTATTCTGACCTTTTTTATGATTATCGTTATACTGTCTGAACTTGGCTAAAGCATGCTAGATAGCTAATTAACAACTCTAACAATCAGCGCTTTATATCCATTAAATATTTGTATATAAGCCCTATCTAAACAGCCCTGCTATTATTCTATTTTTGGAAAACCTAATGACCTTCCCATTTTTCCAACCTAGTGCAAACCTCATCAAACCTTATGCGCTAATGGATTTGGACGATACTCTATTTCAGACCCAGCGTAAAATTGACGCTTGGGATTTAGCGACCGGTGAAACCGAAAACTTAATTTGTGCCAGTGTAAATAAACAAGGCCAGCCCTTGAGCTTTATGACTCAGCGCCAAGCGGCGTTTTTTAATTGGCTGCTTGTTAGCACTGAATTGATAGTAGTCACTGCGCGTGATAGATCGGAGATACAACGAGTCAAACTGCCTTTTGACAGTTGGCAAGTATTGACTCATGGCGCGATAATACTAAGCCCAGATAATAAATTACTGGCGGCTTGGCAACAGCATATGTATCAGCAGCTCACACCACTACAAGATAAGCTCAACCAGCTAAGCGAAGTGTTTGCTAATCACAGTAAAGGGGCTAACAGTCAGTTAGTGTTTACGCCGCATAGCGATACTTTTGATAGTGGTAAGATTAGTTATAATGGTACTAATAAGCGCAAGTTAACCATTTATTTAGCTATTAAACATGCGCAAAAAGACCATCAAGTATTAGTAGATTTGGCCGATAAATTACCGTTATTAATACGGGATTTTGATCAGCACTTTTATGTCCATGTCAACGCTAATAACTTAGCGATACTCCCGCATGTTATTCATAAACGTCATGCGGTACAGTTCCTGCTAGAACACCATTTAGACAGTCAGCGCCCCAGTTTTGGCTTTGGTGATAGTTTGGCAGATCTCCCATTTCTGCAATTACTAGACTGGTACGGTATGCCCAACCATGGGCAGCTACATTCAGAGCTACAATCAGCATCAACCTCTCAATAACAGGCGTGGCCATCATAATGAATAAAGATAACCTTGCTATCTCTCCAGTGGATCAAGCTACAAAAATAGCTCAGTTAGCTCGTTATGGCTCAGGGAGTTATCTTGCCAGCGATGTCATTGTCCTGTTAGATATCGTCAATAAAGAAGCCATTGCCAATGTGCCAGTCAGCCAAAAAGAAGCCTTAATTCAAAACGGTCAACGCCATTACTCAGATATGTTAACTTTGGAGAGCGCTCCAACTGCGATGCACGAGCAGCTATACGCTCAAGCATTGACGCAAGGCACCCAGCGCACTGCTACTGATATCGCTAACTTAGCCTATTCTTTACATGATATTTTTTATCAAAGCATCACTAATAAAAACCCGTTAGTCTTAATCAGCTTAGTGCGTGCCGGCTTGCCAGTAGGGGTATTATTACAACGTGCTCTAGCCGACACGAATAGTGCTTACAATCTGCCTAGCGTGCATTATGGTATCAGCATCATTCGTGATCGTGGCCTTGATCCTGTAGCCCTAAAAATGCTGCTGGAGGCTTATCCGAATAGTCCTATAGTATTTGTCGATGGCTGGACGGGTAAAGGGGCTATCTATCAAGAGCTAGCGAGTAGCCTTGCGTCATTTAATCATCCTACTGATATGAATTTTGCTAACTTTTTTCATCAAGGTCTAAGTGTTGTGCCGCTATTGACTCTGGCTGATCCTGCTGGTGTGGCTTGGCTAGCAGCCAGTACCGATGACTGGTTAATTCCCTCCGGACTGTTAAACAGTACTGTGTCAGGGCTTATATCACGTAGCTTATATACTGAGCCACAATACGGGCTACATCGCAGTATATTTTATGATAACTTAGTAGAAGTTGATCATAGTCTAGCTTTCATTGATCATATTGACATGGCAAGACAACAGCTGACGGTATTACCAGTGGCTTTAGCTACCTTTGGACAGCCACGCTATCAGACCGCAGCGTTAATTGATGAGCTGGCAATAAAATATGACATTAGCAATCGCAATCGTATTAAACCGACTATTGCCGAGGCAACAAGAGCGATATTGCGCCGTGATCCTGAGTGTGTTTTGCTAGCGACAGCCGACCATCCTGATACCTTATTATTAAGACATTTATGTGCTCAGCGAGATATTAATATTGAGGTATTAGGTGTTAAAATACTTCCTTATCAGGCTATTACCTTAATCAAGCAACGTAATACAACCGCAGATAATTAGTAGTTTAAATCACTATTTTAAACCTGCTATTTATAGTATTGCTATGGTCAATATCTGTTAATTACATTCACTTCTTTATCACTATTTACGACGTTAATTATGCCCGATATGACAACAAACGAGTCCAGCCTTTATAATTATACTCAGTCTTATGCCAATCTCATTACCGATCGGCATGCGCTGGTCAAGCCGCACACCCATCATCCTTACCAGTTGGGTGCTAGTCTCTACATGCCTGCTACGCGACAAGATATCTGGCAAGTTATCAAGCGTGACAAACTCTCGACGATCAACAGTATTATTATCTGTTTAGAAGATGCGGTTAGTCATAGCGACATAGAGTTAGCATTGATACGTTTACAAGCGCTGTTAGATACTTGGGCGGCGCATGTTGATATGATCAATGAGCCTTCAAGACAAGCTGTTGATCAGATAGAGCCGCAATCAAAGCAGCCTACCCGACCCTTAGTATTTGTGCGCCCACGCAACCCAATGATGCTACAGAAATTAGCAGATTTTAGGCATATTGGATTGCTCGATGGGTTTGTATTACCTAAAGTCGATATGTATAGCCTATCTAATTGGCGTATGGCTTGTCAAAATCTAGATACCGACCAACTGTTGATGCCGACTCTAGAGACCGCGGCCCTTTTTGATCCGCATCACAACCAAGAGTTGGCCATCGGTTTTAAAGAAGCCTTTAGTCAGCCGGTATTTGCCTTACGTATCGGTGGTAACGACTTATTTGCAGCCCTACGTTTGCGCCGTCCAAAGAACAGTATCATCTATGATACTCCAATTGGTACTTTAGCTTATCAGCTGCTCGGCTGTTTTGTGCCTCATGGGTTTTATCTGTCAGCGCCAGTCTTTGAGTACTTAGACCAGCCGACACTATTTATGCAAGAGTTAACTCGTGACGTGGGCTTAGGATTAGTCGGCAAAACTGTTATTCATCCTAGTCAAATTGCTCTAGTGCAACAAGCCTACTGTGTGCCTGCTAGCATGTTAGATGAAGCGCAAGCCATACTCCATAGCGAGGCCAAAGCGGTATTTAAATACAATAATACTATGCTAGAGCCAGCAACTCATCGTGCATGGGCGACTGAAGTTGTCAATCGTGCTGAAGTTTTTGGTACTATTAATGATGGTAATAGTGACTATAAGCCCTTGCTGTAAGCTTATAATATAAGCCTTAAATAGTAAAAAAGCCGTTATCATAAATTTGATAACGGCTTTTTAACAGCTAATTTATAGCCTAACTGCTACCACTAAAGGCAGCTACCCAAGAATTTGCTAATTAGATTATTCACTTGCTGAGGTTGTTCTACAGTCGCCGTGTGCCCCGCGCCTTTCACTACGGCCAGCTTTGACCCTGCTATAGCAAAATGTATACGCTCAGCTTTAGGATAAGGGGTCGCCATATCTTCATCACCGACTATAATGAGCGTTGGTGTGTTAATCTTACCCAGCTGCTGATAAACACCTGCACGCTCAATCACCCCTTTGGTGGCTTTAGTTGCGCCAATCTTATGATTGCCCTCTAGCATTTTTTGCCATTGTTTATATTGCGACCGACGTGATTTATCTGTCAAAAAAGTGCTACCAAACATGATAGGCATTATCTTTTTGCTGACAGGCTTCATACCTAACCAGCGCATAGCGGTCATTAACTTAGCGTATTTAGGGATATTATCAGGGTCTTCAGCATCGCCCGAGGTCTCTAATAGAACTAATGATAATAAGCGCTCAGGATGAGTAATAGCGATACGCTGACCTACAAATCCGCCCATCGATAAACCAACAAAATTACACTTCTGTATGGCCAACGCATCCATCAAGGCAATAACGTCATCAGTTAGCGAGTCCATATCATAGCCGTCTTTGGTAATCTGCGACTGACCTTGCCCCCGGAAGTCAAAAGCAATACAGCGATAGTTCTTTTTAAAATAGGCAACTTGCTCGTCATACATTCGCGTACTCCACAGTAGTCCGTGAGCGAATATTATGACAGGCTTATGCCGCTGGTCAGGCGCGCTATCTTCATAATATATATTGGCATTATTAAGCTGAATATGAGGCATAACCACTTCCTTGTAGGCAATAGTAACTTTAATAAGTTCGATTGATTTGCTGACTAATTTTAAATGTCAGCTGATCGGTTAATATAGTCAATCCTATTTACAACTAGTAAATCGCCAGCTACTGATATAAATTTTCTGTCTAAAAGTGAAGATATGACTAAGGCTCGTGCAAACTTATACTAATGACTCTGCAGCAACTCTTGCGTGGACTGACTATAAACTAAATTTCAATGTTTTTATCATAGAATATAATGCATTGATTTAATAGTATTATTACTTAGCCATTAGGATAACCAAACTTATAGCTTCAGTGCTTACAAACGACTTTTTACCATTAACCCTGAAGTGTACAAAACCCAGCCTGCAATGAAGCCACTTATCAGACCTGTATCTAGGTATCTATGCATTTGGCATCTACGCATAGTCTCAGCGCTCATAGAACCTGCTTTTATAAGTCATCCAAACTGCTATAGTAATGAGCATCTAATGATTTATTACCACAAACTACAATAAGGATAAAACCCATGTCGCAGCCTTCAGTTGATTATCAAGTTAACGATCATATCGCCACTATTACTATGAATGATCCAAAGACTTTAAATGCTTTTAGTACTACCCTTAAGAACGCTATGATGGAGGCCCTTAACAAGGCCGATACTGATGAGCAAGTACGAGTGATTGTATTGCAAGGCGCTGGTGGTAACTTCTCAAGTGGTGGGCATATTGGTGAGATGCTTGAGAACGGTATGGAAGGTGGCGCCTTATCTGACAAGCTTAACTTTATGGTTGGCGAAGTTGCTGAAATTAGTTTGAAACTGCGCGCTATCCATAAGCCGATTATTGCCAAGTTAGCAGGTGCGGTCGCAGGCGCAGGTATGAACTTAGCGCTGACTTGTGACTTCCGTGTTGCGGCTGATAATGCCAAATTCGTGCAGGCATTTGTGAATATTGGTCTAGTACCCGATGCTGGTGGGATTTATTTATTGACTCAATTAATTGGCGTAGCTAAGACCACTGAAATGGTGATGCTTGGCGACAAATTGACTAGCGAAGATATGGCAAGATTAAACTTAGTGAATCAAGTGGTCAGCAGCGATGAATTAGATGCAAGCGTGCAAGCATTGGCAACTCGTTTAAGCAATCTGCCTGGCAAGGCGCTAGCCTCTATGAAGCATATGATTAATACTCACAGCTTTATGGGACTAAATGAAGCACTGGATATGGAAGTCGATCAGCAAACCATGCTCGCCAAAACGGATGACTTTAAGGAAGGCATTACGGCATTTATGGAAAAGCGTAAGCCGATTTATGTGGGTAGGTAGCCAAATCATTTTATCGCTCACTTTTATGAGCGATAAAACGAGCGATAAGATTAATTAAGTAGCTAGAAATAAAGAAAGTTAACTAAAAAGCTGATTTCTTATTTTGATTGATTTTATATTCAAATGATACAGATGATCTTTCTGCTCCATGATTTCTTGCTTTTATATCACCAAGTTTAATAACAGCAAAAAACCCACTTCGGTTTACTAAAGTAATAAACTCCCCTGTTTTAGGTGTTCTCGAACTAGAGGTGTAATCAAGTACTGATGCATCAGTTATATCAGAAAAAGAGCTAGCGCCATAGGCCAAGGCTACGCCCTCTATATTTGATGGAGCATTATAAATATGTATTGCTCCATTGCTTGCACTAGAAAAGTAGAGTTCAAATTGCATACTACCTGCGCCAATTATGTAGCGACCGTCATTGTTTTCGTAATCAAAATCGACTTTATCACTGAAATTTGGGTTTAAATATTGACTTACACTTATACTAGTCATACGTGCTATTGGACTTTCAGAATTTTCAAATGGATTACTACCTAGTGCTGGTCGAGCCTTAGTAGACTCACCGTGTATTTCTTTTATCAATTCAATATACTTTTTTTCGTAATCATCTTTATTACGAAAATCTATGTAATTTTTTGACTGAAGAAATACTGGTGTAACTTTAGATGCATCATTATTTTTTATAAGAGGTATTATTTTTTCAGAATTTATATTACTCATTAATTCTGACGTCAAAATCATTTTTTCATAGCCAACACCGCCAGAACCTGTATTTGCTTTAGAAACATATGTTTCTGTACAAACACATATCACTCGATCTACTTCAGTTAATCCACGTTCCATAAAAAATGGTAGATCGCCACCTAACCTTACATCCCATTGATCTAAAATTATATCTACGCCGTTTTTCATTAATCTTGTGGCAAGATTCAACACCCATTCTTTGTGAAGATCATTATCGTGAGAATATGAGATAAAACACTTTGGAGCTAAACTCATATATTTTCCTTTTAATGTAATAGTTCGTAGAATAGTACAATATTTAAATATATTTTTCGTATTATCAAGCATTATACTCAATAAAAAACCCCGCATCATAAAGATACGGGGTTTATTTTAATCATTAACTTTCAAACCTAAAGCTTAGCTCAATTGAGCAACGCTAATTTTATCAGCTTCTTCGGTATACTCTGACATACGGTCGAAGTTCATGTATTTATACACTTCATCGCCCATGCTGTTCAGCATACCAGCATATTGCTGATATTCGTCATTGGTTGGTAGTTTACCTAGTACCGCAGCAACCGCCGCTACTTCAGCAGACGCTAGATAGACGTCAGCACCTTGACCTAAACGGTTCGGGAAGTTACGAGTTGAAGTCGAAACCGCTGTAGAGTTTGGGGCGATACGCGCTTGGTTACCCATACATAGTGAACAACCTGGCATCTCAGTACGAGCACCGGCTTGCGCATAGATATTGTAATAACCTTCTTCCATCAATTGACGCGCATCCATTTTGGTTGGCGGCGCAATCCATAGACGAGTTTGCAAGCTACCTGCTGGGACATCTTTTAGCAATTTACCAGCAGCGCGGAAGTGACCAATGTTGGTCATACATGACCCAATGAATACTTCATCAATAGTATCACCAGCGACATCACCTAAAGTCTTAGCATCATCTGGATCGTTCGGGCAGCAAAGTATCGGCTCTTTGATTTCAGACATATCAATAGTCATATCGATTGCGTATTCTGCATCTTCATCAGCACGCATCAGGCTTGGATTAGCAAGCCATTCTTGCATTTGCTCAATACGGCGGCTGATAGTACGTGCATCGCCATAACCTTCTGAAATCATCCACTGAAGTAAGGTGATATTCGACGTTAGATACTCAGTCACTGACGCTTCAGATAGAGTGATGGTGCAACCAGCAGCACTACGCTCAGCTGAGGCATCAGACAATTCAAACGCTTGCTCAGCAGTTAAGTCTTCTAGACCTTCAATTTCAAGAATACGACCGTTAAACTCGTTGATTTTGCCCTTCTTATCAACGGTTAATAGACCTTCTTTAATCGCTTGGTAAGGGATGGCATGAACTAAGTCACGTAACGTGATACCAGGTTGACGCTCGCCAACGAAGCGTACACGAACCGATTCAGGCATATCAAGCGGCATAACACCAGTCGCAGCAGCAAAGGCGACTAAACCAGAACCTGCTGGGAATGAGATACCAATTGGGAAACGAGTATGCGAGTCACCACCAGTACCAACGGTATCTGGAAGTAACATACGGTTCAACCATGAGTGAATAATACCATCGCCTGGACGTAAGCTGACGCCGCCACGGTTCATGATAAAATCAGGAAGCGTATGCTGAGTTTCGACATCGACCGGCTTCGGATAAGCCGCGGTATGACAAAAAGACTGCAATACTAGATCGGCTTGGAAACCTAAACAAGCTAAGTCTTTTAGCTCATCACGGGTCATCGGACCAGTAGTATCTTGACTGCCTACAGTAGTAATTTTTGGTTCGCAGTACATACCAGGGCGCACGCCTACTAGACCACAAGCTTTACCAACCATTTTTTGCGCTAGTGTAAAGCCTTTGCCAGTATCAGTTGGCTCTTCTGGCTTAGCAAATACGTCTGAATGACCCAAACCCATGTATTCACGGGCACGGTTAGTCAAACCACGACCAACGATTAATGGAATACGACCACCGGCACGAACTTCGTCAAGCAAAGTTGGCGAGTTTAGCTTAAAGGTTGATAGTACTTCATCAGAATCATGCTTAGTGATTTTGCCATCATACGGATAGATGTCAAACACATCGCCCATATTTAGATTGTCAACTGCTACTTTTTCGATTGGTAATGCGCCAGAGTCTTCCATAGTATTAAAGAAAATAGGTGCGATATTATTACCTAGTACTAGACCGCCGCCACGTTTGTTTGGCACGTTAGGGATATCATCGCCCATCAACCATAGTACCGAGTTGGTCGCAGATTTACGGCTAGAACCGGTACCTACAACGTCACCAACATAGGCAAGTGGATGACCTTTTTCTTTTAGCGCTTCGATCTGTTTCATAGACCCAACAACGCCCTCTTCGTCAGCAACAATGCCATCGCGAGAGTTTTTATGCATAGCTAAAGCATGTAATGGGATATCAGGACGGCTCCACGCATCTTGCGCCGGAGACAAGTCATCAGTGTTGGTTTCGCCACTAACTTTAAAAGTAGTATAAGTAGATTTTTTTGGTACTTCTGCACGAGATAAGAACCATTCAGCATCCGCCCAAGACTGCACCACTTCTTTAGCAATAGCATTGCCAGCTTCTGCTTTTTCAGTCACGTCATTGAACGCGTCAAACACTAGCAAAGTTTTCTTTAAAGCTTCAGCAGCGTCTTGCGCCAATTCTTTATCATCCAAAGCCGCAACTAGGGGCTGGACGTTATAACCCCCTTGCATAGTACCTAAGATTTGTACTGCCTTTTGCTTGCTGACTAATGAAGACTCAGCTTCACCTTTTACGATAGCGGCTAAAAACGCAGCTTTAACATAAGCGGCTTGATCAACACCAGGGGGAATACGGTTTTCTAACAAGTCCATTAAGAACTCGCCTTCGCCTGCAGGTGGGTTTTTAAGTAATTCAACCAAATCTACTACTTGTTGCTCACTAAGTGGTAAAGGTACAATTCCTAACTCGGCACGTTCTGCGACATGTTTACGATAAGCTTCTAACACAATAGTCATCCTCGTCATTAATTATCAGCGCAGCACGTGGGTAGTCAGAATGACTGCCTGCGCTGGCACGCTAAATGGGATATTTATGGCTGTTAATATAGCTTAAAACGTCCAAAATGTTAATGACCAAAGCGTAAACAGCTAGGTATAGCCAACATTTATTAACGAAATGGGAGGTATTTTCTACTATGGATGGCTTTTAATAAACTTTAGGTTATCAATAGTGATAAATAAAACCAATATAGATATTAAGTTAATTTTGCCGTGTTTTTTGCAAGTATTTCTGTTAAATTAAACGCTACGCCTAAAGTGCACTTTAATCTCAATGGTTGTCACTCAAGTCGCTTATATTCAATATAATAATTCTTTAGCTTTATCCTAGTAACCACTCGCCTCCATGTCTGTATCTCAGAGTCATAAATGAGTACAACTGAGCGCCGCATCGCAACTAAATCTTATAACTCATTAATAGCTATTTATTCTAATATCTAAACCGTATTTCAGTTTATTTTTCCTCTATTCTGTCACGATACAAAGATGATAAAAATAGTTATTTTTGCTATAATTGGGTCATTCAAAACACTCGTTATCAATGAATAATCACTGTCGTCAAATAATAAATTAAACCCTTATCCTGTAACAATTTGGATTATGAAGGTTTAGGATCATAAGGGTTAGGAAGAACTATGAGCTCATTAGCCGTACAAACGCACGTCCCTGCTGCCAGAGTCAAACCCAAGAAAGCCATCCAAGGCGAAAAATTACGTGGCTACGATAAAGTTGCGCGTATCCCAATTAAAGTGATCCCGACTGTCGAGGCCAAGAAAAAGCCAGACTGGATCCGGGTTAAACTCTCATCCCCTGCCGAAGTAGCTCGTATTAAAGCCACTTTGCGTGAGCAAAAGCTATTTACCGTTTGTGAAGAAGCTGCCTGCCCAAACTTAGCACAGTGCTTCTCTGATGGTACGGCTACCTTTATGATTATGGGTGACATTTGTACTCGTCGCTGCCCATTCTGTGACGTCGGTCATGGTCGCCCTAATCAGCTAGATGCTGATGAGCCACGCCATACTGCCGAAACCATCTTAGGTCTTAAGCTAAAGTATGCGGTTATCACCTCAGTTGATCGTGATGATCTAAAAGATGGTGGCGCTGCTCACTTTGTTGAAGTACTTAATGAGGCAAGAGCACTTAGCCCGAATTGCTTAATTGAAATCTTAGTTCCTGATTTCCGTGGTCGTATGGATATCGCTTTAGACCTACTCACAGAAACAGCGCCAGATGTGTTTAACCATAATATTGAAACGGTGCCCCGTCTTTATAAAGCTTTCCGCCCCGGCTCTGATTATCAGCATTCTTTAGACTTGCTAAAAATTTATAAAGAACGTCGTCCTGATATCGCTACTAAATGTGGCTTTATGGTGGGCTTAGGCGAGACTGAAGAAGAGATTTATACTTTACTTGACGATCTAAAAGCGCATAACGTTGATATGATTACTGTGGGCCAGTACTTACAGCCTAGTAAGAACCACGCGCCAGTCGATCGCTATGTACATCCAGATGAGTTCCAGCGTTATATGGATTACGGCAAAAAAATTGGCTTCTTTAACATTTGGGCGGGTCCTATGGTACGTTCAAGCTACTTTGCCGACCGTCAGTATTATGGTGAAGATTGCCCAGCTCCTATCCGTAGCAAAAAAGCCCTTATTGCTGAAGGCAAATTGGGCTGCTAGAATTTTATTTCTTACACAGTTTATAAAATAGGAGACCTGCTATAGGTCTCCTTTTTTTATAAACGCTCTACTAATACCTTGGCTTTTTTCTAGCCGAAAATCTAGTAACGTAGCATCGAAACTTAGATTAGTATCTTTGGCTTTCATAGGATACATTCTATGCGCCAAACGTGGGTCATCCTCTAATTATTGGGGCGTGAGCCTATCATACGCCTGAGATGATGCTATATTTAAGCATAATAAATGTAGATAAACTTTGTTATTAAGGACTGACCGATGAGCAATGAATTTACCCCACAGGAAGGCTCTTGCGCCTGTCAAAGCAACACTTATACTATCAACAATCAGCCTGTTGGCCGCTTTATCTGCCACTGTACTATCTGTCAAGAGTTCACCGGTCAAGCTTATAACGATGTGACGGTTTTACTAAAGTCAGATGTCAGTGATCTAAACCTAATAAGAACCAAATTTCGCCGTTGGAAACTGCCACCGAATATTAGCCGTGGTCTATGTACTCGCTGCGATAAACCCAGTATAGAGATGGGATTAGCTGGCAATCTTATCTTAGTGCCTACTACTAACTACCCTGATGTAGCGGCGCTACCTGAACCTACTATGCATCTATTTTATAATCGTCGTGTTGAAGACATGGACGATGACTTACCCAAATACAATGGCTTTGTACAAAGTCAGGCGATGCTAATAAAGGCGCTGGCTAAAGGTTTATATAGCAGAGTAGCTAGACGTTAGTAGCTAAAGATAGTTACTAAAAAAGATCAGCTTAAGTGACCTCTGTTTTCACTATGACTATTCATGACCGCTTAGCCAGACCAAAGCCTGCGCTAAGGATTGTCATGTAAAGCCGGTTAAGATGCCCTAAGTTTGCTCACAATTTAAACGCATAAACCCTTGTCATTAATAACGGCAAGGGTTTATGGTCAGTCGATTTCATTGAGTGCTGGATTATCAGCCGTTAAGTAGACGAACTGGTCCTCAATATTGATTACTCGATAATTTTTGCTACGGTTTGCCATTGACTGTCGACAACCTGCGACAGATAGGCTTGCGTTACGGCAGCATGGTTATCAGCGCTCATACCGATATGGGCATTGATCACATCATCATCGATATTAACGGTTTCGATGCCTTTGGCTAACGAGTCGGCATTAAGAGTAGGGCCAGCAGCTTCTAAGCCTTCGACTAATATTTTAGCACCCAGATAACCAATCGCTGCGCCTGTATTTGGCTCTTCTCCATTGGCTTTTTTGTAGTTAGCAATCCATTCTGCTGTCTTAGGATTGGCTTTTAAGATGTCTAGATCTTCCCATAGTGAGACGGCATAGAGACCTTCAGTAATACCGCCTGGCGCACCGGATACTGCCGAATGAAAGCTGGATATAGGAACAATAAATTTCGCCTCATCCCAACCCATTGATTTGGCAGTGGCAACGACGCCAATACTGGGTCTAACCGTTAGAGCAACGGCAACCAATCCACAATCGGCTTCACGCATTTTTGCCAAGGTACCGGACATGTCGGTTTCGTCGGGGCGATGGGTAGATACTTCAACCAGCTCTAGTGTGTTGATCTCTGCGGCCAACTCTTTGGCTGCTTGATGAGTCTCTTCTCCAAAATCTGATGGAAAGTACATAGTACACAATTTGGTCACATTTTCTTTTTCGATAATGTATTTCATGCCTGCTTTCATGGTTTGATAATAGGTCGAGCCGATGGTAAAGCGCCGTGAGAAATCGCCTTCTGTCTGCATTGGCATGGCCAAGCTTAAGGGAATCACATTGGGAACATTGTTATTATCTAACACCGGAAAAGCCGCCATGTTGTGGGCAGTACCGACGTTTAGTAACATGGCAAAGACTTTGTCGCGAGTGACCAATTTGTTGGCTGCTTGGACTGCCTTGGGAACTTGGTAGGCATGGTCTTCGACAATATATCTAATCTTGCGGCCGTGAACGCCACCCGCTGCATTGACTGTTTCAAAATACTGGTTGGCAGCTGCGACGGCAGGGACAGAAAAAGCCGCAAAGGGACCGGATAAATCTAGCATGCCGCCGATTAAGACTTCGTCATCGGTGACGCCATTAACCGGTAGGCTGGTCGTAGCTGCATCGCCCTCCGCTGTATTGGCAGGGTCGCCTTCGACCGGGTTTTGTGAACAGCCTGCTAATAGCATGGCTAGGGTCAGGGTGAAAATCCGTTTCATGTGTTGCTCCTATGGCAAACGCCGATTAATACATTGAGTCGATTAAAGCGTGATGCTTTTGTTCGACGAGACTACGTTTAAGTTTCATGGTAGCGGTCAGTTCTTCGTCTTCTGCTCCTAACAAGACATCAATTAAGCGAAAGTATTTGATCTGTTCGACTGAGGCGAACTGTTTATTAACATCGTTAACCACCTGTTCAATCAGCTTAAGCACTTTAGGGGCTTGGCATAGTGATTTAAAATCAGAAAAGTTCACTTGATGATTTTGGGCGTATTTTTCGACATTGTCTTGATCAATCATGATCAAACAAGTCAGGTATTTGCGTTGGTTGCCGATTACTACAGCATCACCAATATAAGGAGAAAATTTTAGCTGGCTCTCGATGGCAGCTGGGGTGATATTTTTGCCACCAGCGGTAATAATAATGTCTTTAATACGGCCTGTAATATACAGGTAGCCATCACGTAACTCGCCGACGTCACCAGTATGCAGCCAGCCATCCTTTAGATCTTCGGCGGTTTTTTCGGGTAGATTTAAATAACCAAAAAATATGCTATCGGCTTGGCATAAGATTTCGCCATTATCGGCAATACGCACTTGGGTATTGGGCACTGGCTTTCCGACACTACCCACCCGCATCTCTTGTCCCGTATTGACCGAGATCACTCCAGCGCTTTCGGTCATACCATAGCCTTCATAAATGGTGACCCCGATCGCTTGATACCACTGTAATAGCTCGGGCGATATAGGCGCAGCACCAGTCAAAGCCCGCCGGATATTGTTCATACCGATCAGCTTGCGCAGGTTACGCAGTACCAACAGATCCCAAAATTTAAGCTGTAGGCGGTTAATCAGGCTGGGACGGGGACTATTGTTATTGGCATGACCACTGATAATGGCTTGATCAAACATCCATTGGCTAAAACCGCCTGCATCAGCCCGCAAGTTAATTACGCTGGCATAGATCTTTTCCCAAAATCGAGGTACGGCAGTAAAGGTATCCGGCGAAATCTCACATAGATTATCAAACACGGTTTCTATACTTTCGGCAAAATTAACATAGCAGCCATGATGAATAGGCATATCGACTGACACCAAACGTTCTAACATATGACACAAGGGCAAAAAACACAGTTGTTCATCATCAGAATGGACGTCTAGTACCGGCTGTAGGTTTTGCAGTTGGGCCAATATATTGCGCTGGGTAATCATGGCCCCTTTTGGGTTACCAGTGGTACCAGAGGTATAGATCAGGGTGCGTATGTCTTCAGGTTGGGTGGCTGCAATGGCAGCAGCAAAACGGGTGGCTGCGTCTGGTGCTGCCATGCCTAGCGTATACAAATCATCTAAAAATAGGATGTCATCATCGACCAAATCACGCAGGCCTTTTTTATCAAAAACAATGACCTTCGCTATATGAGGCAGTTGCTGGCGCACTGACAAAAACTTGTGCAATTGCTCATCATTTTCGACAATTAAAAAGCGCGATTGACTGTCACTTAGTAAGTAGACCAGTTGGCTGGCACTGTCTGTGGTATAGATGCCATTGGCAATCGCTCCAATGCCATTAATGGCCATGTCACAATATAGCCATTCTTTATTATCTTCGCTTAGGATCGATACGGTATCGCCCGCTTGACAGCCCAGCTCTACCAGCCCCATGGCGATATCTTGCGCTCGCTGATAATAATCTAGCCAGCTATAGCTTTGCCAGATACCCAGCTGTTTTTCACGGTGGGCAATTTTGCTATCCCACTTCAAGCAGTTTTGTCGCCACAACTTAACTAAGGTGTCACAGCCATCGATCAAGATCGGCGCTGCCTGATGGCTGGCATTAGCGACAGGTTGATCTTGGCGCACGTCTACTGTTGGATTAAAATGTGTGGCCGCCTTCGGTGTTGGCCTTGTTGCATTATTGGTATTCATCGTTGCTTGACCTTTGGTTTACTGACCTGATTGTCGCTTGCTATCGCCTGTCCATAGGCTGGGTAAACTTGCCATATACGGCTGTCTTTTATCGGTTTTAACGCCATGTCTTTTTGCGCTTCCAACGCATCGGCGCTTCAGTTTTTTTGTCAGACTGGCCCAAATAAAACTCTTTAATATCCTCTGATTCAATAAGGTTTGCTGCCGAGTCAGCCATCACAATGCGGCCAGTTTCAAGCACATAACCATAGTCGGCAGCACCTAAGGCTATACGGGCATTCTGTTCGACCAGTAAAATAGTAACGCCCTGCTCGATATTTAGTCTGCGAATAATCGCAAAGATCTCTTGTACCAATAGGGGCGATAATCCAAGTGATGGCTCGTCTAGCAACATAAGATCAGGACGAGACATCAATCCTCGTCCAATTGCCAGCATCTGTTGTTGCCCGCCTGACATGGTGCCCGCACTCTGATTACGGCGTTCTTTTAAAATTGGAAAATAGGTATAAACCATCTCGATATCACGGGCAATCTCTGCTTTATCTTTGCGGATATAAGCCCCCATTGCGAGGTTTTCAGCGATAGTTAAAAACGGAAACACCTCTCGGCCTTCGGGTACATGTGCCAATCCCTGTCGCACTAATCTATCGGCTTCAATGCCATCAATGCGGTTGCCACGTAGCCATATCTCGCCCTTGCGGGGTTTTAGTGCCCCAGAGATAGTCTTCATTAAGGTGGTTTTTCCCGCCCCATTTGCGCCTAAAATTGTGACGATTTTGCCTTTAGGCACCTCGATGGAGACGCCCCGCAGGGCCATGACTGGCCCATAAAATGCTTCTAAGTTATGCAGTTCTAGCAAATTATCGGGATTAGACGCAGCTGAACCAGCTGAATCGTTTTTCTTTGTGCGTTCTAACAGTGTCGTCGTCATACGGCTTCCTTGCCTAGATAGGCCTCGATCACAGCAGGGTTAGATTGCACCTCAGCTGGCGTACCCATTGCCAATGACTTGCCCTCGGCAACAGCCAATACCCGATTGGATACCCTGTTCACCAAGCTCATGTCATGCTCGACCATCAAAATTGTTAGACCTAAGTCTTTTTGCATGTCTTCGATCCACCATGCCATATCGGCGGTCTCCTCCACACTCAGGCCAGAAGCCGGTTCATCTAATAAAATTAATTTTGGTTCGCACGATAAGGCTCGGGCAATTTCGACCACTTTACGAATACCGTAAGGCAAGGCTGCGATCAGCTTATCTCGATAAGGGGCCAAATCTAAAAAATCAATCACCGCCTCTACTTTGCGGCGATGTTCCCGTTCGCTTTGCCGCACACTGGGTAAAAACAACAACTCTTGCAGCCAATGGGTGGTGCGTTTGCAACTACGACCAATCAGCAAGTTTTGTAGCACAGTCGAGTGATCAAACAGTTCAATGTTTTGAAAAGTGCGTGCAATGCCATGTTTGGCAATATCATGGGCCGGTGCATGGGTCAGGTCATGACCATCAAAATGAATCGTGCCCGAATCGGCTTCATACAAACGACTGATCAGATTAAAAATAGTCGACTTGCCTGCCCCATTGGGCCCGACAATGGTAAATACCTCGCCCTCTTCTACTGTAAAACTGACTTGGTCGACCGCCTTGACGCCACCAAAAGCGATAGACAGCGACTCTACTTGTAATAAGCTCATTGCATCCGCTCCGTTTTCAGATAGGTCTTCGAGCGACGGAACATACCCTTACGATACAGTGGAAACAGCTCTAACCAAGTGCGTACCTTAACCCACATACCATACAATCCACGCGGCTCATAAATAATCATAATGACAATAACCAAGGCAAATAAGGCGGTATCGATACCCGGATAATTGGCGATCGAGATACCCATATTTTGACTCATAAAGTCGCCACCGATGGCAATCACTTGCGGTAGCAATACCACTACAATCGCCCCTAAGATCGCCCCGTGAATCGAGCCTAAGCCCCCAACCACTACCTGTAATAACAAAGTAATCGATATCAAAACTAAAAAACTTTCATAGTTAACTGCTTGGACAAAGTGGGCGTATAATGCCCCGGCCATCCCTGTAATGGCACAGGACAATCCAAAGGCTAGCGTTTTAAAACGGGTCACATTAATACCCAACGCCCGTGCTGATACCTCGCTATCACGGATGGCGACAAACGCCCTACCCGTCGACGAGCGTAAAATATTTAAGTAAGCGACAATCACTAGAATTAAAATAGCCAAACACAAAAAATAGAACGCCGTTGGGGCAACATAGCGGTCAACTTGATAGCCAAAGATAAAGATAGGCGCTGCTGTTAGACCCGCCACGCCCCCTGTAATCGGCTCGGCCAAGATCGCCACATCCTCGATGATGATACTTAACACCAAGGTGGCGATCGACAGGTAAATGCCGCTGGTGCGCAGAATCGGCCGAGAGATAATAGCCCCTATCAATCCTGTGATAATGGCACTAGCTGCTAGGGCCAAGAAAAAGTTACAACCTCGTAGCATCAAGGCTAAGTTGGTAAATGCACCAATGGCCATAAACGCCGCATGACCCAAACTAACCTGTCCGGTATGGCCAGTTAACAGCATCAAACCTAGCCCTGCTACCGACCAGATTAAGACCGCACTTAGCTCATTTAAATAGTAACTGGCCAATAGCCATGGGGCGGCTAACAATAAAAGTAGTAATAACGCATATTTGATCAAATGCGATCGGTCTTTAAACAGGTTGATATCCTGATCGTAGCTACGTTTAAATATGGTTTTCATGATGCGGCCTCGTCCTTGATCTCTATATCCTTAATGCTTGGTACTTATATACTTGGTACTTATATAAATAAGCATTATCTAAATATAAATGTGATCTAAATGTTCTCTCTCTATCAATCAGCGCAGATGCGACGTACCTCAATTAATGTGGCTATACTTTTTTCTGTTTGACTTGCGAAAAGATACCGCCAGGACGCAAAATTAATATGATTAGCATCAATACATACGGGGCCAGTTGCCCGGTACCTGACGGTAAATAACGTGAGGCAAATGGTTCGATAATGCCAATCAACAAGCCACCTACTAAGGCACCCGGCAACGATCCTAAGCCCCCAATAACGGCTGCCGAAAATGCCTTAATGCCGAATAACAGCCCAACCGACGGTTCTACCGCTCCCTTGGCGGCAAATAATATCCCAGCGATTGCCGCAACCACGCCTGATAAAGCCCAGACTATGCCATTCACCCGCTTTACCGAAATGCCCATATAATAGGCCGCCATCTGATTTTGACTACTAGCTTGCATCGCAATCCCGAGACGAGTATGCGCAAAGAAAAAATAGATCATGGCGGTTAACAAGGTAGTGGCAAAGATAATCACCACATCAATGATAGGCACGTTGATAGTGCCCAATGGCAACATTTTGCCAGTGAAGGGGGTTTCAAGATAAATGGGATTGTGTCCCCAGATCACGCCAGCGACAAAACGAATTAAAAAGCCTAAAGCGATGGTCAGAATAACCATCGCAAATTGGGGTTGGCCAAAAATACCTCTTAGTACAAAACGGTCTAATAGATAACCAAATAACCCCATTAAAATGGCGGCTAAGGTTAACCCCACTAAAAAGGGCAGATTGGCTTCATCGGCGTTAATAAACGTGATGCCCAACATCGCCCCAAACATTAACATATCGCCCTGAGCAAAGTTGACTGCTTCTGACGCTTTGTAAATTAATACAAAACCTAGCGCCAACAGCCCGTATATGCAGCCGTTAGCTGTACCGCTAATGAGCAGTTGTAAAACGTCCATGTGTTTCCTCTAATAAGCCAAGTGTCATCCATGACACTGTTAAAAATTAACTTTCATTAAATATCAATTGTTGCAATATAGTTAGCTAGCCTTGGGATACAGTGATTATCCGTTGACGCTGAGCTGATGGTTAAATACCGTTAAACAGGCGAGCTATAGCTTACAAATACGCCATTTTCTAACCTAACCATCTCAAAAAAAATAATTATTTCTTATTTACACTACAGCAACATTTACACAATGTCTACAAACACACAGTCAAACACTTTGCTCGGGCAGATTAGCTTAAACTTAGTATTATTTAAGGGGTTGTTAGTCAGCTAGGATAAGACGTCTCAATTAACTAGGCGGATAAACCACACTAGCAAACACTAAAACCGTCACCATGACCCTTATTGTCACTCTGATTTTAGATGGTTAACGCCTATACAGCAGCCACTCCAGCCAGCTATTTTTATTATGGTGAGCGGCAGCGGCAGCCGCTATCAGCTGATGACTTTTATACTGCCACGATGCCGCCACAAACTGAGGCGCTGCAACGCGGCTAACTGACCTAGATACCGCTACTCTCGTCTGGGCTAAACCATATTTCCAATCTAGTTAAAATAGGGACAAATGACCCTGCTATGATCTTAAAATTACTAGCACAGATAACCGTCATGCAACTTGCTTATTGCAATGCTGACCATCGGCTGATCAGCCTAATATTTTCATCGCTGACAACTTTAACCACTGACAATCTGAACTACTCACAGTCTTAAGCCCTGATAATCTTTAAGGTGACTTAGTGAATGATTAAACGTACCCTTAGGCTGCTATTTTTAAAAACAATTTCTTCTCAAATAAAGCACTGACTTTATAACTTATTTATTTTGTAACCTAATAATTCTGTAAACTGCTGACTCTTTAAACCATATTCTAGTCCTGCCTTATACTATCCATGACCAGCCCTTTGAGCGCTTCATTTGCCACTGTACTATTTGCCACTGTACTAGCTGCCAAAAGTTCACTGGTCAAGCTTATAACGATGTAACGGTTTTACTAAAGTCAGATATCAGTGATTTAAACCTAATAAGAACCAAATTTTGCCGTTGGGAACTGCTACTAAATATTAGCCGTGTCGAAAATACAGATGATTATTTAGCTAAATATAATGGCTTTGTGCAAAGTCAGGCTATGCTAATAAAGGCGCTGGCTAAAGGTTTATATAGCAGAGTAACTAAAAGCCAGTTACTAAAAATAGCTAACAAAAAAGGTCACCTCAAATGAAGTGACCTTTTTTTATAATGGGACTGTCGATAAGCGCCTAACTATGAACGCTTAGCTATAAGCGCTTAACTATGAACGCTGCGCATTCAACACTAAGCAGGAGAAGGGGTAGATAGCGACTTGCTAGCCTTGGTATTCAATACCGCTATAGCGACTATTATTACAGCGCCTATTACACTAGTTATAAGACCTGGATAAATCAGTAATAATGCTCCAGCTGCTAAAATACAGCGCACTATCAGATTCATATCACTTTTGAAATAGCCTTCTAAAGCTGCGCTAAGGGCCAAGACCCCAATGATTGAAGTCACTACTATAGTCACTATACTCATGATAGACGGCAGCGGAAAATCTTTCGCTGTTACTGCAAGCCCAGTCGGATCTATCATTAACATAGCAGGGCTATAGATAAACATAAAGGGTATGATGAATCCAGCTAATGCCAGCTTCAATGATAAGAATCCTGTTCTCATTGGATCACCACCTGAGATACCTGCGCCGGCAAAGGCAGCAAGGCACACTGGTGGTGTAATATTAGCAAAGATACCAAAGTAAAATACGAACATATGCGCTGATAAAATAGGAATATTAAAGCCTGCTAATGCCGGTGCTGCCATCGTAGCAGTAATAATATAAGCTGGGATAGAAGGTAGCCCCATGCCTAAGACCATAGATGCTAGCATGGTCAATACCAGAGTAAGGAACAAGGACCCTGCACCTAAAGTGACAATAGAGGAGGTCATTACCGTACCAAAGCTGGTCAAACTAACCACTCCGATAATAATACCTACTACTGCACAAGCGGCCATCACTGCTAATGACTGGCGTGCCCCATCCTCAAGAGCGCCTAGAATATCTTTGAACCCCATACGGGTCTCTTTGCGCAGCATACTTACTACCACTGTAAAGCCAATAGTATAAGCAGCGGCATAGCCTACTGGGACATTTTTTATTAATAAAAATATCAAAAATACTATGGGTAGTAGCATGTGGCCACGCGCTTTTAGTACTTCTTTTACTCGCGGTAAACTCTCTTTAGCGATCCCTTTTAGGTCGCGACGCCCAGCACGAAAATGTACTTGCGCGATCACACCTAAATAATAAAGTATCGCTGGCAATAGTGCGGCCAAGGCGATAGTGCTATAAGGTAGCCCCGTCGTCTCTGCCATAATAAAAGCACTGGCACCCATAATAGGTGGCAATATCTGCCCACCGACTGAGGCACTAGCTTCTACTGCTCCTGCAAAGTCTTTGTGATAACCTACTTTTTTCATTAGCGGAATAGTGAAAGCGCCAGTACTGACCACGTTCGATAAGGCTGAACCGTTGATACTGCCCATAAAGCCACTGGATATGACCGCAACCTTGGCTGGACCACCCTTTTTATCACCTGCCAGCGCCAATGCTAAGTCATTAAATAACTGACCCATACCAGAGCGTGCTAAAAATGCGCCAAACAAAATAAACAAAAAGATAAACGTAACTGACGCCCCAATAGCGACAGAATATAACCCTTCGGTCTTTAAAAATAACTGACCAAAAATATCGCCAAAATCATAAGGCCTAGTGAGTAGTCGATTCGGCATAAAGTCTAAGTGACTAATAAAAGGATATAGCAAAAATATACAAGCCAATATTGGCAGAATCCAACCAGTAATCCGCCGACTACCCTCAAGCACGCAAATAACGGTAATAATGGAGAAGATAACATCGACCTGATTGGCAATACCGCCACGTGAGGTCACAATACTTTGATACTCATATATCAAATAAGCCATCCCTGATAGCGATAGCACAAACCAAATCCAGTCGTACCAAGCAACTTTTTTGCGGCTACTGGTTTTACTAGCTGGAAAGATAAGGAAAATCAGTGCAAAACCAACTCCTACGTGCACAGAGCGTTGCAGCAATGCTGGCATCGGATTAAAGGTGATATATAAGTGAAAAATAGAATATAAAATACAAAGGATAGCAATAAAGTATTTTACAGGGCCATGAGTGATATGGCGGGTAATTGATTCGCGATCGTATTTTTCTAGTATCGCTTGCGTGACACTAGGATCAACATCATTATTGACATCGTTAACCACATCAATATCAGTATTAACCCCAGTATCTATATGACTAGTAGATTGATGCGCTAAGTTAGCATCATGGTTAGTTAAAGAAAACCCGCTATTGTGATCCTTCACGTGGGAGGTCATGACATAAGTCCTTTTTCCATCTATCTATTAGATTATAAGCTCTTGGAGTGATAGTCACTTCAGAATAGTCCGGCACTAACTTGTGGATTAGAATTCGGTTACCACCGTAGTCAATCTCACCTTGAGTCAGCCGTGATACTACCCAATTTAGAGCGGGTAGTTTTTGATTAATTTGATAGCCTATATAGCCAGGTTTTTGTACTTTAGCGAGCACTTCGGTCGATGGGGTGCCGGCCCCAAAAGCTTGAAAATAAGTAGTAGTCAACAGTAACCCCTCACTCTTACGGATATACTGCTCCTCCCACCACTGCTTCTCTACTGAATGAATCCAACGCAGTTGAAAGTTAGGTTCAACGAAATAACAGGTTAGTTCAGTATTGGCGACTTTACCCTCTCTATCACTACTATTAACTCGCACTTCAATGACATTCTGACGATCCACTATAGCGCATAGAGCAAAAACAACTAGCGCAGCAATCAATGCTGCGCCCGACCATAAATATAGTCCTAGCCATGAAGGTTTATTTCGCGGCTTGCTCGTCATAGTACTTTTTAGCTCCAGGATGCATAGGGGCTACCATGCCCTCACTAGCTGTTTTTAAGCTGATATCATTAGCCGCTTGGTGAGCTGTTTTTAGACCTTCTAAATTATCAAATATGGCTTTAGTTAATTTGTAACCGTCGTCTTCAGATAAATCAGCACGCACCAATAAAGCATTCATAATAGCAGCGGTTGGTATGGCCTTTTCATTGCCATAAGTACCTGCAGGAATCTCAAAGGTTTTGAAATAAGGCTTAGTTTTGATAATCTCGCTTAGCTTAGCTTGATCGATAGCGACTATTTGCAGTTTTATTCCTTGTTCCAACTCTAGTATTGATGAGTTTGGTAAGCCACTACTAATAAAAGCGGCCTCAATTTTACCTGATTTCATCGCATCAGCAGCGTCAGCAAAGCCTAAATAATCGACTTTAACATCATCATAAGTCATGCCAAAACCCTCTAGCAGAGTTCTAGCATTAACTTCGGTTCCAGAACCTTGGTCACCAACGGCAATACGCTTACCACGCAAATCTTCGATATTTTTAATGCCAGAGCCTTCAGAGGTCACTAGCTGAACAACGTTGGGATACAATACGGCAATCTGTTGAATGTTAGTGATCGGTGCTTCAAAGTTATTGGTGCCTTCAATCGCATCAGTGACTACGTCGCTCAGCGCTAGTACCATATCGACCTTACTTTGGGTCAACAAGTTAACGTTTTCTACTGATGCACCTGTGGTTTGAGTTTTGGAGTTAACCCCAAAAGTTTTAGCATAAATCTCTGATAGTGCGGTGCCGATAATATTATAAGGCCCTGATGCACCGCCTGTTGCTATAGTAACAAACTTAGTCTCAAGCTTATCTGCAGATACCGCAGCGTCTGTTGTCTTTGCTGTTGTGTCATCTGTTGCCGCAGTTTCTGAACTTGGAGAGGAACAGGCACTAATGGTTAAACTAGCCCCTAATATGGCAGATAGTAATAGTGGCGACTTTATAGTGTTAAACAGGGTATTAGACATTGAATTCATCCTTGAATAGTGTTGGTCTTATACAATAAGATAAGCTAAATTAAATATACTTTGTAATAATATAGCAATCTTCGCATTAAATAAACTATATTGCAACTTTCGATCTATAGCCTTAATTCAGCTTATTTGCCAGCTAACAATTTGTTAATAAAGGCTTTTATCGTTAGGGGTTTTAAACGCTTTGTTGCAAACCACATACAAAGTAAAGCAGCTTTAAATTAAATTAAGGCGTGCCAGCATGACCCACCTCAACCCTGACTGCTAGCATACGCCCTTTAGTTTCCGCTTTACGTGCCGCTTCATCCCAGTCAGGGGCTGCACACATAAACAAGGTATTGCCCTCTGCTCCACCAAGAGCAACCGCAAACACACCTTCAGGTGCAGTATCGATAGTCTCTAGTATTTCTCCGCCTTCAGCTATACGTACTGCACGCTGATTTAGAGTGTCTGCAATCCATACTGCTCCCTCAGCATCTAACGCTAAGCCATCTGGTAGTATTTTGGCATTGCCTATACGCACTCCAAGATTGGGCTCATCTCCCAACTCGCCAAAGCTGGCAAAATCGCGCTTGTCTCCCAAGGTGCCATCTTCATTAATAGTAAACTGCGATATTTTATTCCCGAACAGCTCGTTAACGATTAAGGTTTTTTGATCAGCAGAGATTACCATACCATTTGCAAAAGCTAAGCCCTCTGCTACTAGCTGTGAGCTACCATCAGGTTTTACAAGCACTAAGCCGGCGCTCTTATAATCAGCGCCACCCATTAAGTCAAAACCAAAGTTGCCGACATAAGCATCCCCATTAGGCGCTACCACCATATCATTGGCGTGGCCTGCACAATGCTGCCAGATATCAGCGTGCACCACTAACTCACCATTAGCCTCTAAGCGCATAACTTTACGATCTTTCATCGATACAATCAGCATCCGGTCATCAGGTAACCAGCCTAAACCCGAAGGTTGCTGCTCGATATGAACTCTCTTTTCTGCTACTCCCTCATCATTGACCCGATACACTCCTTGAGTATAAAAATCTACGAACCATAAGGCACCTTTGTGCCAGCGTGGTCCTTCTAGATAGTGAAAACCATCAACAACAACTTCTAATGAATATTTTGACATCTTTATCTTCCTTGATTAATAGACAAAACGAGTTAAAAACTAGCCGTGGCTAGCAGTAATTATAAGTACTTTACTAAGTACTTATGAGCAACTATCAGAGAATCTCCTCATATATTGCTGTGACTTGTTCTAAAGTCATGTCCTTAGGATTAGTGGCAATAAGCCGAGCGTAGGTATTGATAACGATATCAGCCAGCGCTGGAATGTCATTTTTAGTGATAGCTAACTCAGTTAAGCGATACTTGAGTCCACTAGTTTCTAAGAAGCGTTTTAACTGAACTATAAGCTCTCTTGCCGCATCTGAATCATTCATGGCAGCGGTTTGGATAGGCATAACCGCACGGGCGAGCTCAGCATATAAAGGAGCAGCAGCTGATAAATTAAAGCTAAACACTCCGCACATAACTAACGCATTAGCATGACCATGTGGAATATGAAAGTTAATACTCAAAGGATAAGAGAGGCCATGCACAGCAGCTACTGAAGAGTTGACAAAGGCCATGCCGGCTAAAGTGGAGCCTAGCAGCATTTCAGCACGAGCCTCGAGGTTATCGCCTTGATTGAGTACAGTATCAAAGTTATGCCATAGCATTTGTAGTCCTTTTAGGGCTAATGCATCTGAGATAACATTCTTTTTGCTACGGCTAGTATAAGCCTCAATGCAATGAACCATAGCATCAAGTGCCGTTGCTGCCGTGATATGACGAGGTAACTTTAGGGTCAGTGTCGCATCCAAAATAGCGACATCGGGAATAATCTTTGGGGTATAAATGGCTTTTTTGCTGCCATCCTTACTAGTAATAACCGATACAAAGGTAGCTTCAGCACCCGTTCCTGCAGTAGTAGGTATAGCGAAAAGCGCTGTTTTTTTAAAGTGACTTAGATCCACATCTAAGATATCGTTTATGCACTCAAAGTCATTAGCATGTAGAGCGACTATCTTAGCGGTATCAATAGAGCTGCCACCACCTAAGCCAATGACTAAGTCGCAGTTATTGGCTCTTGCCAGTGCCATGGCATCGTTGACCACTTCAGTTGGTGGATCGGCTACCACGCTGTCGAAAACAACCACTTTTATCCCCGATGCTTGTAGCGCTTGCTGAGCGATAGCAACATAGCCCAGTTGAGTGATACCAGCATCAGTGACGATAATGGCGCAGCTAGCAGCGTATTGCTTAGCTAACTCCCCAAGCTTTTGGCGCATGCTATCAGCTTCACTAATAATATGCCCATTAGTATAAAACTCAATTCCCATCATCAACGACTTCCTTATCTATAAAGCTTGGCTCATAAAAATGCTATATGAGCTTAATAATACAGTTTATAGCACTAATAACTAGCGAATTCTATAAACGGCTGTTCACATAAAACCTCAAGCGAAGTAATACTTGAGGTGAAACCTGCTTAGGCTTAAAGTTCTAACTTACGTAGCACTAAAAAAGCGATTTATTCAGCCATCTCAGCCAGCTGCTTTAAGATAATTCTATAGTTTTCTACCCCTTGTGCACCAGCGATCAGATGACGGTCATTAAAAATCACTGCTGGTACACTTTGAATACCTTGTTGCTGTGACCACTGCTCAGACTTGCGCACATCATCAGCAAAACGTTGATCTGCTAACACGGCTACTGCTGTAGCTCGATCCAAGCCAACTTCGCCAGCTATATCCGCCAATACCTCAACGGTAGAAATATCGCGGTTATTGGTAAAGTGCGCAGTGAATAAAGCTTGCTTTAACTCATGCATCTTATTTTGTTGCTTGCCCCAATGTAGCAGTTGATGCAAGTTAAAAGTATTATATATCCGACTATCATCATTAAAGTTAAAACTAAAGCCAACCTCGCTGCCCGCTGCTTGCATCCTATCTCTACTTTGCTGTGACTCTTCATCACTTACGCCATATTTTTCGGCCACATGCTCGCGTAGATTTTGACCTTCACCGTCTAGATTAGGATTAAGCTCGAACGGATGCCAGTGAATCTCGTAAGCCGTATTAGTCGACTCTAAGGCTTGCGCTAACTGTCGATAGCCGATAACGCACCAAGGACAAACCACATCTGATACGATGTCTATTTTTAATGGTGGTGTTGATGGTAGTGATGCTTGGCTTTTTGAATTGGTCATAACAACTCCTGTTAATGTTGACAATTTTACTGATGATTATTGTTAATAATAGCCTTATTAGCTAATGCTAGTGTTAGTAGCTGGTTGCCTTTATTTACTAAATTGATTCACTATAACTTGTTAAAAGCCTGCTCATTTTTAGCCAGCTACTCATCTCATCTATTGTATCGAACAGTTGTTTGATAGATTTACTCTGTGGTTGCTTGACTATAAACCTATATAACCTTGAGCTTATTAGCATAACTTTTACCTTATTAGCGACTATATTATGACCTTCAATCATTTAATACCTTCCCCAAAAATGCTATCTAAAATCTTATACCGAAGCTTGGCTCTTAGTAGCTTAGTTGTGGCTATAAGTGGCTGTAATAGTACTTATGTATTAACCAGTCCAGCTGATACTGCCAAGGTGCTCAAAACAGGTACTGACCCATCTAAGTCAGATGCGCAGCAAGACGCCATCCAACCAGTGCTTACTGATGATTCTGTTGCAACTCCTAAAGGCCTCAACCAAGTTGTCACCGCCAACAATCAATTCGCCATTGCGCTGTATCAACAGCTAAACGCTCAAGCCGATCAAAATAATAAAAACCTCTTCTTTTCACCTTATAGCTTATCGTCAGCGATGGCCATGCTCTATAACGCCGCGCAAGGTGAGACTAAACAGCAGATTGAGCAGGTTTTTTATTATCCAAAGGTAGCGACTCTCAATGCCAACAGTGCAGCGCTATATCAGCAATTTAATAAGCCTAATCCGGATTATCAGTTTGTCAGCGCTAATGATATATGGATAGCGCAAGGGCTAAAGCCTAATAAAAGCTACTTAGATACGCTCGCCCACTATTATGGCAGTCAAGTCACCAACCTTGACTTTAAAAACAGTCCTGAAGCTGCGCGCTTAAAGATCAACGCAACTATTGCTGATTATACCCAGCAGATGATCCCAGCTTTAATGTCGCCAAGTAGTATCAGTGCTAATACGGCTACTGTATTGACCAATGCTGTTTACTTTAAAGGAGACTGGCAGACGCCATTTAACCCCAGCGAAAAGAAGCTATTTAGCTTATTTGATGGCAACACTGTCACTATAGATATGATGCATAACAAGGCTGATTTTGCTTATACGGAAGATGAGCACGCACAGATAATCAAACTGCCTTATAAAGGCGAAGCGCTCTCCATGATGGTAATACTGCCCAAAGCCAAAGATCAAGCAGCGATGCACAATCTAAGCGAGAGTCTTAGTACAAACCAGATTGAGCAGTGGAATAAAAGCCTAGTAAAACGTGAGGTAATAGTAGATTTACCGAAATTCAAACTGCAACAAAGCTATGAGATGACGCCATTATTATCTAAAATGGGCATGCCTATAGCTTTTAGTAGTCAGGCGGATTTTAGTCTGTTTAGTGATCAAATAGCGATGAAAGTCGATGCGATGGTACATCAAGCAGTGATTGAAGTGGATGAAACAGGGACTAAAGCTGCGGCAGCGACAGGCGTCATTATTGTACCTATGTCGCTTGGCTACTCTACCAACCGTATTGAGTTCACTGCCGATCATCCGTTTATATTTGTGATTAAGGATAACGCAACAGGGACGATACTGTTCTTGGGTCAAGTCAATAAACCTTGATAGTTTAAAAGGCTATTATCAAAAACCTTTGTTAAAAGCTATTATTAACTGTGCAAATCAGAGCAAGTCATGAAATATTTTTATTCATTAGCAACATGGGAATCCATAAAAAAGACATGCGCAACCGACAGCTGGGAGAGCTACTTTAATAAACATGGGGCGGACGGTACATTGCTAGATACTTATACTTATACTTATACTTATACTTATACTGACGATACCGTGAGCTTTATTAATCCAACTAATGATAAAGCCATCAAACTTACTTATGATCCAAGTCAAAAGGATCTCATGGATTACTGGCTCAGTAATTTTGGCGATGAAGGGTCAGGCAGTGTTGAAGTACTTAATATTTATTATAGGCATCCACATGAATCTCTACCGCTTATTGAGCATTTAATAAAAGATTGGCTTAATGAGGGTTAAAACACTTAAATAAACAGGGTGCAATAAGCTTTATTATCTTTATCAAATTCTTTGCCAAGTAGCTTAACAGGCCTCAACGTTTCCCCACCGTCGCTTGAAACCATAACTATCAGCTCTTGATCTTCAAAAGTTTTTAATTCATCAATAACTTGAGCGATACTTTTATCTTTTTCGCCCCATTCATTCTGGTTAGTCATAGATTAACCTTATATGTATAGCGATTATAAAATTCAGATTGTATTAAATTAGGAAACATAACAGCAATTAAGAATTAATCCATAATATACAGCCCTGTGCCACCAACTTCCCAATACTCATCAGCAATGCAATGATCTGGTACAGGAACATATTCCATGTCAGACGGATAAGAGGTCCAAAACTCTCTAATGGTTCCGCGTCCACTCATCTCAACATAATCGCCATCTCGATAAATCTTGTCATTGACTTCAATAGCTTGACCATTATCGATAAATTTTGAGTAGCCAGGAAAAATAGGCATACTGGCAAAATCGTCTGGCGCTGTAGATTCCTTATAATAATCCTTAGGATAGGTCAGCGTGACACAGCCGTTTTTTATAGTAAGTCTACCTTCATTGCGAGCTTCATACTCTGTCACCACACTACCTACAGGTAATGGATCGCTTGAGCCATAAGTAGGTAGTACAAATTCAGGCTTAGCATCTAGAGTGTCTGAACTAATGCTTGTAGTGTTGTTCGCTGGATTTTCAGTTAGCTCAGTGGATTCTTGAACAGGGTTTTGACAGCCTGTAACCAGTAAAGAAACGATAGTAAGTATCGGAATATAAGTTTTCATTTTTTAGTCTCCATAATTGAATATTAGAAAAATGTTGTTTATACGCATTTTTGGAAATCTTGGAAGTCTGAGGGTGAAGGCGCAGAGTACACTGCTGTACTAAATAGCTGCCATGCTGCTAACTACTGGATGATAGGTTATATAGAAAGAATGGATATCAATAGAATTGGTAAATAAGTATTCTTGACCTGAAATATTTATACTTACATAGATCTTATTTAATAACAGCTACTATGAAATAGTAGCTGTTTTGATTTTTATAGAGAGGGTGCCATTTGAATTTTAATTTGGTATGAAGATTTCTAGATCCGAGCATTCATTAAGGTTATGTTCTTTTTTAAACGCGGCACTATCACCTACACCACCCCCACCTACTCGAATATAATTACCTTCAGTGTATTTTTTACCTTCGTATACCAAAGAGTTTTCGGTAAGATCAGATATGACTTGATCTCCTAATATTGCTAACTGAACGCCTTTTTCTCCTTCAGGTCTCACTATTATGCAATTATCAGTAAAATGAAGATATCCATCAAATGCAGCTGTCATAGTTGCTTGACCTATTATGGGCTCTTGTTCCTGTTTTTCATTAGCTTCAAACTGAGAACAAGAAGATAAGAATAAGAAAGCCAATATTAATGACATCTTAAAATCATGGGACAATTATACTTACTCCAATTTTATTAAAATAATCTACACTAATACAAATGGCTAATCCTTCACTCAAAAATTAACGTGCTGGACATCTGAGATGTACATCTACTATTTTGATGCTTTAATTCAGTAGTGTGAATGAGTCACAGTTTAAGGTTCAAGTCCTTACTACGAAATCATACCTATTTAATCAAATCAGTAAATAATCTCTAACCAAATAAGTTTGGATACTGGTAATGGCTTTCAAGTAATCGTTATTCTTAAGTCAGCTGCTTTGCTTTATAAGCCACGCGCATATCAAAACCACAATCGGAGCGTTTATTCTTATCTGCCCAGGTTAAGTCGTATTGTGGCAGCGGCTTATTTGAAAAGTTTGGTTGTATGGTGTGGGTTAACTTATTGAAATCACTGTCGCTCATATCTGTTGCGGTAATTGATTTTTCTAATACGCTTACGGCTGTATTAACATGATTGTTCTCTACTGTGCTCTTAGTCGTACTCGTACTCGTACTATATAGCGCATCACAAGACATCAAACTTAACCCAAATATCATTAAGCCTGTTACTTTATATAAAGCATTCATTGCAACTCCTTATTTTATATTTCCATAGTCTCTCGTTAAGTATGGAGGCGTTATATCCACTGCCCAAACCATAACTTAATCTTTTCCCAAAATGATGTTTGAGGATGGTTTTCTTGTTCGGACACACTTTTATTGGCGTTGCTAGGGAACGCCGCGTTCAGCTTATTGCAGGTAGGATATTTGGCTTGCAGCTGCTGTAAATAATATTCCTGATCCTCTCCTATAAATCCATCTAATATGCCGATACCATCGTGGCTATCATGGCGACAACTGCCGTTTTCTCGGTTCCATGCTAAAAAAGGCACTAAAGGTTTGCCAATTATTAATTTGTCGTCTTTACAGTCTAATGTTGCCAGTGATACTACCGTATAGTCTGCTGGTTTCCCGCCATCTTGGTTATAAGCCAAACCAATAATTAAGTCATTGGGCTGAATACTTTTGAAGTCAGAATGAGTTTGCCATTGCTCAGGCTTAGAGTAAAAAAACCACATTCTAAGGGTACGAAAGACAAAGCGTGGATTGCTAAATTGCAAGTCGAAGCCTTTTTGCTGATCATCTATTAGTGTGGGCTGCGATGATTGCAAACGAGCAATAAATACATCGTTTGGTGAATGCGGCATACAAGCCCATACCTTTTGCATGGACAAAAATAGTATGATTAAAATAGGCAGGCGATATAAAAAACGCATTTTATAATCCTTTTTTCAAAAATCAGTCACCTGAAGTTTATTAGGTGCGACTAATAAATCGATAAATATCAGCACATAGTGTCCAAACAAACCAAATCAATATCGCAGCACACAAACCAAAGCCAATAATAATAATGCTTATTCTAATACCGAAATCCAGATTGCCATTCCAAATATAGGGTGCAATGGGTGGTCCCATCGTGGCAGCAAAAGCTAATAAGTAGCCTGATACCATGGTAAAGCCTGCAATCATAAAACGTATCGCTGTTATTATTGCCTTATCAACACAGGTATCACCCCTTTTATGTTTTAGAAACTTAAACATGGTTATCCTTATAGTTAGCTACTTAACTCCCTATCTATTTCTATTGCCTTCAATTAAGGCTTATTCACTTGCCCTAAAAACAATATCGCATCGGTTTTATTGTCTTTAATTACAAACATAAACGGATGGTCGGCTTTAAATTCGACGGGATAAGACATACCAACGTACATACCTACAGCACCGGCTGCCGCCGCCGCTTCGGTCCCTTTTTCATCGACGGTGACTACCGCTTGATGATAAACCTCATCGAGCTTTATCGGTGGGCCATCAGCATATAAGTTAAATTCAGCCCCATTATTAAACGCTCTTGGCATACCCATATCAGCGAGCAATGTTTTCATCTGATAACGCGCATCTAACTTAAACTTTGGCAGATGAATGTTCACCTCTTGTCTTACTAAGCCTGAACGCCATTGCTTAATCTTAGTTGCACTTAAACTCTTAGCTAATTGCTGCATAGCAAGTTTATGATTGAGTTTGGGTAATACTACGAGCATAGATAGGTCATCGCCTTTATAAGGTAATTGCACGACCTGTATATGTTTGTCCTCATAATAGTCAAAATAAGACTGTTGTCGCATCATCTGGACACTAGAGGCTCTGCCGATAGCATTATAAAAAGGCTGGGTACTGGTGCTTTCAGCGGTAAAAGGCAGGGTCCAATCGCCTTTAAAATAGATGGCATTGGTTAGCACCACAGCAGTATCAGATTTAATACTCCCCTTAGGTAGTAATTCAGGGATCAATTGATTGGTTTTATCGGCTATCTTTTTATTGATGGTCTGACGCGCAGGATCAGGACTACCTTCAAAATCAACAGCGGTCACTTGGCCGCTGTAATAACGTTGCACGGTGTCTATGTAAGATTTAGTGGGTGTTAACCCTTGTTGCATCCATAAGTCATTGACCGTGGCCAGCTTGTAGTCGGGGTTGAGTTTATTGAATTGGTTATAGAGCGCGGCACTATTAGGGTTTAGGATAGCTGGTGCTGGATAATGAAAGGTCTTCTGAATTTGCGCTTTCGTTTCCCCTTCGGCTGCGGCATAGAGCATGGCCATCGCAGTAGACAAGCTATACGGTGAGAAAAAAACGTTGTCATCTACTTGCTCAGGCTGCCCATTTATCTGCTGATACATGTCAATGGCGAATTGATTGTTGGCAGTGATGACTTCAGCTATACCCTCTGGTGTCGAGATCAAAGCCTTTCCCTCAATAGGAGGCGCTTGAGGGTTAATATTTGGCTGATTATGAGGAATGGTATCTGTTACAGCACCCGCTCTATTATTTCTTATAGTATTGTCACAGCCACTGACCATCAATAATAGGCTGGTAACAGCTAAGGCACTGATGACACGATTATGGGCTGCATATCTAAAGTAGCAAAGTGAGTCATTTTTCATATCAAGCTCAATAATAAATTATAATTAAAAGAATGGCACTCTTTTCGGCTGCTGTATAGGAATCCGCAAAGATATATATAATTGACGGTTTTAAAATAACTGATTTACTTTGTATTCATCATCCCATCTCTTTTGTATTAGCGTTTTCAGCTCCTCTTCACTTTGTAATGTGCTGAAATCTTCCCCGTACCACTCTATTAGAGCGTCTTTTGTTATCTTGTATTGTTGATGGTCAAAATTAAATGTTATCCACTCTGCATTTTGAATCAACGCAAATAAGTAAGTGGCATTATATATTACAGTTCTTCTATCATTGTTTTCTGACTCTGACCCGTCATAATTTAAGATGATCCCATAGGGCATCTCTTTGGTTTTAAGCTCGAGCCCCCTGAAGTTATCTGATTGCATAGAGCGATTTACAATATTGATGACTGCACTATTATCACCAACATAAGCATTCTTGTATTGAAACAAATCCGCTTCACTGGTCTTCGTATTACACCCACTGGCGACTGAAACCACCAACAGTGAACACGATAATAATTTAAGCATTTTTTTCATAATGTCTCATCAATAGTTATTTAAGTCTTAATACCATCATTCGCTCTTTTAAGGCTTATTCACTTGCCCTAAAAACAATATCGCATCGGTTTTATTGTCTTTAATCATAAAGATAAACGGATGATCGGCTTTGAATACAGGTGGCGGAGCAGACGCAGCAGTTGCATCAGCAACAATACCCGTCGCTGCTGCCGCTTCGGTTCCTTTCTCATCCACGATGACCACTGCTTTGTGATAAACATCATCAATCTTTATAGGCGGGCTATCGTCAAATAAGTTGAACCCAGCCCCTTTTTGAAAAGCCCTTGGCATGCCCATATCCGTGAGTAGGTTTTTCATCTGGTAGCTTGCTTCAAGCCTGAACTTTGGCAGATGAACATTCACTTCTTGAGTGACTAACCTGTTATTCCACTGTTTAATCTTATCAGCGCTCAAATCACGTATCAGCTGCTGCATCGCAGCTTTGTCTTTTGATTTTGGCAATACCACTAGCATGGATAAACCCTCACCTTTGTAAGGCAATTGCACGATCTGCACTTGCTTATCCTCGCTATAACCAAAATTCGCCTTTAGTTGCATCATTTTTATATTAGGGCTTGTACCCACATGGTTATAAAAAGGCTGCTCACTGGTGCTCTGAACCTCGAAAGGCATTTTCCAATCGCCCTTAAAATAAACCGCGTTGGTTAATACGGCAACCGTGATGGGCTTGATACTGCCCTTCGGTAATAATTCAGGAATCAGCTGATTGGTATGCTGAGCAATTTTTTTATTAATGATGATGCGTGAAGGCTCAGGATTGCCTTCAAAATCAAGGTTGGTGACTTGACCGCCATAATAACGTTGTACGGCATCGACATAGGATTTAGTGGGCGTTAACCCTTGCTGCATCCATAAGTCATTGACTGTGGCGAGCTTATAATCAGGATTGGGTTTGTTAAATTGATTATAGAGCGCGGCGCTATTGGGGTTGAGAATATCCATTGAGGGATAATGCAGGGTCTTTTGAATTTGCTGCTTGGTTTCTCCTTCCGCTGCGGCATACAGCATTGCCATCGCCGTAGACAAGCTATAAGGTGAAAAAAACACGTTGTCATCTGCTTGCTGATTCTGCCCATTTATCTGCTGATACATATCAATTGCGAACTGATTGTTGGCAGTAGTGACTTGTGTGATGCCGTCTGGTGTTGAAGCAGAATCATCAGCAGCAATAAAATCAACCAGACTATTTGCTTGAGGGTCAGCGTTGCTTTTGGCTTTATCTGGTAAGGATGATTTGTCTCGATTTGCTGTGGTATTGGCTGCGCTGTCAGTGGGCTTAGTACCCTTCATTGTGCTGTCACAGCCACTGACTACGAATAATAGACTAGTGATAGCCAATGCACTTATGATACGGTTACCATATACTTTTTTAAGATAACAATACTGGTTATTGTTCATATCTGCTTCACTAATAATGTAGAGTTAAGATGATGCCATTCTAGTATCATCTCTATACAATCGTTTAGTGTATTTTGGTAAGCAGACCCATCTATTTATTTATTTATTTATGCTGACCTACTTTTAAGAGAAATGCAGACACAAAAAAACCCCAAGTAAATGAATACTTGAGGTTTAAACTTTGCTTAAACTTAAAAAGTTAACTAAGTTTTAAATATGGCGCAGCGGACGGGACTCGAACCCGCGACCCCCGGCGTGACAGGCCGGTATTCTAACCAACTGAACTACCGCTGCTAAGGTCGTTTTAGTTTATTTAACCACTCAGTGTACTACTTAAGAGTAACACTATACTAAATAGTGGTGGGTGATGACGGATTCGAACCGCCGACATTCTGCGTGTAAGGCAGACGCTCTACCAACTGAGCTAATCACCCTGAGAACCGTTAAAAAATTGCACTGCAATTTTAGGTTCGCAAGGAAAATCCTTTAAATAGGATTTTCTAGAATTTCCAAAACATTGCTGCTTTTTCCACTCTATTCGAAATCCTGTAATAAGGATCTCTTAGAAGTTCTAATAGCTAAAGTTGTCACCCTCTAACCTCTCAAAACCTCCAACAGCTAATAACTAATTAAAGCCCCTTGCTGTGGGTGTGTATTATATACAAATCCTATGCCCTGTCAAATATTATTTAGCAGTTTATGGCTTATTTTTTAACTGCTAGCCAATAATAACAGCAAGCAGTTGTTTTTATTGACTTTATATCTTTGCTAAAACAGTGCATTAATTGTTTATTTACTCGCCAATAGTAGCTAGTTGCTATTTACTAACTGCCAATGCCTTTTCAATATCTGCTTTGATAGCTTCGGGCTTAGTCACTGATGCATAGCGATCAATAACTTGTCCATCACGGCCAATCAGAAACTTAGTAAAGTTCCATTTGATACCATCGGTTAATAGACCGCCTTTTTGTTCCTTTAGCCAATTAAAGATAGGATGAGCGTCTTCACCATTGACATTGACTTTGGCCATCATAGGAAAGCTTACGCCATAGTTCTTTTGACAAAAAGCACCAATCTCATCATTACTGCCTGGATCTTGGCTACCGAATTGGTTACAAGGAAAACCAATAACCGTTAGACCTTGGTCTTTATACTGCTCATTAAGTGCCTCTAGGCCTTCAAATTGCGGAGTAAAACCACATTTGCTAGCGGTGTTAACTACCAGCAGTACTTGTCCTTGGTAATCAGCGAAAGATTGCGCCGTGCCATCCATACGTTCAGCGGTAAAATCATAGATATTACTCATTACTCTTCCTTAGTTTAATTATTGCTTATGATTGCTATATTTAAAGATGTTTAAACGTTAGAGCTAATGATCAATAAAAAAGTAAGGAAATCATTACAAGCTTCCTTACTAGATATTAAAGCACTAGATGTTAAAGCACTAGCAATCACTAGCTAGGAATGTAAGCTAATTAGTCTTCAGCTTTATCCAAGTCTATAGAGGCTGAATTGATGCAATAGCGCATACCAGTAGTCTCACGTGGACCATCAGGGAATACATGTCCTAAGTGGGCTCCACAATTACTACAAGTGACCTCTGTACGGCGCATACCTAATGAATCATCGACATGCTCATCAATAGCAGCATTGTCGATACCTTGATCAAAGCTTGGCCAGCCACAACCTGCATCAAACTTGCTAGTTGAATCGAACAAGTTAGCGCCACAACCCTTACAGCGATAGACACCTTCGTCCTCAGTATCGTTATAAACGCCAGTAAATGGACGCTCTGTGCCCTTCTCACGCATCACATGATACTCTTCAGCACTCAAGCGCTGTTTCCAATCAGCTTCTGTCAATTGGGTGATTTCTTCTTTGCTAAGTTGATTGTCTTGCATAACGTATTCCTTACTGTTTTTAGTTAACGGTAACCAACAAACTGATTGCAACATTCAATAATTGCTAGTTGCCTAATATATGGGTGTTTTACTGGCTGTTGCAAGGGTTGATAGGTGGTTTTTACTAAACTTACACTCGATAAGGTAACTCCTAATCTATAGCTGTCTACTCCCCTTAACTGTCTACTAAGCTAAGCTTTAACAAGTTTTTGTAACTACAAATTATGCCGGGAAATCATGCAGTATAGTGCTTAGCGTTCCTATGATATAGGGTGCAGCTCTATATCTATCAGCGGTTAATTGCAAACGTTTCAGAAAGCTTACAAATGCAAGCATATCTTGCATTAATAATGTTATAAAGTGCTTGCAACCTTAAAGCAAATGCAATAATATCTTGCATTAAGCACTGAAAAAAGTCGGCTTATTCTAACAAGTTAAGCGCTAAGCACCCACTGTAATACTTAAATACCCTTATAAGATCCGTTTATAATTCTATGTAACCTAATCAGTATCCTGATGACTTATTATCAATGACTTTTAGTAGTTGACCTTTATCGTCGTTATTCTGATTAACAGTAATTGCAAACCGTCAACTATAGAGTAGTTCATATGGCTTGCCCCATAAGTCTTTAGTACTCTCTATAAAAAAGGGACAGATGATAATGAATGATAATCAAGATAAGTTAGCCCAAGCTCAACGTTTAGTAGCATTACGTCGCAAAAAAGGACTAACTGCCGCTCAGTTAGCACAGGCTATGACCGAAGCTGGCGCAAAAGTTAGCCGTGGCGCTATTTCTAACTGGGAGCGCGGTACTAACGGTATTGTCTCCTCTAAGCTCCCTACTCTAGCAAGCATACTAGGCTGTAGCGAAGGCTACTTATTACGTGGCGACATCCAAACCGAGATAAGTATAAGCGAGAGTAGTAAGCATATTAGTTCTAAATTAAAACAACAAGCAACACCCGTCATGGTTAGTCAGAAAAGTATTTCAACCCAAAACGTAACTCTAGCCGTTCCTATCGATAATCAGCCTCGCTCTACCAGTACTACTGACTCAGCGAAATCTGAAAGCGACTCTTCAGCGGCTCCTGTTAAATATATAAATTTGCAAGATAAACCAGCTAAGGATAGTAAAACTATGAGCCCATTAAAAAAATCCGATAAGTTACAAAACGTTTGTTATGATATCCGTGGCCCGTTACTAAAAGCGGCTAATAAGATGGAGTCAGAAGGTCAACGTATTCTTAAGTTAAACGTAGGCAATCCAGCGCCTTTCGGTTTTGATGCCCCACCTGAAATCCTGCGTGACGTAGCCATGAATCTGCCTGATGCTATCGGTTATTCAGACTCGCAAGGTATATTTTCTGCACGCAAAGCGGTATTGCATTACTATCAAGCCAAAGGTTTGCTGTCAGCAGTAGATGTCCGTGATGTCTATTTGGGTAACGGTGTCTCTGAGCTGATTGTTATGACTATGCAAGCACTGATGAGTGACGGCGATGAGGTGCTAATTCCTATGCCTGATTACCCATTATGGACCGCAGCAGCTAACCTAGCTGGTGGTACCGCCGTGCATTATCGTTGTAACGAAGAAGATAACTGGCATCCTGATATCGAAGATATTAAGTCTAAAATTACCAGCAAAACTAAAGGTATTGTTATCATCAACCCGAATAACCCAACGGGTGCACTATATACTAATGAGCTATTAGAACAGATCATTGAAGTAGCTATAGAACATGATTTAGTGATTATGGCTGATGAAATCTATGACCGAGTACTTTATGACGACATGGTTCATACGCCAATGAGCACTTTGACCGATCAAGTATTGATCTTGTCGTACAGTGGCTTATCAAAATCACATCGTATTGCTGGTTTCCGTGCGGGTTGGATGATGGTTTCTGGCAAAAAGCAACATGCTACTGACTTTATCGAAGGTCTAGACATGCTAGCTTCTATGCGTTTGTGCTCTAACGTACCAGGCCAATATGCTATCCAAACAGCGATGGGCGGCTATCAGAGCATGAAAGAGCTGACCTCTACTAAAGGACGTCTATTTAAGCAACGTGAATTAACTATTTCTCGTCTTAATGCGATTCCAGGTATTTCTTGTACTATGCCTCAAGGTGCCTTTTACTGCTTCCCTAAAATGGATCCTGCTGTCTACCCTGTCGAGGATGACATGCAATTCATGATGGACTTGTTGATTGAAGAAAAAGTGCTAATGGTTCAAGGTACTGGCTTTAACTGGGACGCACCTGATCACTTCCGTGTAGTGTTCTTGCCAAACTTAGATGAGCTTGAGAACGCTATGGATCGTTTAGATCGCTTCTTTGCTAAGAAACGTAAGCAGTATGGTACTGATAAAGCCCAAAATCCTCGCGCTGTAGAAGTTAAAGCCGAAGACAATAAAAGCTCTAAGGCTGCAAAACCTGAAACTTTAAATGCCTAAAAGCTTAAGAGTAATAAGGTAATAATGATTTAAATCTGTTGAATAATTAGACCCTTAAGCAATAAAAAACGCTTAGCGATATTGAATCGCTAAGCGTTTTTTATTGCTTACCCTGTTTATGGGCTGATAGCTTTGGTAAAGCTCAAAGCCGACTATCTACTACTCGCGCAACAGAGCTGAACTCTAGAAAATCTGCTTAAGTATAATAAAGCTTATTGCTGACATAATAGCAGCGGCAGGTAAGGTAATAATCCAAGCCAAACCAATAGGCTTCATCAACGCCCAGTTAGTGTCTCTGTTGACGATACCAATACCTAATACGGCACCTACTAAAGTGTGAGTACTCGATACTGGTAGGCCCATAGTTGACGCGCCCATTACTACAGCGGCAGCAGCTAACTCGGCTGAGAAACCCGAAGCTGGATGCATTTTGGCCAAATTAGTACCGACCGTTTGAATCACTTCTTTACCAATGAACCAAAGACCCACAATAAGCGCCACACCAAAGGTTAGCATCACTGCTGGTGGCACAACCGCTTGCGAGGCTATGCTATTAGTACGAATAACGTCCATAATTGCAGCAAAAGGCCCAACTGCGTTAGCGATATCGTTGGAACCATGACTGAAGGCAAAGGCGGAAGCTGTGAATACTTGCATCCAGCTGAACATAATAAAGGTAGCTTTGGTCAAGTCCTCTTTATGCTTGCCACGGATACTTTTGGTATAAATATAAGTCGCCAACCAAACTAAGGCGGCTATCATACCCATGATCAAAAACCCTTGCAGGGTAGTCATATTACTATTGACGTTTTTAAGACCTTTGAATACTACTAACGAGGACATGACTGCCCCGCCTGCAGCGGCAATAATAGGTACCCACTTTTTTAGAGCTTTTAGCGTATCAAGATCATTGCGCTCATGCTCAATTTTATAAAGATCTTTATAATAATCAGTCTCTATATCATTAATAGTACAATCATCGTCTCGATATATCTCTTGATCACGAAGCATCGCAGAAGTGTACGCTAGCTGCTCTGATTCAGACATATTGTCCAAAAAGACTTTATGCTGGTTCTTTAGTTCTTTTTTACTTTCTTTGAGAACCGCAATGTAGGCTTCTGTTCTATCATTATAATCGATGATATTTTTCTTGATTTGTCCATAAAGCAGATAAGCGATTACCCCTCCTAATAGCGGAGAGATTACCCAAGAGATCGCTATCGTGCCTATAGTGTTCCAATCTACTGTAGATAAAGCGGTGTCAGTACCACCCAAATCATACCCGAGTACGATAGAGCTACCGATTACCCCACCAATAATGGCATGAGTAGTCGATACTGGTAAGCCTTTACGGGTGGCAAATAATAGCCAAAACGCCGCTGCGATTAAAGCTGACAGCATCACATAGATGAACTGGTTGGGCGAGACCGTCATACCATCTAAGTCGACGATACCTTTACGAATAGTATCGGTAACTGCTCCGCCTGCCAATACGGCACCGGACACCTCAAATATAGCGGCTACCCCAAGTGCTTGTGGGATAGTTAGCGTACCTGCACCTACTGAAGTACCAAATGAATTGGCAACATCATTGCCGCCAATGTTGAATGCCATAAAGATACCAAAAGCAGTAGCGACGATAAATAGCGTCGTCTGCTGATGCATAGTGTAATCTAGACCCCACCACAAAAAGTAGCTGGTCATGGCAATAAGTAGGATGGCAAAAAATAGATTTACTTTCATGGAGCCAATTTGTTTATTGGACTCTGTAGGACTGCTACTAATACCCATAGGTTAATACGCCTTGCGTAAACTTGATAAAGAGGCTTGCGATTGATAACGCCACCCTGTTATTTACTATAAGTTATCAACTAGTGATCTCATATTATAAATAGCAGCGTAAAGTGATGATATAAAATATAGACGAGTCTTTGATAAGATCTGCCCATAGTTCAAAAGAACTTAAATAGATTGTATTCAAAACTGCGGGCATCATTATAGTGCTTCTGACAATAATAATGTTCAATTTATAGCTGATTGATAGTGTTTTTTTTGATTAAAAGCGCTCTTAACTATCTAATTATTGCTTATTTGCCCATTGGGTTGGCTTGATAACTCGACAGCCTTAGTGCTTGTTGGCTACATTATGAGCATTCAGCAGCCTTTGTCAAAGTAATTCTATATATTATTAGTCCACTCTCAACAGCCACTTCTTGGCTTTGATTGTAGCCTAGTACTCAATGTCGGCTTGCGATATGCGCATTCAAACACTAAATGAGCCCTAAGTAGCTGTCGTAGAGTTTACCGTTATAGTCGTGCCTCGAGCTGCTCGATTGCATGATCTAGTACTTGCAAACGTGCTTGGCGTTTATCATTAGTAGCTACCACGCACCAAGGTGCTGCTTCTGTATCGGTACGTGCCAGCATGTCAGCAGCGGCTTGTACATAGTCTTTCCATTTATCACGGTTGCGCCAATCATCATCAGTCAGTTTGAACTGCTTATGCGGAGTATCACGTCTATCCTCAAAGCGCTCAAGCTGTTCCTCTTGATCAATAGCTAGCCAGTATTTGATCACTAGCGTCCCAGCATTTACTAAATCAGCCTCAAAACGATTGATTTCATCATAAGCACGTTGCCAATCTGTAGGGTCTGCTAACGCCTCAACACGCTCGACTAATACTCGGCCGTACCAAGTACGATCAAAGATGGCAATACGGCTGATACGATCGGTTTGCTCATTAGGTAATCGCGTCCAAAACCGCCATAAATAAGGATGCTGCAGCTCATATAGCATTGGTGCGCTAATATTATAAATCTGATACTCACGTGGATCAAATGGCGCTACCATTCTTTTGATAGAGCCACCCTTCCCAGCAGCATCCATACCCTCAAAAGCAAAAACCACATGTCGGCCGTTACGGGCTCGTATCAGCTTGGCAAGCTTGGCTTGTTTGGCAGCCAACTGCTCACTATAATCTGACTTATCTAACTCAGATTTTTTAATGGTAGTCAGTTGCTTAGGAATATCAGCAGCAGCAAACGGCACGACTTGACAGGCTTGCTGTGCGAAACTGTTAGAATGAGCTGTGGTAGGCATTTGACTACTGACTAATGCGCCTTGCATCGCCTGTAGTATCTCGTGACAGAAGCTCATAGCTGCTTGCGACTTATCACTACCATCAATAATTACCCAATCCCCTTGCTCTCGCAACATAGCGATCGCCACCAGATTGAACTGCGCAACGACTTCAGCAGCACTCCAGTCGACTTGATACAAAAACTGCGGATCCGCTTCATCATCGTTTAGGCGCTCTTTTAGGGTGTCGGCGTCTATATGGAACCAGCACTTCAATACTTTAGTATGATTGTCTACCAAGTCACGCTCAAAAGCAGCAAGCTCTTTTAGCTGTTGTTGCAGATACAGTTGCCATTCAATAATCGGTAGCGCTTGTAGCTTATCGGAAGTTGTATCGTTAGACGTAGTATTAGTAGCTGAGTTGTCTTTGTTCTGTTTGCCTTTGCCTTTATTATTGTTAGTGGCTTCAGTATCACTAAGATCATCCAATCCTACCATACGCATGACATTGTAGAGTAAGTCGGCGTACCAGTTACCGAAATACACCATCACATCACCGTGACGCGGCATAGCTTTAGTATGTGCTTGCCATATGGGCTGATAAGCTAGTGGTGGATAGCCAATAGTGGCCTCCACTTTTAATAGTCGCGGGTCTACCCACTCGCGTAATTGCTTAACGGCGGTACCCTTACCAGCTTGTTCCATACCGTTCACTAGCACTAATAAACCAGTAGGCTTATTGGTCGGTGAAGGTGTCTGCTGACGCGTGGCTCGCAGGGCAAATTGGGCAGTGACTAGGGCTAGCCTTAACTCATCTTTGTTCAATGAAAACTCACTCAGTGGATTAGGGGTCAAACGCTGACTTACCACTTGAGCTGCGAGGTAATCGCTAGCTGCTCGCGCTACCTTGTTACAATCATCCTGCTTATCGCTCTTGCTATTTTTAGACATAATTAGCCTCACTATAGTGGTAGTAATTTAGCGGTAGTCATTCGCACCAATCTTGTTAATCAGCGTAGTCATTTGCCACTAAGATAACTGAGCTAAGTAACAGTTTGACATTTGTATTCATGACGGTTTTATTTTATGGTGATATACACTAGCAATAATAACTTTTATCGGTAACGGCTATACTATTTTTAGATACTACTTTTAGATACTACTTTTAGATACTACTAGGGTAGGTTGAACCATCAAACACTACACTTATACATTTTTGGCAGAGACTATTTTAGGTGCTGATTTTAAAATGGTAACAAGACAATGATTTAAAATTACACAGGATTAGCTGTCATGTCTGCTTTCTTAGAGTTACAACAACATTTGACGCGCTATTGGGCATTTCCTTATCATGATGACCCTCAGCTTAATACGGTATTAAATGAAGTACAAGCTTGGCAGCGTATTCGTATTCAACGTACTCATAATGAGCTGTTCCAACAGCCTAATAATCAGCTAATGGCAAAGTACTTCCTCACTCAACTCTATGGTGGTCAAGAGTTTAAAATGTTGGCGGTACAATTGGCACGTATTCTACCCAAAGCCCAAAAAATCGAAAGCTTAATCAAAGAGTCCGCCTTGAAAACAGGCAGCATGTCTATCGGAGCGGCAGTTTTGGCTATTGAATTGGACTTACACCTGGCACAGTGGTTGGTCGCTCACGATTTACCAGTCACTGAAAAAAACATCATGGTCACCTATAGTGCTATCGATGAATCTATTGAGCGTCGTAATCAAATAGAGGGCTTAAAGGAAGTCTGCTATCGCACTGACAAATACCTTAACTCCTTCTTATTACAAAAAGCCTTTCAATTAGCAAAAACTACAGCTTATCATCTCAACTATCAGCTGTTATATGATTTCGTGGCCGCTGGTTTTGCAGCCATGAAGCCGCTTGATAGTGTTAAGAGTTTTATTGATCCATTTTGTCAACGTGAATTAATGATTATAGACCAAATACACGATAATAAAGAGGACAAGCACACCGGGTTTTCTGTATCATAGGCTCGCCATCTTTAGCAAAATTAATTACTAAAAACTACTGATTATAATAGGATTATAGACTATGTCTGCTCTATCAGAACTGCAACGCCATTTGACTAAATATTGGGCACTGCCCTATCACCAAGACGCTGAGCTTAATACTAAGCTTAATGAAGTACAAGCTTGGCAACGTGCCCGTATCCAACGCACTCATAGCGCTTTATTCGAGCAGCCAAAGAATAAACCAATGGCCGATTACTTCCTTACCCAGCTTTACGGTGGTGATGAGTTCAAACTTTTAGCCGAACAATTAGAGCGTATTCTACCGAAAGCTAAAAAGCTTGAACGCCTTGCTAAAGAGTCCGCTTTAGAGACTGGTAGTATGGCTATTCAAGCCGCTATCTTAGCTATCGAGTTAGACATGCACTTAGCTCAGTGGTTAGTATCTAATGAGTTAACCGTTAATGAGAATAACATGTTGGCCGCCTATCGTGAAGTTGATGAAGCTGCTGAGCGTCGTATCCAAATTGGTAATCTCAAAGAGGTCTGTTATCGTACAGATAAATACTTAAATTCATTTGTATTACGCAAGGCATTCGGCTTAGCTAAAGGTACTGCTTATCGTCATGGCTATCAGCCGCTATATGACTTTATTGATGCCGGTTTTGCTGCTATGAAACCACTAAAAAGCGTTAGTGGTTTTATTGACCCCTTTTGTGAACTTGAGCTGACCATTATTGACCGAGTTCACCAAGCGGATAATGGCAGTGACACCTCAGTATTTGAGGTATCCTAAGCTAATACTTTAACCACTCTAAAGTCAGCTAACAATGCTGACTAAGCAGCTATAGTGATAGTTATAGCCATAAAATAAGCAGTGAGAGAATCTTATGACAGATCATACCCCCAGTAAGCCAAACCATTCTGCAGATCCGAGCATGCAGGCCAGCAGTCATAGCCATATTCAAGATAAATTAATCAAAGAGAGTATTGCTCATAAGCAGAATATCAGCGCACAAGCACAAGCTCGTCAAAGTCCTGTGCCTGACGCTGCTGAATTTACTCAAGTGGCCGATCTACCAGTAGGTACGCCACAAGGTCAACAGACTACTATGCCAAATAACAGTATGAATAATAGTAACGCTGACAACGTGCCAGTGCAGACTTACTCTCTACCTAAAAAATCTATATCTACAGACAATCAAGGCGCTTTTAATCAGCGTGATGATATCAATAATCCTCACACTGCCGATACGGATGGTGCTGAAGAAACTCATTTTGGTTACCAGACCGTTAATAAGGCTGAAAAGCAAGCACGTGTAGCTGATGTCTTTACTTCAGTAGCCAAAAAGTACGACATTATGAATGACTTGATGTCGTTTGGTATTCATCGTCTGTGGAAGCGTTATGCCATTAGCTTGTCTGGGGTTCGTGCAGGTCAGCATGTACTAGACATCGCCGGTGGTACTGGTGACTTAGCTAAAGTCTTTAGCCGCGAAGTGGGCCGTAATGGTCATGTGGTACTGTCGGATATTAATGCGGCAATGTTAGAAGTTGGTCGTGAGCGCTTGATCAATGCTGGCTGCAATAACGTAGATTTTGTCTTAGCTAATGCCGAGACTCTTGCTCCGTTTGAAGATAATAGTTTTGATTTGCTCACTATCAGCTTTGGTCTGCGTAATGTGACTGATAAAGATGCCGCTCTACGTTCGATGTACCGTGTACTGAAGCCGGGCGGTCGCCTGTTGATCTTAGAGTTCTCTAAGCCTATCTTTGAGCCATTATCTAAAGCGTATGATTTATATTCATTCACTGCTCTGCCTATCATGGGTAAGATAGTTGCCAATGATTCAGAGAGCTACAAGTACTTAGCTGAATCGATTCGTATGCATCCAGATCAGCAAACGCTGAAGCAAATGATGCAACAAGCAGGCTTCGAAAACTGTGACTATAATAATTTAACGGCGGGCATTGTAGCCGTGCATCGCGGTTTTAAGGCTTAATCGCTGCTCGAAAATGCAGCGGCTGGTAGGATAGTATTGTCGTTCAGATAAATTTAATTCAACAGGTGGGAATCTTATGATTACGGTATTACTACTGGCCGGTGCCGAAAAGCTCATTAACCTCGCTATCGCAAGTGATGAGATTACCAAAGCAGGACTAGCTCCTTTAGCGGGCAAGGTACTACGCTTAGAGATGGCCTTACCTGAGATTCATCTGGATATCCTCTTCAATCATGAGCGCTTGCGTTTTGAGCCGGTGACTACTGATAGCGTTTTTGAGCCACGTGGTGGTTCTTCTTACAGTACTGATTATAGTACTAATCAGCACTCTATCGATGAACGGGCACGCGCTGATGCGGCTATGGCAAGTATTGGTCATAGTTGTCCTGACTGTACTATCACTGTTGATAACCCTGCACAGCTATTGAATCTAATCCGTGGTGCTGAGGGTAATCTCCCTATCGCTGGCGACTACACTGTACTGATGCAACTAAAACAGCTCATAGCAGGTTTCGATCCTGACGTCGCCGGACAGCTTGAGCCTATCATTGGCAAACCATTAGCTAGTCAGCTACAGTTACTAATATCGCAGCTCAAATTCGGACTGCGCTATACCGCTAAGCGTGCCTTTGATGATGTTAGCGATTGGGCCAATGAGGTAGCGGGCACTAATGAGCCTGACCCTACTGAAAAGGCTGAAGCCAATGATTTAAAGCAGCAATTGCTTAGATTACGCGCTGACGTTGAGCGTGAAGAAGCCAAACTTATGGCTATTAGAGCTGAGCAAGCACGGCTTAGAAATACTCCATAATTATCGACATCGACCTTTAAAGCACTGGCAACTTAATCTACAGCTTTCTGTATTAGGTTGCCTATTTTATTACTAATAAATTGTTACTTAGCGGCAGTCACAGTAGCCAAGCCATCCTGAAAATCATCGGCATGGCCCTCCCTAAAGGCGGTAACCCCTTCATCAGCTTTTTTAATATAACCCTATTTATATTTTAGTAGGACTGCCCCAAAGCCTTTTTTGAGCTTAGCCGTTTGCTGACTATTCGCTGTTGAATACCCACTGCCTAGATTCTTGCTAAAAATCCTTATAATCTCGATATCTAAAAACTAAAAACTAACTTATGATAGCTAATCAATAGGTAGCTTAGCTGCTACTTTATACCTGCCAGCCTTTCTTAAAGCATCTTGACCATGATATTATTGCTTATCTGGTTTTATAATGACTTTCGCTATCTACTTAGAGTAACAATGTCCCATGCTTTTATCTCATAGAAAACGTTTACTCGAATTGTGGCGAATTGCCGCAAGCTACCGCATTGATACCCACTTCCCTGTCGAAGATGCAGCGCCGCTACAACCACTAGCACGGTTGATTCGCTTGCATCCTGCTGCTTGGGGCAAAAAGCATCAGCCTAATGGTATTAAGTATGCGCTCGAAGATATGGGCACCCTGTTTCTTAAGTTAGGTCAGCTGCTCTCTACTCGTCGTGACTTAGTGCCCCCTAACATCATTGATCAATTAATCCAGCTGCAAGATAAGGTCAAATCCTTTGCTCCTGAAATCGCTATTGCTCAAATTCAAGATCCTAAGCAAGGTCTAGGTCTGTCTATCGACACCCTATTCGCACGCTTTGACTCAAAGCCTTTGGCAGCCGCCTCTATCGCCCAAGTCCATACGGCAGCCTTACATGACGGTCGTGAAGTAGTAGTAAAAGTCGTTCGTCCTGATATTCGTACGACTATCATTACTGACTTTGAGCTGTTGCGTGAGCTGGCCAGTTGGGTATCTGCGCGTATAGAAGCAGCACGGGCGTTGCATGTTATTGACTTAGTAGAAGACTATCGGCAAGTGATGCTCAATGAGCTCGACTTAACCTTAGAGGCCGACAATACTACTAAGATGCGCAATAACTTCTTAGATTCAGCGTTGATGTATGTACCAGAAGTGTATGATGCTGCCAAGAACGTTATGGTCATGGAGCGTATTCAAGGGGTACCTATCTCGCAAGTTGAAGTCTTCGATCAGCTAGGTTACGATCGTGCCGCATTAGCAGAGATGGGTTTAACTATCTTTTTTACCCAAGTCTTTCGTGATAACTTTTTTCATGCCGATATGCATCCGGGTAACGTATTCGTAGAAACCCCACCAGTGCAAATGCTCACGGCAGATATGGCAAACGTTGATCTGGGTCATGCCCCACGCTATATCGGGCTTGATTGCGCCATTATGGGTACGCTATCTAAAGATGATCAGTTGATAGTGGCGCGGATGTTATTAGCAGTAATGAATAATAACTTTAGCGCTATGGTCGATATCGTCAGCCGTGCTGGCTGGATACCACCTAGTGCCGATAAGCACGCATTGATGCGCGATATGAGCCGTACTGTCGGCCCTATGCTCAACAAGTCTATTAATGAGATAGATTTCGCTGGAGTATTGATGCAGATATTAGATATTGCTCGCCGTCATCATATGAGTATTCCGCCACAGCTTATGCTGCTACTTAAGACTTTGGTCCATGTTGAGGGTCTCGGCCGCGACTTGTATCCTGATTTGGATATCTGGTCATTAGCTAAGCCAATTCTGAGCAGCTGGATTAAAGAACAGCTTGATCCGGTGCGTAACTTACAACAGCTACGGGGGCAGCTACCAGAGATTTTATTATCTGCTACTGACATTCCCAAGTTACTTGATCAAGGTCTACAGAGCTTAGCCTCACAAGGCTCAAGACAGGACAGTCAGCTGCGTGAGATACAACAGCTACGTGCTGATATGCTCAATGACCGTCGTCGTGATTGGCTAGCATTGGCAGGTTTTGGTATAACTATTGCCGCGGCTACCCAAGTCGGTTGGTTTGCGCCTATTTTTTATATTTTTGCGCTGCTAATTGTGGTTTGGCGTATCTTATCTTAGCAGTTGACTCTATATAGCATTGAGAGATAGCACTGTTGTTAGACTCTTGCTTAGAGTATTAATAATGGCTTAAAAAGCCCTGCTAGAATTTTTGAGATGTTTTTTAATAAGGTATTTGATCCATGGTCGATGTCATTACTAACCCTGATAGTCAAACTACGCATACAGATCACAGCGCAGCTATTGCGGCTTTACAGGCACAGTTTGGTAAGCAGCTAAGCGTTAATCAAACTATACGTGAGCAGCATGGTCATACGATGACTTGGCTTGCCAATCAGCCACCGGATGCGGTACTCACCGCTTATGATAAGCAAGATGTAGCGACTGCTGTGGCGATTTGTAGTGAATATCAGATGCCAGTCATTGCCTTTGGCATTGGCTCCTCCTTGGAAGGTCAACTCAATGCGCCTTTTGGTGGACTGTGCATCGATATGCATACTATGGACACTATCTTACGAGTTGATAGTGAAGACTTAACGGTTACTGTACAGCCGGGCGTTACTCGTGAGCAGCTTAATCATTATTTGCGTGATACTGGTTTGTTTTTTCCGATAGATCCTGGTGCTAATGCGAGCATCGGTGGTATGGTCGCTACTCGTGCTTCAGGTACCAATGCCGTACGTTATGGCACTATGAAGGATGTGGTACTAGCGCTTGAAGTGGTAACAGCGACTGGTGCTATCATTCGCACTGGGACACGCGCTAAAAAGTCGGCTGCAGGTTATGATTTAACTCGGCTGATGATAGGTTCTGAAGGTACCTTAGGTATCGTCACAGAAGTCACTCTCAAGCTGTTTGGATTAAGCGAATGTATAGGCAGTGGTATTTGTCACTTTCAGACTGTCGAAGATGCTTGTCAGGCGGTGATGCTTACTATTCAGATGTGTCTACCTATTGCTCGTATCGAACTGTTAGATGCCTTGCAAGTAAAAGCCTGCAATCTCTATGACCAGCTGGATTTGCTTGAGACTCCTACGCTGTTTGTGGAGTTCCATGGCAGTGAAGCTAGTGTCCATGAACAAGCGCAAACCTTTACTGAGATCATTGAAGAATTTGGTGGTAGTGATTTTGTTTGGGATACGGATGAAGCTGAGCGCAAACGTCTATGGCAAGCTCGCCATAATGCTTATTATGCCAGTTCTGCGCTGCGGCCTGAAGCTAGTGCGCTGTCCACTGATGCTTGTGTCCCTATTTCACGTCTAGCAGAATGTGTTAGCGCTACTGCAAAAGACATTGCAGCGTCTGGCATGATTGGTCCAATCGTTGGTCATGTTGGCGATGGAAACTTTCATGTTTTACTACTAGTCAATACTGATGACCCTTTAGAAATCGAGACCGCTGACGGTATTATCAGTCGTTTAGCTATTCGTGCTATCGAGATGGAGGGTACTTGTACTGGTGAGCATGGGATTGGCCAAGGCAAGAAGAAGTATATGGCTCAAGAGCACGGTGAAGCTATCGCCATGATGCAAGCCATTAAAGCTGCACTCGATCCCAAAAATATTCTAAACCCGGGTAAGATATGGCCGCAGCCTCTAGAAGTAGTAGCATAATCAGGTAATAGTATAATCAGGTAATAGCATAATCATAAAGCGAATCTAGGCGAAACTCATTAGAAAAAGCTGTTGAGAACTTGAGAAAAAGACCGTGAACCTAAAAAAGCGCTTACTTTATTGATTTAAAGTAAGCGCTTTTTGCTTATAGTACTTCTAAAGGGCCATGCTTTTAAGGGGCAATGCTTTTTAGGGACAAAGCCTTCAATCTAGACTATTATTAATCTAAGCTACAACATCTGATCAATAGCCATTTGGGTCAGTACTCGACCACGAGCGGTACGTAATACATAACCTTGTTGAATTAGGTACGGCTCAATCACATCCTCAAGCGTTCCCCTATCCTCAGCCATGGCTGCCGCTATAGCCTCAACACCAGCAGGACCACCATCAAAGCGCTCATGCAAAATCTCAATATAGCGTCGATCCAAATGATCAAGACCCCGTCGATCCACAGCTAGCATGTCCAGTGCGCTACCAGCGATAGCGCCATTGATACTACCATCCCCTCTTACCTCCGCATAATCACGCACTCGGCGCAGCAAGCGGTTAGCAATCCTAGGGGTACCACGGGCACGACGAGCAATCTCTACTGCACCATCTGGGCTCATAGAAACCCGCATAAGACGAGCAGCACGACTGACAATAGTAGTCAAATCCTCAATATTATAGAACTCTAAGCGTTGTACAATGCCGAAACGATCTCGTAGAGGCGAAGTCAATAAGCCTGCTCGGGTGGTAGCAGCAACTAAGGTAAAGGGCGGTAATTCAAGCTTAATAGAGCGGGCAGCCGGCCCCTCACCGATCATAATATCCAGCTGAAAATCTTCCATGGCCGGATATAGGATCTCTTCAATCACGGGACTAAGTCGATGGATCTCATCGATAAACAATACATCACCAGCTTCTAAGTTAGTCAACATCGCCGCTAAATCACCAGCACGCTCAAGCACTGGTCCTGAGGTGGCACGCAGATTACCCCCCATTTCACGAGCGATAATATTAGCAAGGGTGGTCTTACCTAAGCCTGGAGGACCAAAAATAAGCGTATGATCTAAGGCCTCATCACGCGCACGCGCCGCACTAATGAACACTTCCATCTGTTCACGCACTACCGGCTGGCCGATATACTCAGCCAACAATGCAGGGCGAATATTAGAATCCGGAGCGTCGCCAGCTCCTTCTAGTGGATTGATCAAACGGTCTTGCATCATAGGTTTTATCATTGTTTAAAGAATATAGGGAGAGTAAATAGCATAACCAAACTCCATCAAGAAGTCATGCAAAACCTCATACATTAATAGTTAGCAAAAAAATAAGCGACAACTAGTGTCGCTTAAATATACTGGTGCAGCGCGGCTTTAGCTTATAACACGCTGCTAGCAGCTACAAAAGCTAAAACCACTCTGGCTTAGAATCCAGACAGCTGCTTTAGCGTTGCTTTTAACAACCCTTGAGTATCGGCAAAAGTCTCGCCGTTACTTTTAGCAGCCTTGATCGCTTGCTGAGCTTCTTTTTCTTTATAGCCTAAACTTATCAATGCCCCTTCCACCTCGGCAATAATACTGCCTTCATGTGACACCGCAGCAGGCTGCATAGAAAATTCTAGCGAGCTACTATCGACCTCGATATTTTTTAGCTTGTCTTTGAGCTCGATAAGTAAGCGCTGCGCTGTCTTTTTGCCAATACCCGGAATACGAGTCAAAGCCACTTCTGAATCTTGTTCGACATGCATCTTAAGCTCGGCTGCTGACATAGCAGAGAGCATAGCCAGCGCCATTTTTGCCCCAACCCCATTGATCTTGATCAACTGACGGAACACATCACGCTCTTTGCGATCGATAAAGCCATACAGCAGCTGCGCATCTTCACGTACATGAAAATGCGTCCAGATACTAGCTTGCTGATTCAACTGTAACTGGCAAAATGACGGTAGTGGCAGTTCGATATCATAACCAACACCAGACGCTGTCATTACACAAGCGGTCGGTGCTAGCAAATATTGTACTTGGCCAGTGATCAGTCCTATCATAAGTTGCTACCTGCTATACGTGATGCAATGAGCTGCAGTTAAATCAAATGGCAATAGTTATCTATTGGTAAAAACCTACCATACCTTCTAGACTTATCGCACGGATTTTATGGGCTTGTCCCGCTGAACCAAAAGCTTCAAAGCGATTAGTACAGATATCAGACATCGCTACCATTGAGGCTTTAAAGTATTTGCGAGGATCAAAATCGCTTGGATTTTGGGCTAGATACTTACGAATGGCCCCTGTCGATGCTAGACGCAAATCTGTATCGATATTCACCTTACGTACCCCATGTTTAATCGCTTCAACGATTTGCTCAACAGGGACGCCATAAGTCTCGCCAATGTCACCGCCGTATTCATTGATAACTTTTAGCCACTCTTGCGGTACAGATGACGAGCCATGCATCACTAAATGAGTATTAGGAATACGGGCATGAATCTCTTTTACTCGCTCAATCGATAAAATATCACCAGTCGGTGGACGAGTGAACTTATAAGCACCATGACTAGTACCAATAGCGATAGCTAACGCATCGACGTTGGTATCTTTGACAAACTGTTCTGCTTCATCAGCACTAGTTAACAACTGCTCTTGATCCAAAACACCTTCAGCGCCAGAGCCGTCTTCTTCACCAGCCATGCCGGTCTCTAGACTGCCTAGACAGCCAATTTCGCCTTCTACTGAAACGCCACAAGCATGAGCTAATTTAACCACTTCACGAGTTACGCTAGCATTGTAGTCATAATCCATCGGTGTTTTGCCGTCTTCACCAAGTGAGCCATCCATCATCACTGATGAAAACCCGAGCTGAATTGAACGCTGGCATACTGCTGGCGACATGCCGTGATCTTGATGCATCACTACTGGAATATGTGGCCACTCTTCGATAGCGGCAGTAATTAGATGGCGTAAAAACGCTGAACCTGCATAGCCTCGTGCTCCAGCGCTAGCTTGTACAATAACGGGCGAGTCGCAGCTGTCTGCTGCCATCATAATAGCGCGCATTTGCTCTAGATTATTGACATTAAAAGCAGGAACACCATAACTGTGCTCAGCGGCATGATCTAAAAGTTGACGTAGGGAAATTAAAGCCATGGAACACTCTCTGATTGGATTTTAGCGACTGTTTTAACAAGCAATTTTAGTAAATATCTTTGCTTGCTGTTTTCTACTATCTTTCGATAATAAGTAGTGCAGCTGTTAACGCTGTTGATTATAACAAAATTTAACCGCTACTCGTAGTGGATATGACGCTATTTTATAGTCTGCTAGGTTCTAAAGCGCTAACCAATAATGACCACTTACTGCTCATAAATTTTTGTTGATAAAACATGAATCATAAACACAAAAAAGCCTTAGTGAATTCTAAGGCTTTTTTGTGTTTATGATTTACAGCTTATCTTTATGACTCCCTAATAGCCGATCATAATCGACTAGCTGTTAAGGGGCGTCTATAAAGATTAGTACTGTTGATCAGTAGGTGCTTTAGCTTCTGCATCAGCAGCAACATTAGACGCGCCTTCAGCAACTGAACTTGCACCATCAGCAACTACTGCTGCTGTAGAGGCAACGGCTTTATTAGTACCGTCAGTGATAGCTTCGCCTGCATTATCGGCCGCATTAGAAACAGCGACGCCAGCATTCTCTGCACTATCATTAATTTTCGCACCAGTATTTTGAGCAGCAACTTCAGCTTCAGCAGTAGCAGCTTCAGTATTAGCAGCAATAACATCACCAGCAGACGCAGCAGTATCTGCAGCTTGATCAGCAGTAACTGCAGCTTGATCTTCAGTTTGTTGGCTACAAGCGGTAACTGCAAAAGTACCAGCAAGTAAGCTAGCAAGTAACAAATGACGTTTTAACATAATAGACCTCTAGTAAATAATGCATTTCAGCATCTATAATTGCGCTATTCTATATCTAGCAAATAGCACTTGCAATAAAAATCTCAAAGTCAATAACAATATAAGAACAAATAAGACCTGCTTAATAATAGTCACTATAAATAATTTTAAAACTATTTTTATAGCGGCAAAATTATTATTACCACATCAAGTCATCTGGTATCACATAAGCAGCATAAGGATCATCAGTCTCTAGTTCAACCTGTGAGCTGTCATTAGCCACTACAATAAAACCTTCCATTTTCATATTAATTCGATCGGCTAAAGGACGAGGCAGCAAAGCATAGTTTTCTTCTAAACTTGCAATAACCACATGGCCTGCCACTATTTGATCATAGAGCTTTTGAGTGATATATATTTTTTTTACTTTTGACTGATCGCTAAATTGATAAGCAACCTCACCTCGAGTGTCGGCAATCTGATGCTGCTTAATCATTTGTACAATATTAGCTTTTAGCATTTTTTGCTCTAAGACTTGTTGTTTTTCTTGATTAAGCTTTTGATCCTTGGCCATCTTCTCCGCTTGCGCAGTTGCCAATGCCTTTTTAGCTTCTAGGTTCGATGAGTCGCCAGTACGCTTAGCATGTTGAGACTGCTTGCTTATTTGCTTGGCTTTTTTGCTATCAACCAATCCCGCTTTTAAAAGTTGCGCCTGCAAGGCATTCTTGGCCATAATTTGATCACCTAAATAATAGAAGCTAAATCATAAATCGCAAAACATGAGCATGCATAGTAGCAAACTCTGCGAGGGGTTGTCAGCATTCAAATCAATGCTAAGACTGAAGCTGCAATGCAGCCACTGCTGGTAATACTTTGCCTTCTACAAATTCTAAGAAAGCACCGCCGCCTGTCGACATATAGCTTACTCCGTCGGCTACTTGATACTTATCTATCGCCGCTAAAGTATCGCCGCCGCCAGCGATTGAAAATCCTGCACTATCTTTTACTGCTTGCGCTAATATCTGCGTACCGGCACCAAAAGCATCCACTTCAAAGACCCCAACAGGACCATTCCATAAAATAGTCTTAGCTTGACTAATAGCATGCGCCAGCTTCTCAGCACTCTGCGGGGCAATATCTAAGATCATATCGTCGCTATCGACTGCATCGACCGCTTTGATAGTCGCAGTGGCTTTTTGTAGAGAGCCGGTAAAGTCGGCAAAATCGATCTCATTTTTATTGGCGACTACCACATATTCAGGTAATAAAATATCAGTCTTCGTCATGATTTCACGGGCTGTATCTAGTAAGTCAGGCTCATACAAAGAAGCGCCAACACTATGACCTTGTGCTGCTAAAAAGGTATTAGCTATACCTCCGCCAACGATAATCTGGCTACATAGAGTCGCCAAACTATGCAGCACTTCAAGCTTAGTAGAGACTTTCGAGCCCCCAACGATAGCTAGCATTGGCTGATCCGGAGTCTGTAAAGCTTGGCTCAAAGCATCAAGTTCGGCGGCTAGCAATGGACCGGCACAAACCGTTTTACCTGCTTGACGCATGGCTTGGGTGACGCCTTCTGTTGAGGCTTGAGCACGGTGCGCTGTACCAAAAGCATCCATCACAAATACATCTGCAAGAGCAGCATAAAGCTGAGACAGTGCTGGATCATTTTTCTTCTCGCCTTCATTAAAGCGTACGTTCTCTAAAAGTACTACTTTACCGACTTTAACGGCTACTTTTTGCTTTAAGTAATCACTATTAACTGTGACCGGTTGAGCCACTTGGGTGCCCAATTGCTCGGTCAAGTACTCAGCTACCGGTGCTAATGAATAAACAGTCTCAAACTTACCTTCTGTCGGACGACCTAAATGAGAACAAACAATAACTGCTGCACCTTTATCCAAAGCCATTCTTATAGTAGGGAGACTCGCCTGTAAGCGAGCATCACTGGCAACTTTACCGTCTTTAATAGGCACATTCAAATCTTCACGAATCAATACTACTTTGTCAGTAAGATTCAACTCACTCATACGCAAAAAACTCATTGCCACTCCTGTTTATTAACTTTTATAGTAAGTCATTTGATAATTAGTTTTGTAAGGGATAATACTGTACTAGATAGTTCTGTAATAGACGGTTTCATAATAGCTAGGTTAAAAATGGCTAGGTTAAAAACGGCTAGATTGAAAATAGCCACTTTTATAATAGCTCTAAGCCAACTTAGATTATTTATAGTGGCTCGAGGTTACCACAATTCGCTGTATTTTAAGCCTGAGTGTCCTACAAGGTCAACTTCTACTAGCAAATACCTCAATCATATGGCTAAATTTTTTTAACTAGCACGCTTGTACTTTAGTAGTAGTCAGAAAGTAACATCCAGTATTATTTTTTACTAGAATTTACAATATTTTCAACCACTCCACTTGCAGTAACATTTAGTGGTGGTAGTCGTTAACAGTCAGCTTTATCATAGAGCAGTAAACAATAATAACAGCCACCATTTTCAGGAGATTTAAATGAGCAAAAACTTTGACAGTGCCAAACAAACGCTATTAGCGCTTAAAGAAGAATATACAACACGTATTAGTAAAATAGAAGACGATATCCAAAACCCCAAAGACGATCTTAATAAAGACTGGGAAGACCAAGCTATTGCTATTCGTCAAAACGATACTCGCCAGCTACTAGCAGCAGAAGCTCGTCAAAATCTTATCTATGTTCAGGACGCTTTAAGCCATATAGAGAATGGCACTTATGGTGAATGCGATGTTTGCGGTGAAGAGATTCAGCCCCAGCGTTTAGCTGCTGTCCCTTATGCTACTTTATGTATGGATCACGCTGAATAAGAGTACTATTACTAGCCCAAATTAAGTAGGTGCTTGCCAATCGTCAAGTGCCTGCTGCCACTGCTGACAACGCTCGGCAATCCGCTCTACTGGCAAGTCCATGATATCACCTACTACCGCAATATAAGTAATCGGTAAACCTAATAGCTGCTTAATGTTTTCTGCGGTCAAACCACCAATCGCACAAATATCAATTCCTTTATCAATGCCTAGCTGACAGCCTGCTACAAGCTGCTGACGACTTATAGTATTGGCCTTGGGCTTAGTACTAGAAGCAAATATTGCTCCCATTGCCGCATAGCTTGCACCATCACGCTGCGCTTCTTTTATAAGCTCACCATCATAATGACAAGTTCGACCAATGATTTGATTGAGCGCTAATTGTTGTTTTGCTATACGGACATCGCCATCGCCTTGGCCTAAGTGCACGCCAACTCCAAGCTTAACCGCTAAGTCTAAATCATCATTGATAACTACAGGGACTTTATAGGCTTGCGCCAAAGCAATGATTTGTAATGCCTCATCATGCAGCTGCTCATTGCCATTTACTTGGGCTAGCACTTGCTTGCGTCTTATCTGTATCAGTCCGATCAAGCCTGTCGCAAAAGCGGCTTCCAGCTTAGTTAATAGCACCTCTATCGCATCATCATTGGTCAGTAGATATAATCGAGGGGGTATTATTTTATCCGCCGTTTTTAGGGAACTTTTTAACGCTTTATCGCTTATTACGGTCATCACTATGTGTCTATCCTAATCATATTATTGTGCTAAATTCGGAAAAATTTAAAACAAAAAAAAGGCCGTTATAGAGTATAACCGCCTTTTTAGATAATACAGATACTTGTTTAAATGGGATGTTTTTTTGAAGCGTACCTTTTTAAACGGCACCCGTTGTGATTGGTCAGTTATACGGTGCGACGAGAGGCTAAGCTGTTTAAAATGTTTTTGGCATCGCCCCAGCGTGTAGCTGAGCTACTAGCGCCCAAGATCACAATGATAGCTGGGCGGTTATTCACTCGGGTTTCCATTACTACACAGCGACCTGCTTCATTGATGAAACCTGTTTTAGAGATACCAATTGGGTAATCACCTGAGCGTACTAGACTACTAGTGTTATTGGCTGAGTAAGTACGATTACCGCTTCTACTGTTAGAGACATAGAAGTCATAGCTTTTAGTGGTAGTAAAGCGGCGAATAACGTCATAATTACCAGCAGCACGAACCATTTTTACTAAGTCGTTTGATGAGGCAACATTACGCTTATCTAAGCCGGTTGGATCACCAAAGTACGCCGTACTCATGCCTAACTCTTCTGCTTTACGGTTCATTGCCCGAATAAAAGCATTATAACCACCCGGATAATTGCGCGATAGGCTTTTAGCCGCTGGGTTCTCTGATTTCATCAAGGCCATCAGTAACATTTCAGCACGGTTTAGACGATCACCTGCTTTAAGGTTAGAGCTGGCACGCTTAGGCCCAATAAAATCCTCAGCGTCAAGGGTTATTTCCTCACGCATATCTAAGCCGGCATCTAACACTACCATAGCGGTCATGACTTTAGTAATACTGGCCATAGGGTGAGCCGTATTAGCATTTTTTTCATAGATAGACTCACCAGTTTCGGCATCGATTACTGCTACGCTGCGCGAATCAGTACTGATTGGCAACATATCACTACTGCCAAAACTGCCACGATAAGTGGTGTTATAAGTATTACTGCTGCTGCTACTACTGTAGTTGCTATTGCTACTATTAGCATTAGTTATGTTAGTAGTGCCATAGCCGTTATCGACTTTTTTGATGGCAGAACCGCTGTTTGAGTTAGACATGATATTGCGTGCTTCTGACAAGCTATCAGCCCCACCCCAACTTACACGTGCACTAGACTCAGAACCATTAATGGTTAATGCCGCTTGTGCAGCACTGCCCAAACTCAACGTTATCATAGCAACCAATAGTTGCTGTTTGGTTAATGGTAAATTTGTCATTTTTCCTCCGAGGATGGGTAACACTCTAGTCATAAAACCATAGCGTAATTAGTATGCGTAGTCACTATAAAGAGCTTATTATCGATTGTCTGTGCCTCTAGATAAAGACAATAAATCCATTTATAGTTACTCACAATGATATAGAGTATGCTGATATAGAGCTTTTGTACTTTTAGTGTATCATGCTTTACATTTAAGTTTAATCCTATGAAGCGACTTGATGGATTTTTTATGGATTTTGTTAAAATCTACTACATTTTCTTTAGATGCCAGCAATATTTATTAACATTCAAGCAATAATTAGCAATTTTAGCTGCAAAAATTGCAATATAGTCAATGATTTACATTTTTTGCTATTTTCAACATGCTCTAAGCTCATTTGCCAACCGTGCATTTTCTTAGACAGTAAAGAGTATAACTATGATTAGAGTATTAGTAGTAGATGACCACGATTTAGTACGTATGGGCATCAGTCGTATGCTATCTGACAGTATAGATATCGAGGTAATCGGCGAAGCTGACAGCGGTGACATGGCGATAAAAATGGCCAAACAACTTAGCCCTGATGTGGTGCTACTGGATGTCAATATGCCCAATATTGGCGGCGTTGAAGCTACCAAACGCTTAGTACAATTAAATATGGGTATTAAGATATTAGCGGTGAGCAGTATGGCCACCCAACCTTATCCTTCTATGTTACTCAAAGCTGGGGTTAATGGTTATATCACTAAAGGTACTCCGCTGGATGAAATGATACGTGCTATCAAAAAGCTGTATCAAGGGGGGCGCTACTTCAGTCATGATGTAGCAGAACAGTTAGCAGAAGTGTTGTTATCAGATAATGCAGCCTCACCGTTTGATTTACTAAGTGATCGTGAGAAGCAAGTCGCTATGATGGTAGTCAACTGTCAAAGCCCACAGCAGATTGCTGATCAGTTATTTGTAAGCGTCAAAACTATTAACACTTACCGCTATCGTATTTACGAAAAAGTAGGTGTTGATAGCGATGTCAAATTGACTCATATGGCTATTCGGCACGGGCTGATCAAACCATAGAGCAGACAATAGGCGGCTGTGCAATGTGGTTATTGCATCGGCTTATTGAGCCATAGCCCATGGTTAATGGTTAATGAGTTATGGTAAGGTCTAGGAAGTGGATAACTCAAAAGCCGTTAACTCGCGGGGCTATAAGTAGAGCTATAAGTAGGGCCATAAGTAGGGCCATAAGACGGGTTAGGCGCTATTGGTTTTAAGTCTTGTTTTTGGGTCTGTTAAGTAGTCGACCACAGCAGTATTTACTTGTGAATGATCAATGGACCCTAATACTTTGGCACTCTTATGAAACTTTCCTCTAGCGTCATGACTGCCATTAATGCTTATTTTCAACAAGCCGAGACGCTACCATCGGCACCGTTGCGACGCTTAGGTATTATCTACAATAGCTATCGACTTGCTGTCAGTGTGTTTTTGATGCTGATGGTCTATATCACTAGTAAAGTAAATAATGGCTTAGTGCTTCCTAGCCTACTACAGCAGACTGCCCTCAGCTTTTATGTGCTGCTCAGCCTTATTTTATTTGGGCTATTTTTAGTCGTGACTCATCAGCCACGTCAACAGCTTTTATTCGGCTTAGTATTAGATATCATCATTTTAAGCTTATTATTGTATGCCAATGGCGCAGCAGATTTGCAATTAACTATGCTATATATGGTAGTGGTAGCTGCTAGCTTTTTGCTACTTAATAGTACCCAAGCCTTGATTGTCACCTTGTTGGCTGTTATTTTTGTTATCTATCAGCAGTTCTTTTATGCCATAGCTAACAGTATGAGCTTAGTCAATCTAGGCGATGCCTTACTGATATCTGCCAGCTTTTTAGCCGTAGGATTCTTGAGTTGGTCAGTGTCTCAGCGCTTGGTAAATGCCGAAGGGATGGCATTACTGCAAACACACGAAGTGGCGCGACTTAACACTATTAACCAAGAAGTTATCAGTCAAATGATAAACGGTATGATAGTAGTCGATAAGCGCTGCGTGGTTTTGGCCAATTGCGCCGCTTATCAACTATTAGGTATAGAACCTGAAGTAGTAGCGGCTAGTGATTCTGGCCCTACTAACAAAGCTACGCGCAGCCAAGAAACTGCCAAGAATAGTGATATCCTCAGTAAAGGTGATGGTAAAAATAATCCTAACCCGTTGATTACCTTTCAAAAAAAGCTAGTTAAGCAGCATAACTCTTTGATTGAGAGCTATCTGACTTTGGCGACTAATCAATCACGTACTTTTATATACGAGCTGCCTAAAATAGTGGGAAGTTCGACTATCAAAAAATTACGTATCCAAATTATTCCTCTAAAAGATGCCAGTCAGCTGGTACTACTCGAAGATTTACGCCGTGAACAGACTAGTGCTCAACAGTTAAAGCTGGCCTCATTAGGTCAATTGACCGCCAGTATCGCTCACGAGATACGTAATCCTTTAGCAGCTATTTCCCAAGCCAGCCAGCTACTAATGGAAGACATTAATGCGCAGGCTATTACTAACGATAATAACGACATTTATGGCAACAGCAATAACCAGCGGTTAGCATCGCCCTCAGCTGTCGACCTAGAAGCCAATCATGAATTATATAAGATAATATTTGCGCAGACTAAAAGGGTTAACCGTATTATTGAAGATGTGTTAAAGCTGTCACGACAGCAACAACCTCATCAGCAACTGATAGAAATTGCTAGTTGGATGCCCCTATTTGTAAATAACCATTTTTATAGTCACGATGTATTTTTGCGTATCCACACCCAGCTTATTATCCAGTTTGATACTCATCAGTTGGAGCAAGTATTGATTAACTTGATTAACAATGGTTTGCGTTACAGCAGCTACGCTCATTCTCACGCTTATGTAGAAGTGGAAATTTACGGCCTACAGAACGATGTTATAATTGACATTTTAGATGCTGGTGATGGGGTGGCTAGTGAGAATTTTGAGCACTTATTCGAACCCTTTTTTACTACTGATAGAATAGGCACGGGTTTAGGGCTATATTTATCACAAGCGTTTAGTGAGGCCAATCATGCTCAGCTCTCCTACGTGCCAGAACACGCAAAAACTTGCTTTCGCTTAGTAATCCCAGCTGTGGCTTCCTCTATCGAGCCTATTAAAAACTTTAAAGCATAAACATCTAAGCGCTATTGATCGGCATCGTCACCCCCTAAAACATAACTATATTGGTGGCAAATGCTAAATAAAAACTGCTTACTACTGGCGAGCATAACTATTAAAAAACTGACAATCTTTAGTACTTTTGAATAAACGAGGTTATATATGACAGCAACTGCGTTAGTCGTTGATGATGAAATGGACCTATGCCGATTGATGCAGATCACTTTGACTAAAATGGGTATCAAGTGCGATGTTGCTTATACTTTAGCGCAGGCTCAGCTCTTTTGGGAAAAAAACCAATACGACTTTTGCTTGACCGATCTTAAACTTCCCGATGGCTCAGGACTAGAGTTAGTCAGACAAATCAGTAATAGCTCCCCTACACCAGTAGCGGTGATCACTGCCTTTGGTAGTATGGATTTAGCCATCGAAGCACTCAAGCTCGGCGCTTTTGATTTCGTTAATAAGCCGCTTGAGCTGCCTCGTCTGCGTCAATTAATCGAAAATGCTCTAAAAGTAGTACGTCAAGACACTGATGATCAAACATCCAGCACTCAAAGTCCTGAACAGCAGCTATTAGATAGCCGATTGATTGGTAATGCAGCCGTGATGCAAAGCCTCAAAAAAACTATCCTAAAGCTAGCGCGTTCACAAGCTCCAGTGTTTTTATCAGGTGCCTCAGGCACAGGGAAAGAAGTAGTAGCTAGGCTAATCCATGACTTGAGTCCACGCCGTGATGGCAGTTTTGTGCCAGTGAATTGTGGCGCAATACCCTCAGAGCTAATGGAATCAGAGTTTTTTGGTCACAAAAAAGGCAGCTTTACTGGGGCGGTAGCCGATAAGTTAGGTCTGTTTCAACAAGCCAATGGTGGGACTTTATTTTTAGATGAAGTCGCAGACTTACCCTTACCTATGCAAGTTAAGCTATTACGGGCTATTCAAGAAAAGACTGTACGAGCTATTGGTGATACTAAGGAGGTGCCAGTAGATATCCGCATTCTCTCAGCCACTCATAAAGATTTGAGCCAATTAGTACAGGACAGCGATTTTCGTCAAGATTTATACTATCGTATTAATGTGATTGAATTAACGCTACCAGCACTCAATGAGCGTCGTGATGACATTCCAGCTTTAGCTCAGTATTTTTTGGCTTTGATTGCTAAAGAATGGCAACTGTCGACTGCACCACAATTGAGCGCTAGTGCTTATCAACGTCTACAACAGCATGCGTTTGCTGGTAACGTACGTGAGCTGCGCAATGTCCTCGAAAGAGCGATTACTTTATCAGAGACTGATGTTATCGATGTTACCCACTTAGGACTAGTAGACGCTACTGAACCAATGCCAGTTGCTCAAGTTGCTGACGACAGCTACGGTTCAGAAAATAATGCAAATACAGTAAAAAATAACAGTGCTCAGTCTACTACTACCAATCTACATCCTTATCGGGTTAGTAGCCAAACTTACCCTACTGCTATTAGCTCGTCAAATAACACTACCCTTGTCAGCAACGCCGCCCCTATGCAACATGATAAGGCTATTAATAATGCTCAAACGCTTGCCAGCTCTGGAGAGTCGGCCAGTGCAGCAACTAGCCCGCAATCAACGCCTTCCACCCACAGTGCTGGTGATACTGTACAGTTGCCTGCAAGCGGCTTAGAAACCTATCTGCAGGAGCAGGAAAAGCGTCTAATCATCGCCGCCCTCAAACAAACCGAGGGTAATAAAACCCAAGCTGCTGAATTATTAGGTACTAGCTTTCGCTCCTTGCGTTACCGGATGAAAAAACTAGAGATTGATGATGAATAGTAGAGCGTTGTTCATTATTAACCTTAGGGGATATTAAACCGTTACTGTTAGAATAATTTACTCTGCAACCTTTGGCTTAAGCTCACTATCAACGACTGGGCTTTGCTGCACAAAGCGAATACCTGATGTCTTCACTTGTTGACGTAATAAATCCAGCGCTTGTTGCTCCCAGCTGCTCTCACTACCCGATAAAGTAACGTCAGGCTGTACACCGATACCATCTATTTTTTCACCAGTTGCAGTCAGATAATGAGCAACGGTTAATTTTACTGCTTGTTCATTGTTAAGCGGTATAACGGACTGTACTGAACCCTTACCGTAGCTGACTTCGCCGACAATCATAGCGCGCCTTTGGCTTTGCAGACTACTGGCCAATACTTCAGCTGCTGAAGCTGAATAACGATTCTGTAGCACTACGACCGGTAAAGGCTTAAATAAAGCACTACCGCGAGTAGATAAAGTACGTAATGCGCTTTCACGGCTTTTTATTTGCACGATATCGCTGTTATCCATAAACAGGCTGGCAATCTGCACCGCTGAAGTCAGAACCCCACCCGGATTGTCGCGTAGATCTAATAGAATACCTGATACGGGTGCGTCCAAACTGGTCAAGCTTTGTAAGACTTTTTCACGACTGTTATTTTGGAAAGTAGGTAGCTTTATAATAGCTATGCCATCGACTAAGCGCGTCTCTATAGCTTGTGGATGATTGTTATTACGCTGTAGGGTGATAGTGCGTTTGCGACGACCTGCTTTCGATATTACTATGTCAACTTGAGTCCCAGCAACACCTGATAGTAGCTGCACGATATCGTTAGTTTGCTTGTCTTCATCCAACTTAAATTCATCGATCTGATGAATGTAATCACCTACTGTAATACCTTTTTTATCCGCTGGTGAATCATCCGCTACTTCAACGACTACCCAATATCCTTCTTCCGCTTTATAACTGACCTTTACTCCAATATCACCGACATCACCTTCGGTAAAAGCCCGCAGATTCTCATAAGCTTCAGCATCCAAAAACTCAGCATGACTATCAAGTTTAGTCAACATACCGCTCATTGCGTTCTCAAATAGCTCTTCATCGTTCACCGGATCCACATAGTCACGGCGTACTAAATCTACTAAAGCTACAAAAGTCTTCAGCGTTTGAGGGGAGATTGCATTCAAAGAGACCTGATCGACTTCAACTGGGATATCCGTATTTATCGATTCATTGTAGTCAGTACTGTCCACTAGAGGGTTACTGTCTGCGCGTTCGCCTTCTAGCCAACCCCCAGTTTTATCGCTAGTATTTATGCCACTGTCATCATCTTCTAGAGTATCCATTCCATTATCTGCTGACACCTCGTTTTCATCCCCTTGCAAGTCTATAAGCTGCAAGCTGGCAGTAGGATTAGTAGTCTTAACAGTAGTTACTGGTGCTGCTGTTGCAGTTTGTACTACACTGAAGGCGCAACAGGCACTAAATAAGTAGCTTAGTAGTACCGTCCTAGAGCCAGTACCTGTTTTTGACTGTTCACAAGCATATAAACCCATAAATTGACTCATCTAAAATAATAAAAACCCATAAAATAATTACTAGCGCAATAATCGATCACTACTGAATACTGCAGAACAAATACTAGCCAAACAAAGATAAGATAGCATTAACCTTAACCCTTACTCTATATCATTATTGCAAGCACAATGAGTATCATTAGCAAAGATAGAAAAGCGCAAAGCAAAAAGCGAAGATAATGCTTATCCTCGCTTTTTTTCTATACATGACGCACTGCTACACCCTAATGGCTATTGTCTATTAGCACTAGATAAAATCTAGTAGCTGTTACAGCAATTAAAGAGGTTATAGCAATCAAAGTTAAAAGGACTAGCAGAGTTCACAAAGCCCGAAAATATAGTAACCGTTAATCAATATTAAACTGCTGGAATTAATAGGTTCTCACCAGTCATCTCAGCAGGTTGGGCTAAATCCATTAGGCCTAGGATAGTAGGAGCTACATCACTTAATCTACCACCGTTACGCACCTGCAATTTTTGTGCACCAATATAGATAAGCGGCACATGTTCAGTAGTGTGCTGAGTATGCACTTGACCACTATCGTAGTCCTGCATCTGCTCACAATTGCCATGGTCGGCTGTGATCAGCATCTCCCCATTGGCAGCACGAATGGCTTTTTCAACTCGTCCTACGCAGACATCTAGGGCTTCTACTGCTTGTACTGTCGCAGCAAAGTTACCAGTATGCCCGACCATATCACCATTAGCATAATTCACAATCAACACATCATACTTACCAGAGTCGATGGCCGCTATCAGCTTATCGGTGACTTCTGGGGCATTCATCTGCGGTTGTAAGTCATAAGTGGCCACATCAGGGGATGGTATCAATATGCGATCTTCACCGATAAACTCCGCCTCTTGACCACCACTGAAGAAGAAAGTCACATGCGCATACTTTTCGGTCTCAGCGATACGCAACTGCGTCTTGCCTTGATCTTGTAAGTATTCACCTAACGTATTACTTAATGAAGTCGGATAATAAGCGATACTAGTCTTACTGTTATCCGCTAGAATATCTGAGTACTTAGTCAGCATTACAAAAGCGGCAAGTTTAGGACGCTTATGACGCGCAAACCCCGAGAACTCATGATCCGGCAATACAAAAGCTTGAGCCAATTCACGCGCTCGGTCTGCACGGAAATTCATAAATATCAGCGCATCGTTATCTTCAACAGTGAAAGGAGTCTCGCCATGTTCAATAACCGTAGTCGGACTAACAAACTCATCAGTTTCACGAGCTTTATAAGCAGCTTGTACAGCACCATCAGCACGAGTTGACAGGCGATCTGCCTTGCCTTCTGTCAACAGCTCATAGGCTTTTTGGACTCGATCCCAGCGATTGTCTCGATCCATCGCATAGTAGCGACCGATAATACTGGCAATCTGTACTCGGCCTTCATAATGCGCATTGAGCTTATTAATATATTCACGTAGGCGATTAATATACTTATCAGCTGATTTAGGCGGCGTATCTCGACCATCTAAAAAACAATGTATAAAGACGTTTTTGGCACCATGAACTAAAGCTGAATGGCACATGCCTTCAATATGGTCTTGATGAGCATGCACGCCCCCATCAGAGAGTAAGCCCATAATATGGACATTACCCCCTAATTCATTGGCAGCATTTACCGCGCCAACTAGCGCTTCATTTTTATAGAATTCGCGGTTAGCAAGCTCGCTTGAAATACGGGTTGAATCCTGATAAAGAACTCGGCCCGCACCCAGATTCATATGACCAACTTCTGAATTACCAAACTGTCCATCTGGTAATCCTACATCCTCACCTGAGCCTGATATGAGGCCATGGGGATACTGCTGATAGATTCTATCAAGATTAGGAGTATGAGCAGCAGCAATAGCGTTGTCATTCTCGTCCTCACGATGGCCAAAACCATCTAATATCATTAATACACGAGGTACTTTTTTATGTTGTTGGTCGCTACTCTGGTCATTAGACTCTGATTGTTGCTTATTAGTCATAGATTACCGCTCCTCAAGTGGATGAACGTCGGTCATAAATTAATAGGATCAAGATATAAAGCTGTCTATCTTAACACAAATCTTAAAATAGCCGAAAATTCAACCTTTTTTAACTCAAAATTGAAAAAATATATTATAACTTAGCATATGAGAGATACTGTTAAACGGTATAAATAAAAATAGGCATAGTCCTAAAAGCCATGACTTATGGTTATGAGTGCTAATGATAACTTAATAACAGCTACTCAACTGTAGGCCTTAGCTAATAAGGGCTATCACGGCTATTGTTGCCATTATATTATTAAATAAGCGCCTATATATCTGCTAATGGTTGTACCGATAACTATAAAACAAACTTGCAATTGCTTATCTCATTGGGTAGTATTAGGTTATTCTGAAGTGTTGGCGAGTGGATGCTATTTCCCTGAGCCGATAATGCTTTACCTGGATGCGCTACCTATTGCTTCATTGTGTATGCCTGCACTGCTTGCAGTGTATCAGGAAACCTGCCGAGGCAATGACGCATCCGCCCTGAACTTCACGGTTCATGGGTCACCATCCCACAGCGGCATTTCGGTTGTTTAATTCGAGGATTATTATTGCTTAAATAGCTAATATTGAGACTCACTAAAAAGCCCCTAACGTTATTAGCGTCAGGGGCTTTTTCTTGCGTAATCTACCAGCGACTGCTGTTTTAGACTAGCATCCCTATCATACAGTGTGCTTATAAAAAGCGCTCTCACTCATCATAAGCATCACTGTTAGCTGCATATTTATCAAAGATACTTCTACTCGTCATTAGCAGACTGAGTGATCTTTTTGACATCTTTAGGGATATTTTTGGCAGTACCATCAATAGTAGTATGCTGCTTAAACACATTACCAAATGGATTTTGCTGTTGCTTATCAAACGGATTTTGGCCACCAGCATCACCAAATGGGTTTTGACCACCCATGCCACCGAAAGGATTTTGGCCACCGCCCATACCACCAAACGGATTTTGACCACCCATACCACCAGCGCCGCCCATTTGCTTAGCCATCATGGCCATCATTTTTTGCTGATTATTCATTACGTACTTATTAGCCATATCTTTAAGGCGCTTTTGTACGGGTGGTAGGACTACCAACAGAGCCAACAGATCACTAATGACACCCGGTATCAATAACAAAATACCAGCAACCGCCATTGCTACACTCTTAAGCATAGTCGACTCTTCAGGGCGCATTGAAGCATTCATCATACCACCAGCTTTCATTTGCTGCGCCATAGGATTGAGGGAAGCCATACCTTTACGAATAAAAGAGATACCAATAACAGCGGCAATAATAAACCAACCAAATACTAGCCAGCCACTAATGAATTGAGCCAGTAAATACCAGATCAACATCTCAATAATAAACCAAACGATGGCAATACCCACTATCTGACCCATAAACTACCGTCCTATAAAATTAAAAATACATAAATAACTATATTAACCATCACATACATCAACTACTAAGCAAATTAAATGGCCTAACTTATGATGTATATGGGGATGGCTTGTTATACTATCAAACTTATGGCCTATTTTTAAGTGAATAAATAATAAGCCATACAATAAAAGCTAAGCAGTATAGACTACTTAATTACAATCCTGAATTGGAAAACTATGGCAATTATAATTGGGATTGATCCCGGCTCACGTATGACCGGTTACGGTATCATCCAACAAACGGGCGACAAACTAACTTATATCGATGCAGGGACTATACGCACTGACACTAAAGAGATGCCCGAACGTCTTAAACGTATTTTTAACGGTCTAACACGCATCACACAACATCATATCAAGTATGCCAACGAGCCTATTCATACTGCTATTGAACAAGTGTTTATGGCAGAGAATCCAGACTCAGCCCTTAAGCTGGGACAAGCACGTGGCGCGGCTATTGCGGCTATGGTGGCTTTGGACTTAGAAGTATCAGAATATACTGCTCGTCAAATAAAACAAGCCGTCTGTGGCTATGGTGCTGCCGCTAAAGAGCAAGTTCAAGAGATGGTTTGTCGTATCTTATTGTTAGATGTGGTGCCACAACAGGATGCAGCAGACGGTTTAGCTTGTGCTATCTGCCATGCTCATTCAAGTCACTCTATGAATAAGCTATTACTAAATAGCGGCCTAAGCGGACGTGGTGCTTCTAAAAAGAAGGGTCGTTGGCGCCTTACCGAAGAGGATTTAAACAATCTTAGATAACCCTCAATAGCCTTAGATAACTACTATCCTATGACAGCAAGTTCTATCACTTAAATACTCATAGAAGATCAGGAATAAGTAGAAGTTCAGTAATAAGGCTGTTAACGGAAAAAAAACGCGTTACTGTTGATCATAACGCGTTTTTTAGCTCAAGCTTTTAGCGTAAAGCTTGTAACTTAAATAGCTACTTAACTATTAGCTATTAGCTATTAGCTATTAGCTATTCTAATAAATAATAAAAAGCTATCTGATAGCGCTTGTTTCTATGACGGTATCTAGAACATACGCATATTCTGAATCTATATTGTCTACCAGCACTGTATCAGCTTCAGTTTTGAAACGCTGTAAACGTAATACTTGATCCTGAGTATTATCGTGCTCATAACCATCGATAGTGCCCGCAAACTCTACTACTGCTCCCTCGTTGATTTTCCTTCCTTGTTCATCATAAGTAACCGGTTTTACTTGCAAACACATCTGCCCGTTATTATTTACACAAGGCTTAGTATTGGCACTTACTGCCCAAAACACAGTCTCCGCTTTACCTTTATATTTAGCTTGTGGGGTCATTTTCCCAGTCCATACTAAAGTAACGCCATCGCTAGTCACTTGAGTTAATTCAGTAACCTCTCCTACCACTAAGCTTAGTTCACTGTCGCCTTGCATCAACTCATTTAAACGGTTTTCAACTATATCTAAGTCGCCACAGGACATTTTGGTGCTCATGCTATCCTCGATGCTAAGCTTCTGATCTTCTAGCTGATAAGCGGCGCCCATAGTATTACAGCCAACGCTATAGCTAACACTGTTCTGGCCTTGATACTGATTAAAATTTAAAGTTACTTGATCTTTGATCGCCATAAGGGCGCTCAAAGGCTGGTTATTATTATCCATAGCCGTAGCTAAAATCCAACGGTAGCGAGGAAGATTATCAATCATGGTTTGCTCAGCAGTTGCAGGAACAGCGTTGGTAGTATCAGTGGCAGTCACAGTAGGATCAGCCACAACATCACTAGTAGTATTAGCTGTAACCTTAGGATCATTGTTTTGAGAGGTATTGTTACAGGCGCTTAATACTAAGCTTGCGGCTAGTAAACTTGGCAACCAGACTAGTTTGGCTGATTTGGTTATTGGCTTCATAATGGTACCTATTGTATTGCTTATTTTGTATTGCTTATTTATTAGTCGTCAGCGCTATCTTTGGCTTTTGCCATGTTTTGAATACTAAAACGCTCATGCATCATCTGATAAAAACGCGCCAAGTTATCGCCTTGTTTGGTTGGGTTTACTTTGAGCGCTTTACCAAAATCAAGACCTATATATAAGACAATATCAGCAAAAGTTAGGTGATCAGTAACAAGGTAATCACGCCCTTCGAGCACATTGTCAAAGTAAGGTAGGGCAGCAACTGCTCGAGCAGTAGACTTCTGCGCAAACTCAGGCACTTGATCAACACGTGCTGCTTTGGATGGATGACTATGCTGAAAAGCTAGCATAAAATTATATAACACTTCAAATTCGGCAATACGGCGCATAGCACAGACTTGGGCACGCTGTACTACATCATTACCCATCACTGAACGTTCACCATAGACCCGATCTAAATACTCACAAATAGCCTGTGAATCATTAAGCACTGTACCATCATCCAAAGTCATCACTGGTACAGTCTGCATAGGATTCATTGCCGTAAAAGCTTCAGTCATATGCTCATTAGCAGTAATATCAATATCTACCACATCTAAGTCGTCCATGTCATCGACATCGATACCTTTGGAAGCTAATAAAATTAGCGCTTTACGTGGATTAGGTGCGGTGCGAGAAACGTATAATTTTTTCATGATATATTCCTAGTAAGTAATGTCAGAGAGCGACAGCCTGTGCTTATAGTTTTTGCTGATAAACATTAAGTAGTAGTCTTTAAAATTAAATTAAATTAATAGTAACCCTACTGCTCTTATCATAGCAAAACCCTACTGACACTTGTGGAAAAATCACAAAAGCCCCACAACCTGAGGCTATGGGGCTTTTGTATAGTATTTATCATATTGATTAATATAGATAAAATGCGATTAATTGTACTTTGCATTTAACTATTAAGACTAATGAATAGCTTATTTGTTAGGCGCAGGGGTAGTACGTAAATACGGTTTGATTTCAGTATGACCTTTTGGATAGTTAGCAGCGATATCTTCGTTTTTAACGCTTGGCGGAATAATAACGTCATCGCCATCTTTCCAGTCTACTGGGGTAGCGATATTATATTTATCAGATAATTGCAGGGCATCAATAACTCGGATAATCTCATCAAAGTTACGGCCACAGCTAGCAGGGTAAGTCAAAATTAGGCGAATCTTTTTATTTGGATCGATAATAAACACACTCCTGACAGTAGCAGTAGTACTAGCGTTAGGGTGCAACATGTCATATAGATTCGCCACATCCTTATTAGGATCAGCGATAATTGGGAAGTTCAATGCTGTACCTTGAGTCTCACCGATGTCTTTTGCCCACTCATGATGATCGTCTAAGCCATCCACTGAGATACAAATTGGCTTAACGTTACGCTTTTGAAACTCGCCATTCAAGGCAGCAGCTCGGCCAAGCTCAGTAGTACATACTGGGGTAAAATCGGCTGGATGTGAGAAAAACACCACCCATTTATCACCGGCCCAATCATAAAAGTTGATATCGCCATCAGTAGTGCTTGCATCAAAATTTGGAGCGCTATCGCCCAATCGTAAATGTGCCATTGCTAATTCCTTATTTATTGAGATTCATTTATTAAAATTGATTTATTAAATTTGGTTTATTAAAGGATGAGCGTTAATATTCAAACTTATAGGGATACTGTATTAGGAAGAATGACATGCAGCTGGCTAATCATTATTAGCAACGCCTCAGTCAAAAACCTCCTCTAGCTTAACAAATTGGTTATGAATGTCTTGTGACCGATTGTAATGCGCTTATTCCAGTTATGGATAAGCAACTCATCTACCCGCTTTTGCCGCTTAGCGATGACTAATGCATTCACTAGTCAGCTATCATAAGGCAGGCTGTGTTAAAAAAGCATCATAAAACCAGCGATTGCAAAATAATTGTTGATTAACTATTGATTAACCATTGAATACTAGTTGGCCTTAAACATCGGTGCACCGTCAATTTTTAACTCAACTTTATCTTTTTTCCACATCAATCTTGGCGTCGCCTCACTCATACGCTTACTAACCTCACCTGAGTGCTGCAAAGTAATGCCTTGCTCATCAATGATCGCTATACCAATGACATAAGTATAAACCAAATTACTTTTGGCTTTAGCGGAAGCTTTTATATTAAATACACATTCGACGACTTGATCTTTATATTGCATGCGCATTTTTGGCTGTAATGAGGCGATAGAGACCATGCCGTTTGACACTGCTGAGTAGACTGAGAATACTAAGGCTACTTTGCCGCCATAATATTTAGCGATAGCTGGATTGACTAACACTATCTCCTTGCCAGGCTCATTAATGCTAGCAACTTTTATATCGCCTTGATGCTGGATAAAAGGCATAGTCGTTAAGCTACCAATTTGCGCAGGAGCATGGATATAACTCATGTCTTTGCTGTGGTGAGCCAATATCCCAACGCGTAAATCTAAGTCATCATTATCTGCACTAGCATCACCATTATCCATCCAGATCGCTTCTACCACTAAATGCTCATTATCCCCTTTAGTAAGAGTAATTCGGTGCTCGCGACCGGGTTTGTCGAGGGTTACTTTTTTTAGATTAAGCGCTGGCGAGTTACTGATAACGCTGCTCGTTGAACTAGCAGGGTTTGTAGTGCTGGTAGGGCTTGTAGGGCTTAGAGAGTTATTACTGGCATTGATATGGCTGTCAATAACAGTGTTAGCTTGCTCATCATCCTCAGCTACCTCACCACCGAAATGCGTCACTAACGCACTCAAACCACCGTTGAATCCTTGACCAATAGCGTTAATACGCCAAATGCCACTCTTGCGATAAACTTGTAATAGCATAACAGCACGCTGATTATCAAAGCCGCTACCATCGAATGTATAACTGGCTAATACTTGCCCTGCTTGCTCAAGTTTCACTGTGCTTGCCCCAAGTTCACGCATAGTCGCCTGACCGTCAATAGTCGCTGTCAGCACTAAATAATCTATCGAGCTAGGCAGTTTAGTCAGGTCGATATTGAAGCGCTGCTGCTGATTATCTGCTTGCCAGCTCACAGTACCACAAGGGGTTTTGGGCTGGTTATAAAAGGTCATATAATCATCATTCGCTAGCTGCTGCTCAGCATTTAGGCCAAAGCAAGCCACATCAGTAGCCATGCTAGTGGTCAGCTCTACTACTAAGGTGAACTGCTGGGCAATGGCAGCGTCAGTAAATTTCGCTTTTTGACCCGTTATTAAATTGAGCATCAGAGTAATTCCCGTTAAGTGTTAACTATTTATAATCCTAACTAGCGATAAACATCATTATCATTGCCCAAAAAAAAGCCTATCTCTAGCGTACTAGAAATAGGCGATGTTGCAAACTACTATTGTTTAATTTAGCTCACAAAAACCAGCTTAAACTAAACTGCTCGTTAACCGTCTAAGCAGGCTTATAACTGTCACGTAAGCTTACGATTTGGTTAAATACTGGATGCTCATGGCTATGCTCGATAGCATCAGATATAAAGTAACCTTCTCGTTCAAACTGGAAACGTGTGCCAGCGTCAGCACTCACTAATGATGGCTCGACTACCGCATTAAGCTGAGTTAAAGAGTTAGGGTTCAACGCTGCATGCACGTCACTAACACTACTTGGATCTGCAACGCTAAACAACGGCTCGTACAGACGTACCGTGGCTGGAATACCTTGGCTGGCCGATACCCAATGGATAACGCCTTTGACTTTGCGAGCTTCAGGATTTTGGCCTAAAGTTGTCGGATCAATCGTGGCTTTTAGTTCAATAACTTTGCCATTCTCATCGAGCACATGCTCACTCACCGCTAGTACGTACGTATTACGCAGACGAATTTCAGGCTTTTCAGGCGACAGACGCTTATAACCTGCTGGTGGCTCAATCTCATAGTCACCTGCATCTATATATAAATCTTTAGTAAATGGAATCTCACGCTCACCCATATCTTCAACGTTAGGATGCTTAGGCTGAGTTAACCAAAGGGTTTGCGTGTTATCATCAAAGCGCGCAGTAACGCTTTCTGCCTTTAACGATTGCCATTCTTTGAGCGCTTCATCAAAGTTGGTAATAGTCACTTTTAGAGGGTTTAGCACCGCCATACCACGAGCGGTAGTATCGTCTAACGATTGACGAATGCTGAACTCTAGTAGACGCATATCAACTACGCCATCAGCTTTAGCAACCCCAACACGATCACAGAAATCACGTAGGCCTTCAGGAGTGTAACCACGGCGACGCATACCGGCAATCGTTGGCATCCGGGGGTCATCCCATCCATCAACAATACCTTCATCGACCAATTGCTTGAGCTTACGCTTACTAGTCAAAGTATGATCGACATTCAAACGCGAAAACTCATACTGATGCGGCGGTTGCTCAAAGCCTACTTTCTCAACTACCCAATCATAAAACGGACGGTGATCTTCAAACTCTAAAGTACATATAGAATGAGTAATACCTTCATGAGCATCTGATAATGGATGAGCAAAGTCATACATCGGATAGATACACCATTTATCACCAGTCTGATGATGCTGTTGATGCATCACGCGATAGATAATAGGGTCACGCATGTTCATATTGGCATCAGCCATATCAATTTTGGCACGCAATACCGCTTTGCCATCAGCATATTTGCCCTCTTTCATATCTGCAAATAACTGCAAGTTGTCTGCTACGCTAGCATCACGTTGCGGTGAGTCTGTGCCAGCTTCTTTAAACGAGCCGCGATTATCTCTGATTTGCTCGAGTGTCTGTAGATCAACATAAGCATCGCCTTGCTCGATCAGTTTTACCGCCCAACTATAGAGCTGGTCAAAGTAGCTAGAGGCATGTAACGCTTCACCTGCCCACTCAAAACCTAGCCACTGCACATCAGTCTTAATATTATCGATATAATCTTGTTTTTCAGCGGTCGGGTTAGTATCGTCATAACGCAAATGACAGATACCACCGAACTCTTCGGCGATACCGAAGTTTAAGCAAATAGACTTTACATGACCCAGATGTAAGTAACCGTTTGGCTCTGGTGGAAAACGAGTGACAATCTGCGCATACTTTTGCGCTTTAATATCATCACGAATGATATTACGGATAAAATCGTTTTTTGGTTCTTTTTTTAGCTCAGTGTTGTTGGATGGCTTACTCATCAATCATTGCTCCTAGGCAATTTATCAATTTATGCGACGCATCATCACGCCTCATAAAAATTTGCAAATAAAAAAGGTTTTAGAAAAATTATAACAAAGATATAAAGTTGCGTTATTCTATCAGCTTTTACAAACTCATTAACAGCCAGATACATGACAGACGACAAAAAAGCCGTTAGACTAACCATGAATTTATTATCAACTCAACACAGCGCCACTTTAGGTGCTGCTAATAAAAAGGATTATCACATGGTAGATATGCCACCAGTAGTACAACTTGACACTAGTATGGGCGCCATCGTTATCGAACTTAACGAAGAAAAAGCACCAAAAACGGTTGCCAACTTTCTGAACTATGTAAAATCAGGTCAGTATGAAGGTACTATCTTTCATCGCATTATCGATGGTTTTATGATTCAAGGCGGCGGTATGGACGCTGAAATGAATGAAAAGCCAACTAACAAGCCTGTTGAAAATGAAGCCGATAATGGCCTAAAAAACAACGCTGGCACGATTGCTATGGCTCGTACGCAAGATCCACATTCAGCGACTAGCCAATTCTTCATTAACGTAAAAGACAACGATTTTTTGAATCATACTGGCAAGAACGCTCAAGGCTGGGGTTATACCGTCTTTGGTAAAGTCACTAGCGGTATGGACGTTATCGAAAAAATGCGCGGCGTACCTACAGGTCGTTTCGGTATGCATGCTGATGTGCCAAAAACACCAGTTACTATCACCTCTGCAAAAATTATTTCTGAATAATTTGTCAATCAAGGCTTATACATAGGCCTTTGCAGCTGTGCAAAAACTTAATGAGCCATAAAGGTTAAGATAAATGCAGACATTTAATCATCTAATAACGACCCGCCCGCATCAGCTACGGCAAGTATTGATTAGCGATTTGCATTTATCACCTGAAGAGCCTGCCTTAGTGCAGGCTTTTTTGGCTTTGCTTGATGATTGCTTAGTGCTGCCAGAGCTCAAACGTCTGTTTATTTTAGGGGATTGGTTCGAGGTCTGGCTTGGCGATGATGCTTATCTAAGCTTATCGCCATCGCAGCAGCAAACCCACTGGCTAACGCCTATGATCACTAAGCTTAAACAGTTGCGATTAAATGGCTGTGATATTTTGGTGATGCATGGTAATCGCGACTTTTTATTAGCTCAAACATTCTGCGACCTATTCGACGGTCAGCTGATTTATGAGCCTTATGCGATAAAAGTTGGTGAGCAAAAATTTCGCTTAGAGCACGGTGATGCGTTATGTACCGATGATATGAAATATCAGTTGTTTCGTAAAGTGATGCGTCATAGATTTACTAAATGGTATTTACTTAATAAGTCACTAGAAAAAAGACTAGCTATCGCCGCTAATATCCGGCAAAAAAGTAAGCACAATAATACTAAGAAAGCGGCTTATATTATGGATGTTAACCAAGCATCAGTGGACAAAGCGCTCTTTAAATTTGACGCCCTATTACATGGACATACTCATCGTCCAGAGACTTATCATAGTAATGAAGGCCGTAGCCGCTATGTGCTCGGCGATTGGCGACTACTCGATGTGGACACACGCCAGCCTAAAGTTAGTGCGGTGATCGGTGTTATCACTGCTGATGTTGCCGATAGTACTGATATAAATAGTGCTGATGTCGATAGTGCTGATATCAATAATGCTATAGCCTCAAACTTCAATAACGCTAGTGCCGAGTTCGATTTGGTAGAGTTTGAATTTTTGCTTCGGTAATAATTATCAGCTAGTAGCCAGATTTATAGCCTGAGCATACTGTCTAGGAGCAAACCTTATAGTGACTAACAGCATACCCACAAGGGTGAAGATAAGCATCAGCCAAACGATCTGAAAACCACCTGACCACTCGCGTACTACCCCTGCTATATAAGGCATAATTGCCGTAATGACAAAGCCAATGCCTTGTACAAAGGCAGTCAAGGCTCCAGCCATACTATGATTAGATAAATGATCTAGCGCCACGGTTAGCGTCAAAGCAAAGCAAGCACCAAGACCACACCCTATCATCGATACCCAAACGATCAACATCGGAGCTGGCATTAGCATCAATCCGGCAAAGCCAATAATCTGAATGCTGACGGCAAAGAATAACCAAGGGCGGCGATCTAAACGATTAGAAGCTAGTGCAGGAATAGCTATAGCCCCTAGTACCTGAAAAACAGTCATGATGCCGATCAACTCGCCACTACTTTGCGCGCTCCCGCCTAAGCTGCGTGCGTAACTAGGTAGCCACGCAATCATACAAGCGTAACCGGCATTAGCTAAGCCAAAATAGCTGGCCAACAACCAAGCACGGCGATTGCTGAAGAAGTTAATAGGCACACTTTTTGTGATGGTTGCCATGCCTTGCGTAGGCCTTAGCCACCAAAGCAGCAGAGCGATTACTGGCATGACTAGCCAAATCCCAAGCCCCGATTGCCAACGGCCATAATGCTGAGCTACCAGCGGACTTAGCATAGCGGCGATACCACCGCCAGCCATCAATGCGCCGGAATAAAACCCCATCGCTAACGGTACACGTTTGGGATACCAGCGTTTGACCACCCCAGGTGCCATTGCCTGCACAATAGCGATACCCGTACCGCCTATTAAAGCGCTGGCTATTAACGCCCAACCTGATTGCAATGAAAAACGCCATAATCCTGCTAAAGCAATAGCCAATAAGCCGCCAGTTATCCAAGCACTCTCGCTCAGTCGGCGACCGATCCAAGGTAGCAATAAAGGAAAGACACCCATACATAGCATTGGTAATACTACTAGTAATGAAGCCGCTTGCAGGCCCATGCCTGTGCTTAAGCGAATCTCGGCTAACAAGGGTCCCGTAGAGGTTATCGTTGGTCGTAGAGTCAGTGCAAATCCAGCAATGACCACCATAGGCCAAAGTGAGCTGAGTACTGACTGCTTAGTATTGATAGAAATGCGTTTAGTGTTCATCAGCAAACCGATGCCCCTTGTCACCAAAAGCTTAGCCATAAAAAGCCGACGCTGAACGCCGACTTTCAGTAGGTTATATTTTTAGGTAACTATTTTAGTAGTAATTTCAGTAATAACTTTAATAATAATTATGGCGTGATAGCCTTTTTAATAAGCTTATTTAATAAGCTTATTTAATAAGCTTAGAATTTTTTACTAAGGCTTAAAAAGGTTTAAAAGGTAGGAATTTACCATCTAGAGTAATAACAGCGCGATCACCGCCTTCTGGATCTGCAACTTTTTTGATATCCATTTTAAAGTTGATAGCGCTGATGATACCGTCGCCAAACTGCTCATGAACTAGAGCTTTAAGGGTCGTACCATAGACTTGCATCATCTCGTAGAATCTGTAGATAGTTGGATCAGTAGGCATTTCGCTGCCAACACTGCCACGCAGTGGAATAGCTTGCAATAAGGCGATAGCGTCATCATCCAGACCTAAAGTCTCACCAACTTGTTGTGCTACTGCGCTTGGTAATGGATGCTGACCTAGTAGAGCTGCTGTCACATAGACATCGCTTAAACCTGTATTGGCAGCTATTTGCTCGAATGATAAGTTTTTTGCAGCTTTGGCGGCAATAATAGTATCAGTTAAGGCTTGACGAGCGCTGTTGCTAACTTGAGACTGAATCATGGTAATACCTTTTATGGTTAGTAATATTTGGTTAGTAATATTTGGTTAGTAATATTTGGTTAATAATATTTGGGTAGTAATAGTTAACTTGATAATCATCAGCTATAAAACCAGTTATGAAGAACTAGTTATAAAAATGAGTATTGTTGCAAAAAATCAATAGTGTTTTAAAAGACAGTAAGCTTAAACGGCGACAGGGAGCTGCTGTATAGGATAAGCGCGAACCTCGGTATGCTCTGCTAGCGAAACAAAGTCGTTAGTAGCACCATCTAAGGCATCAATGCTGCCGGTTTCGATATCGTACACCCAGCCATGTAATGATAAGCGGCCTTCTCTTATAGCCAGACGTACCGAGGGGTGGGTTTTAATATTTTCAATCTGGGCGATGACGTTTTCTCGCACCATAGATTCGATACGGTCACCATCGGTTAAATGCTCGATAGATTCGTTGACTACTCGTGCAGAATCAGCATATTTTAGCCAGCTACCAACCGCTGGCATGTGATCCATGCAAGTACAATTGGCGATAGCCGTCATAGCGCCGCAGTCTGAGTGACCACAAATCACTACATCGGTTACTTGTAGGGCGGTTACCGCATACTCTACTGAGGCTGATACTCCGCCTGGCTCAGGACCATAAGAAGGTACAATATTGCCCGCATTACGAATGACAAACAGGCCACCGGGCTCATGTTGAGTGACTAATTCAGGAACTAAACGGCTATCTGAGCAAGAGATAAATAAGGTGCGTGGGTTCTGCTGAGTGGCCAAGCCTTTAAATAAATCAGCACGTTCAGGATAAGCCTCGCTATGGAATTTTAAAAATCCTTCAATAATATCTTTCATCTCAGTGCTCGGGGTTGTTTCGATAAAATGAATTCTACGCTGTTGCGATAATAAGGTAAAAGACTAGTATGTTATGATGTTGATAACCAATACTTATAGATAGATTAAAAAAAACACTATGATACTTAGACATATTAATTATTTTTTGGCAGTGGCCAAACATCAAAGTTTTACACGGGCAGCAGAGTCTCTATATGTCTCGCAGCCTGCTTTGTCGCAGCAGATAAAGCAATTAGAGCAAACCTTAGGCGCTTGTTTATTCGATCGTTCAGGTCGCAGTGTCAAGCTAACAGATGCCGGTGAAGTCTATGCTCGCTATGCGCGTAAAGCGTTGCAGGATTTGGAGGAAGGACGCCGAGCGCTGCACGATGTACAGACTTTAAGTCGTGGTGCTTTGCGAATTGCTATTACCCCAACCTTTACTACTTATTTGATAGGGCCATTGATCAAGGCCTTTCACACTAGCTATCCTAATATCACCTTAAGTGTGCAAGAGATGTCACAAGAGCAGATGGAGAAGCAGTTACTCGATGATGAATTCGATGTCGGTATTGCTTTTGCAGAGGTGCACTCCGCTGACATAGAAGTACAGACCTTGCTTGTTGAGACCTTGGCATTAGTAGTCAATAACAACCACCCCCTCTCCCAGTATCTGACTATTGATTTGCAAACCTTGAACGAACAGTCGATGGTGCTTTTGAGTAGTAGCTTTGTCACCCGTGAACAGATTGAGCGCTACTGTCGGCAGCATGACATTCAACCCAAAGTGATGATGGAAGCTAACTCTTTAAGTGCGGTTATCGAAATAGTCCGTCATACTCAATTGAGTACTTTACTACCCTGCAATATTGCCCATGTTCGTGACGAGCTGATCGCTATTGAACTGGCGCCGACTTTACTAAAGCGTACTGCCGTATTGCTACAACGCAAAGGCGCTTATCGCAGTGCCGCTACTGAGGCATTTATTGCTTTAGCGCATAAGGTTTGTGAGGAAGAGGAATCAGGATAATCAATAAGCTAATAGCCTAGCTATTTATAAAAATTGGCCAATAAAAAAGGGTCCATGGCATAAGCGATAGACCCTTTTTATGAGATTTTTTCTTACAATTCTAGTCAAAGCTCTGTTTCAGCCTTAAGTTAAAGCGGCAATGCTTCAATCTTCAGCAATTAAGTTAAAGAAATGCTGACGGTAATGCTTTAGTTCACGAATAGAGTCACGAATATCGTCCAAGGCTAAATGACTACCGCCTTTTTCAAAGTTTCTGAGAATATCAGGACGCCAGCGGAAGCACAGCTCCTTGATTGACGATACATCCAAGTTACGATAGTGGAAAAACCGCTCAAGCTCTGGCATTTGGCGCGCCATAAAGCGACGATCTTGACAAATAGAGTTGCCACACATTGGTGACTTGCCACTATCGACCCACTTATTCAAAAACTTAATAGTTTCCGCTTCTGCTTCTGCCAAAGTTACGGTGCTACGACGAATACGATCAACTAGTCCTGACTGACCATGTTGCTTAGTATTCCAGTCATCCATCCGGTTTAGAATTTGATCAGAGACTTTAATGGCAAATACTGGACCTTCAGCTAACACATTTAAATCTTGATCAGTAACTACTGTAGCAATTTCGATAATCTCATCGTTTAAAGTATCAAGTCCGGTCATTTCCAAATCTATCCATACCAGCCCTTTTTTACCTTGGTTTTTAATTTTAATCTTGTTGGGATGGTCTGTGGTGCTCATAAGCTATCCTAGGTTCAATAAATTCTGCAGCAACTTTTAGTAAGTGATGCTTCATTAAAATCAGTCATTTAAGCCATAATCATTCATGAGTTAAATTTGGGTAAATTGGGTTTTAATAAACGAGCCTTCGCTGACTCATCATCAGGTCTGTAAATAACATTACAAAACCTCTGTCTATGACGATTACTTTAGGCTGTATGTTAGCAAATTTTCACGTTACACTTAACAATATTTTTATAATAGGTCTTACTCATGGCATTAATCCGGCAGCGCAAACTAACTAAACAGCAGATTCGTCGTATCGATAAGCAACAGCTGCAGAGTCAAGACAGTATTGATGAGAGCTTGATGGATGGCGTAGTTATGGCGCATTACGGTAAGCAATTAGAAGTGCAAGTGATCAGCCTACCCATCGTTATCCCTGTACAGCCGGAGATAGCTCCTGACGACCCTGAACCTTTTTGGCAAGCATTGGCCTTAGGCGATATTTGGCGCTGTCACGTCCGTACTAACCTGCCTATGTTAGCTGCTGGTGATCAAGTACGTTGGGGAGCAGACTCTAATACTGGCTTTGGCCGTATCGAATCAGTAAAGCCGCGTACTTCTATGGTCTCAAGGCCTGATCGCTACCATAAGCTCAAGCCAGTCGCCGCTAATATCGATATTCTAGCGATCGTGTTTGCACCGCTACCTGCTGCTGCACCGACTTTGATAGATCGTTATCTAGTCGTCTGTCATCATGCCGGTGTTAAGCCTTTATTAGTACTAAACAAAGCCGATTTACTGGCTGACAATGATGATGCCAATACTAATGAGTTACTGATCCAATATGCTGCTTTAGGTTATGAGAGTGTATTAACCTCAGTGGATTGTCCGGAAAATGTCGCCGCTAGCAATGATCAACAAGGACTCAGTGAGTTACAACGTTATATCAATAACAAACTAGTGATTTTTGCTGGTCAATCAGGGGTTGGTAAGAGTAGCTTAATCAATGCGTTGCTGCCTGATTCGGCACAGAGCGTCAATATCATCTCCGATAACTCAAAACTTGGTCAGCACACTACTACTACTAGTCGGCTATTGCCTTTTAATCCTGATGACTTGACGGAAGGCGGCATCGTCGATACTCCAGGTATCCGCGAATATGGTATTTGGCATTTGACTCCTAATGATATTATCTCAGGCTTCGTTGAGCTAGCACCTCTAGCAGGTAACTGTCAGTTCCGCGACTGTCGTCATACTTATAACAGCAAAGGCTGCGCACTATGGCAAGCGGTAGCTGATGGCCAAGTGCTACAACGCCGTGTCGAAAACTTAGTGACCTTGATGGAAGAAGCAGATACTAAGCCTTATTAGCGCTTTGCTTTGTCGATATAAGCTATTTATTAGTTGGCAAACCTTAGATTAGCAAACGCTTTGCTATCCTGCGTTTACTATGATTGACCAAATCGGTATAATAGCGCCTTGTTCACTAGGTTAAGTTGTATCCACAACTTAAAAGAACACTTATTTTTTGGAGGTATGTTTTGGATCGTGCGCTTGAATTTGTGGGTAACCACCCGTTTTTATTTGGTATTTTAGCAGTACTTGCCATATTGTTTTTTGCCATTGAAAGCAAACGCAGCGGTAAAAAAGTGTCGCCCAACACGCTTGGTATGATGGTTAATTCTCAAAACGCGCAATTGATTGATATTCGCGCCAATAAGAAATTCACTACTGGCTACATTCAAGGCAGTCGTAACATTCCCTTCACTGAGCTAAAAGAGCGATTAGCAGAAGTACGTGCTATCGAAGACCCGATAGTTATTATTTGTGATATGGGGGCCACTGCTGGCGCTGCGATACAAATGATCGGTAAAGAAAATGTCTATCGTTTAGATGGCGGTATCGGTGGCTGGCAAGCAGCTGGTATGCCTCTAGTGGGCTTAAAAGACGCTCAGCCAAAGGCTAAAGGCAGAACCAAGCCAAGCTTGCATAAATAACTTGCCTTAATGGTGGTTGCCTTGTCATGGCAGTGAGAAATAAAAAAGACATCATAATACTATGGTGTCTTTTTTATTTCTCATTTGTAGTTCAGTTATGACTATTTACTCGATTATAGCTAGTTGCGCTTGAATTAATAACCCTCAACCCCACTTTATAACTGAAGATAGACAAATACCTACTAACTATTAATTTATTATTAGCGGTAATCATTATATTATAGCCTCGGTACTGTCTTAACCCTATATAATCAACAAACCTATCAAGGAATTATTATGACTGTATCTGTAAAAGTATATACTACTCCTATCTGCCCATACTGCTCAAACGCCAAACAATTATTAAAAAATAAAGGGGTTGAGTATGAAGAAGTTGGCATGCATGATATTAGCAGCGAAGAGCGTCGCGAGCTGATGAAAAAAACCAATAATTATCGCACAGTACCTCAGATATTCATTGGCGATACTTTTGTTGGTGGCTTTGATGAGCTGAATCAGCTTAATCAACAAGGCAAGCTTGACGAATTATTAGCAGGCTAATAATTCACTATTCAAGTGAGCTAATTCTAAGATAACCATAAAATTTTAATTTTTGAGGAAATATCATGGCTGACGAACAAGTACAACCACAACTAGCCCTAGAACGCATTTACGTTAAAGATATGTCATTAGAAGTACCAGGCGCAGAAGTGTTCACTAAAGAGTGGAACCCTGAGCTAGACATCAATCTTTCGAGCAATGCTGAAAAGCTTGATGACGATCATTATCAAGTTATCTTGACTGTGAGCGTTACTGCTAAGAACGCTGAACAACCGGCTTTTATCGCTGAGGTACATCAAGCAGGTATCTTCTTATTGAAGAATATTCCTGAAGATCAAATAGGCCAAATCTTAGGTGCTTATTGCCCTAACGTTTTGTTCCCTTATGCTCGTGAAGTGATCAGCGACATCGTTACTCGTGGTAGTTTCCCGCAGTTACTACTAGCTCCTGTTAACTTTGATCAGGCTTATGCCCAAAGCCAAGAGCAAGCTGGCGACTCAGCAAATGCTCAAATAGACGCTGAAGGCAAAGCGTAAGTTTTTAAGCTGTAGTTGGTTATAAAAAAGCCGTCATCTTAGCTAAGGTGACGGCTTTTTTAGCTGCTGATTACCAGCATAAAAAAACCTCAATTATTTAAGTTGAGGTTTTTTGGCTAACTATTAGTTCAGTGAAGCTAGTTCAGTGAATCTAGTTCAGTGAAGCTAGTTCAGTGAATCTAGTTCAGTGAAGCTAGTTTAATAAAGCTAATGAAGCCAAATCATTTTAGCAAAATTAGCTACGTGAACCTTACCCTTTTAATGCAGTCAAAATCTGCTGTTTAACAGTATCAATAGCTTGCGTACCATCGAACTTATCATAATCAGGAGCACTGTTAGCATTAGCACTTTGCTTGGCTTGATCTTGGTAAAAGCCTACTAAAGTAGAAGTTTGCTGATGATAAGTGGCTAAACGCTCACGGATAGTAGACTCTTTGTCATCTTCACGTTGAATCAACGCTTCGCCAGTGACATCATCAAGGCCTTCTTGCTTAGGAGGATTATGATCAATGTGATAAACACGACCTGAGCCAGCATGTTGACGACGACCTGATAGACGCTTGACGATCTCATCATCAGGAACGCTGATTTCAATCACATGATTGATCGCCACATCTGCTTCTGCAAGGGCTTGTGCTTGTGGGATAGTACGTGGGAAACCATCAAAAATACAGCCATTAGCACAGTCAGGCTTGGCAATGCGCTCTTTCACTAAATTGATAATTAGATCATCAGAGACTAAGCCACCAGCATTCATAATGCCTTGCGCCTGTTGGCCAAGCTCGCTGCCTTCTTTGATAGCAGCGCGGAGCATATCACCAGTTGAGATTTGCGGGATATCATACTCTTTTGAGATAAACTGAGCTTGGGTGCCCTTACCGGCGCCTGGCGGTCCTAGCAAAATAATGCGCATCATTGTACGACTCTCCTTAATGAGTGGGATTGGTAGATAAAACCTAGGGATTGTTAAATGGTAAAGCTTACCTTACCTTGCAGCTTTGTAAACCTCAAGTATTTTTAACCTGAGAGTGATAGCTGGCTATGACTTGACTGTTCATATAAATTGATTGCACGCTACAGTCGTCAGCTAAAACGTGCTAGATTTATGAGAAGATTTATCACTACTATAAGCGATAGTACTTATTTATCACTACTATAAACGATAGTCATTAAGGTACTTGCTCATTAATCTCAACCTTGACTTGGTTTTGTTCAGCGCTTATCACTATCGGATTACCCGATAGATCACCAGATTCAGCAATGGCATTACCCGTGTGACTGACGCGGGCAACGACTACCAATTTAGTTTTTTCGCTACGTGCCATTTGAATAGTACGCTCAGGCATCATAGCGTCGAGATCACTCAAGCTGATAGTGGCTTGGCCTTGCTTAATAATGCTAATAGGTAAGCGTTTAGCAGCAAACGGTGGCCCTCCCTTCACATCACGAATAGCCACAAACAACACATCATCAGCCTTTATCAAAGGCAATAAGCTGGCGTTAATAGTTACGGTCACATCGATCCCTAGCGCCGCTTGTTTTTTCTGCGTAGAGACATTAGCACTCAGCTCGTCCAAACTTGCTAAAGCTTTGCTATGATCACCCGGCTTAGCGGCGATATTATCGCGTAAGCGCTTGATCCAACCTTGAGCTTGCTGATAGTTACTACCACGAGCCTCACCCATAGCCATCAGCATTTGCGCGCCTTCATGCTGTGGATTTTTGGCTAATACGTCCTGCAATACTCGGCGAGTATTAGTATCGAGCTGGCCTTGATTGGCAAAAAAGCTAATCTGGGCATAAGTAGTAGCGATCTCTTCATTATCAGGAGCTAAGCGATAAGCCCGTGATAGTGACTCTATGGCTGAGTCAGTAGACTCAAGTGATAAGAACAGTTCTGACAAACGCATCCAACGATCAGGATCATCAGCATGGCGATGGACATTGCTTTGCATAGCGGTAATAAGCTGACGCCCATCGTCTTCGATCGCCCACGCTGGTGGCTGGTCAAGCTTACCAGTTAATAGATCATCAGCAACTTGACCGACTTTGTCTTCAGCCGACCAGAAGTTAAATACGGGCGTGCGATCACCGATTAATAGATAAGCCAATGCTGTTAATGCTGGCACCCAAATGATAAGTAATAAGCGGTTCTTTACGCCTGGAACAACCATAGGTTCTATTTGGCGCTGTGCATCTAATAGCTGTCTTTCAAGCTCAAGCTTTTGATTTTGATAGTGACTGTCATCGATAGTGCCCGTATCTTTATCGATCTTAAGCTCAGCCAAACGCTCACGGAATACTGCGATATTAATATCTAATAACTGATTATCTACCGGTTTGTTTTGTGCGCGCTTAGCACGCAGCCAAGGCATCACCACGATGATCGACAGTACTACAGTAATCAATAAGCTTAGAGCAATAAATAAGCCGAGTGTAGAGAATTGGGTCATTTTTTGTCCTCGGTGCTAGTAATGTCACGATCAAAGCCATTAGCGCTGTCAGAACGTGATAATAAACGCTCCAATTCAGCCTTTTCAGTAGCATTTAATGGGGTAGTAGTATGATCTACCGATGGCCCACTCTGACCACGTGCGGTAAGCTGACGGCGTTTGGTTTGCCAAAACCAGCCAGCGATTAGCAAGATGAGTAGTAACGGTGGGAAAAACCACAATATCCAAGTAGAAGGACGTACTGGCGGCTTATAACTGATAAAGTCGCCATAACGCTCTTGCATATAATCGCGAATTTCGCCGTCACTGCGACCTTCTTTGATTAGATCATATGTCTTTTGCTTTAGATCTTGGGCAATAGGAGCATCAGATCCAGCCAAGTTTTGATTTTGACATTTTGGGCAGCGTAGCTCTGCGATCAGGCCTCGGTACTGAGCTTCTTGCTGTACTGAGTCAAAATCATAGACATCAATAGCAGCATTAGCAGTCATACTCATGATAGTAGCCAGCAGCGCAGCTAACCCTAAGGCTAGCCACTTAGAGACTTGACGATTTTTGAGTAGGTTGATGCTTATTAAATTAAATATCATTGGCAGACCTCCGCAACTTGAGCTGGATCGAGGGCGGTAGCATTATCGCTAGCTTCATTGAGTATCTTCAAACAAGGCATAATACGCTCTTGCCAATTGGCTTCATTAATCTCACCAATAATATGCTGACGAATAACTCTATCTCCATCAACTATAAAAGTCTCAGGAGCACCAGTTAAGCCTAAGTCTAAGGCGAACTCTCCCTTTGAATCTTGAATAGACATCGAGAACGGATCGCCACGCTGGTTTAAGTAGCTAAGCGCATTACCAATGTCATCTTTATAATTGACCCCAATAATGTTCACGCCTCGTTCTTCAAGCTGCATCAAAAAAGGGTGCTCGACGATACAAGTAGGACACCAGGAGCCCCAGACGTTCATTAAAAATGGCTTATTGGGCAAATTACTATTAGTCATATTACGACTAGTGTCAGACAATAATGGCAGCTCAAAGGTAGGAACTGGACGCTCAAGCGCGGTATTAGTCACAATCTCTGTCGGCTTACCTAAGCGCATATAAAGCATAACTACTATGCCAAAAAACACTATTAGCGGAATCAAGAACCATAGCTTCATCTGCTTTGGTTTCATGGTGTTGCTAGCACGCTTGCCGTTATTAGTGTTATTGATATTAGTATTATCGATATTAGTGTTAGCACTATTGTTAAGGTCATCGTTTTGATCAGGATTATGGTTTGAAGTAGTCATTCTACTGCTCCCCTGTCGTCGATGCCGTAGTCGTTACTGCTTTATTCAAAGCCTTAGTTTCTGCCTCAAGGCTCAAATTGCTGCTAGTTAGAGTATCCGTAGCTAAAAGGGTAGACTGAGGTTTTTTGATGCGATAGCGTCTATCAAGCATACTTATTAAGCCACCTAAAGCCATAATAATAGCGCCCAACCAAATCCAACGGATCAACGGCTTCACATAAATACGTACTGCCCACTGATTGCTATCTGCAGCGATAGGCTCGCCTAAAGCCACATAGAAATCACGCATAATACTGGCATCAATAGCAGCTTCCGTCATTGGCATCATGCTCACAACGTAAGTACGTTTTTCAGGATACAGAGTTGCCACTGAGCGGCCCTCTTTACTGACTTCTACTTTAGCTTGCGTGGCATCAAAGTTACTGCCTTTAACTTCTTTAAAGTCGGTAACAGCAAAATCGTAGCCTTGCACCGTTACTGTATCACCAAGCCCCAGCGCTACATCGCGCTCGATACTTAAGCTGCTGGTAAAGGCCACTCCAATAACTGCTATTAACACTCCAATATGGGCTGTTTGTTGACCCCAATAGCTTAAGCGTAACTGGCGTAAACCCTTAAACAGGCTAGGGGCATTTTTGGTCTTATCTTTAAAATCAACCACCATCCATAGCAATACCCAAAAGCTTACGGCTAAAGTTACGCCGATATTGAGCATAGAGGACGGGCTAACAAAGTAAGTAATAATTGCCGCTAGCACTAAGCTGCTGACCGCAATCACCATACCAACGCCCAATAGTGGACGGCTGTCTTTTTTCCAACGGATATTAGAGCCCATACCCATCGCTATCAATAGCAGCCATGTTAGCGGTACAAACAGCGCATTGAAGTACGGAGGGCCTACTGAAACTTGACCTAAACTAAAGGCATCAGCGATGATAGGATATAAAGTACCTAGTAGCACCACTAAAGTTGAGATCAGAATAATGGCATTGTTGATGACTAAAAAAGACTCGCGAGAAACCAGTTGATACTGACTCTCCACCGTCAAGCGCCAGCCACGAACCGCAAACATCAGTAGACCACCACCGATGATTATGCCCAAAATAGCTAAAATAACTAAGCCACGAGTTGGGTCAGCTGCGAATGAATGCACTGAAGTGATAACCCCAGAGCGCACTAAAAAAGTACCGAGTAAACTAAGCGCAAAGGCAAAGATAGCCAGCATGATAGTCCAAGCTTTGAACACGCCACGCTTTTCGGTAACGGCTAACGAATGAATCAACGCTAGACCAGCCAACCAAGGCATCAACGAAGCATTCTCTACTGGATCCCAAAACCACCAACCGCCCCAGCCAAGCTCGTAATAAGCCCACCATGAGCCCAAGGCAATACCTACAGTCAAGAAACCCCAAGCGGCTAGCGCCCAAGGCCGTGACCAACGAGTCCAGACCGCATCTAAACGACCTTCCCATAGCGCCGCCATACAAAAGGCAAAGGGCACTACCATACCGACATAACCCATATACAGCATAGGGGGATGGATAATAAGACCAAAATCTTGTAATACTGGATTAAGATCTGCACCATCGACAATTAGATTAGGTAGAGTGCGATCAAAAGGTGAGGAAGTAAAGATTAGCATGGCCAGCATCATCAGCTGCACCCCTGCTAATATTACTAATACTCGTGCTCGCATAGATAACGGTAAGCCACGGCTGAAATAAGATACTAAGGCACACCAAGTGGCCATAATAGTCATCCACAGTAGCAATGAGCCTTCGTGTCCACCCCAAGTTGCTGATAACTTATAGTACCAAGGCAACAAAGTGTTGGAATGCTGAGCGACATAAGCCAAGCTAAAATCATTGTAATAAAAGCCTGCCATCAACGCCCCAAATGAGAAGGCCATAGCGGCAAACTGTGCCCAAGCTAAGCTTGGTGCCAAACGCTGCCAAGCGACACGACCTTGCACGATCCCTACGGTTGGCAACACGACCTGCAAGATCGCTAAGATAAAGGCGGCCAGCAAGGCCAAATAACCTAATTCTGTGATTAACATACGGTCTAACCTTGTTATACGCTAATAGTTTGCTGTAGCAGCTTGGTCGACTTATAACTGGCCAAGACACTTAGCGTCTGTTACGAATTTTTGACGGTTTTAACGGTGGTTTTTTATACGATTACGGCTATAGATGATTATTTGCTGTGTTTGTCTTAGTTGATGCTTTATTTAACTTACTTATCAGCCTGTTCTACTGTTTTAATTATAATTGCACTATTCTACTTTGACGGTTCTGACAAAAATAATGACTTCATCTGTAGGGATACTATGCTAATGATATTTTGATGGTGCTTAAGGTTATCAGCTTCAATATGTCACTATAAAAATTCATCATTAATCACTTAACTAACTGCTGGCAGGAATACTAGAACCAAATGCAACCAACCCGCTAAGAAGCCAGTAATACCACCTAATATAATCAAGGTTAATTCATCCTCTTGAAAGGCTGGGCGTAATAAGTTTTGAAATTCGCGCGGCGACAAAGCACGGATACGGTCACGAAATAAGCCAAATATTTTGCTAGCACGACTCTCATTCAATTCAGGATCACGCATCGGTATCATAGTAGCGCTGATCGACTTATCAATAATAGTGTTCTTTAGCTGACCAAATTCACGACGACCTAGTCCCATACGTAAAGTAGTATTGACTAACGGTGAATCCAACACCTCATATAGATGCGACTTCATGAGCTCACGAGTTTGTGCCGCCCGCTCGCCATACATCATCTCGTTCATGATATTCTCAAGAGTGACCAAGTCTTTTACCACAATCTCAGCGAACACCTCAGAGACTTCCTCTTGACGCTTCATAAAGCCGCCCTGCCAGCGAAACTGGGTAATATGGGGCACTTGTAACTTGATAAAAGGAAAGCCTTTACGCCAACAAAAGAATTTTATACAAGGAATAAATTTAGGTTCTATCGGGTTAAATACCATCCAAATAGCAATCCAGTTGGTCAGTAAGCCCCACACTGCCGCAAAGAAAGGGACCGTCCAATGCACTGGTACTACCAAAAAAATAAACATCTGGATAACACCAAATATCAAACCAATCAGCGCACTGATATGCCAAATAAAGTTGATCTCATGTTGACCAACTTTTAAGAACATATTGACCATCAAGCGTCGATCGCTCTCCATCTTATTGACGATCATCTGCCGCATATCGACTAAGTCCTCGACATGATAAGTCAAGTCAGTCACTAGCGACTGCATGATGCCTGGCAGCTGTTGATGAGCTTGGGTATACAGACGCCGCTTTAAGGCATAGGGAATATTATTCCACAAGGTCTCTGAGCGCTCAAGCATGATCTCATCGATTAAAGATTCGAGGTTTTGATCAACAGTATCAGTAATGAATACTGCCATTTGCTCAGGCTCCATCGCCTGAAAGAATTCATCAAGCGAGCCTAGTTTAGATAAGGTTTGGTCAACAATAACCCCTGATATCTTGCCAGCTTTACGCGGCACTATACCTTGCCAGCCTATTCCAGGTAAGCCAAAAAAAGGAAAGTTTGGGATACGAATACCCCGAAACTTAATAGGGTAAAACAGCATCTTTAGTGCCATCCATACATGTATCCAAGTGACAAATGCGGTCACTGGCGGTATGGTCAGCATGGCAAGGAACTCTGGATGCTCAGCAAGCGTCTGCCATATTGAAGTTGCAACCATGACTGTTTATACCCCTGACATAAGGATTAGCTTTAATCTACAGTCATAACTAATGACTGATTACTAAAACAATGTTTTTAGCAAAAATGCTATAAAATAAACCGCCTGATTTTAACATACTTGCCATTTATTAGCACGGCTTACTAGTTAAGCTCAATGACTGTTGGTACTACCCTTAATCTCACTAGATTGAGCTTTTATTGTCCTTTTTTTTGTCATCACTACTAATACAGGTTATTGTTTTAGCAGAATTAACTGTTAATGCACCCCTTCGGTTAGTGATTACCGGCCCTTGATCTAGCAAACCACAATTGCTAGGGCGAAGGCAACAGAGTCTATTTTGTTCTGTTATAATTTGCTACTGATCGCCGTGGCTAGCCTTAATACTTTTGCGCGACTTAATAATTTGGTACTGACTTTACATGAATAAACCGCTTACGCCAGATACTGAACTAGTGAACCGCATTTTTATGCAGCGAATTATTATTTTTGGGTTGATTATAGTGGTAGGACTAAGTGGCCTGCTACTGCGCTACGGCTATTTGCAAGTTTATGCTCATGAACAGTATTTAACTAACGCTGATAATAACCGCATCAAACTGATATCAGCCCCGCCCAGCCGTGGCTACATCTATGACCGTAACGGCATAATATTGGCGGACAATCAGCCAGTATTTACCGCTATGCTAAGCCCCGATGAAGTCACTAACCCTGAACGTACGCTAACTTTATTAGCTCCTATCTTTGAGCTAACGGCTAGCGATATAACTGACATTTTAGCCCGTATTAGTCGCAGCAAAAACGATCCCGTCACCATAAAAATCGATGTGACTGAAAAGCAATTGGCGCAGTTTAGTGAGCGCAAACCTTTCTTTCATGGCGTTAACATTCAAAGCAAGCTAACTCGCTCTTATCCTTATGACGACCTGTTCGCCCATGTTATTGGCTATGTTGGTCGTATTAATGATAAAGAGACCAAAACCATCGATAAGGATCGCTACGCTGGTACTGATCTAATCGGCAAAATTGGTATTGAGGACTTCTATGAAGATATTTTGCTTGGGCAGCCTGGCTATCAGTCGGTAGAAACCGATGCCCACGGTAATATCTTGCGCCAGTTAGAGTCAAAAGCCCCAACAGCCGGTAATGACATCACTTTAAGCTTAGACTATGGCCTGCAAACGATAGCTCAACAGCAGCTCGATGGTCGTCGTGGCGCTATTGTGGCGATAGACCCTAAAAACGGTGATGTATTAGCGTTCGTCAGTAATCCAAGTTACGATCCTAATCCTTTTATATCAGGTATCTCTTTTAAAGATTACGGCGAGCTGCGAGATGATCTCGATCAGCCGATGTATAACCGAGCGCTGCAAGGTATGTATCCGCCAGGCTCCACTATCAAGCCGTTTGAAGGGCTGGGTGGTCTGCATTACGGTCTACGTAACTGGGATACTACGATTTATGACCCAGGCTATTTTAGCTTGCCTGGTGACTCGCATCGTTTCCGTGACTGGAAGCGTGGCGGACACGGTACAGTCAACCTCAATAAATCTATCGCCATGTCGGTCGATACTTATTACTACAAGTTGGCTTATGAGATGGGTATCCAGCGCCTGCATGACTGGATGGTACGCTTTGGCTTTGGTGAACAGACGGGAATTGACTTGCCTAATGAAAAGTCCGGTATTATGCCTTCGCCGCAATGGAAAAAAGACACTTACAATAAAAGCTGGTTACCTGGTGAGACTATCTCTGTCAGTATTGGCCAAGGGTACTTTTTATCCACGCCCTTACAGATTGCTAATGCTACGGCGATGACGGCTAACCAAGGCTATCATATTACCCCGCATCTACTAAAGAGTAGCGTAGGTAGCGCTGAAGTCGATATCATCACTAAGCCTGACGGCAAGATAGAATATAATGGCGAGCCCTCTGACTGGCTACGCATGCATAGCGCCATGGAAAACGTGGTAAAAGGCGGTACTGGTCGCGGCATTTATACTGATCGCTATCGTATCGCTGGCAAGACGGGTACCGCGCAAGTAAAATCAATCGCGCAAGGCAAAAGCTATAATAAAGCGGCTTTGGATAAACGCCATTGGGATCACGCTTGGTTCAATGGCTTTGCCCCAGTAGATGATCCACAAATCGCCCTTGCGGTACTAGTAGAAAACGGTGGTGGAGGTAGTGCGGTAGCCGCTCCTATCGGTCGTGCCTTATTCGATTACTGGGTAATACAACGCAAAAATGACCCTATCTTACCGCCGAGCGCGGAACAGCTTGCTATTATTAAACGTCAAAAAGCGGTGGATAAAGCGGCTCGTGATTTAATACGTGATCAACAGCAGGCGCTAAAAGAACAAGCTGAAGCTGAGGCCAAAGCTGCAACAGCAATTACTACAGCAGCGACAGTGACAACCGCAACCACAAGCGGCTAAATTCCCAACCGTTAACTCTGTTAAAATAGCCGCAGATTAACAATAGCTAGCTTAGTTTGCCGTTGGCGCAAAACCTAGCCCCTTTTAATAAAATAACGTCATAGAATAAGATAAAGACCTTATGAAAAAGCCAGTATCTTCCCGTAAAGTAACTGCTAAACCTGCCAATAAAGGTAATACTAAAATGGCTTCTAAAGCTAAAAGTGCTACTGCTGGCGAAGTCCGTATTATCGGTGGGCAGTTCAAGCGGCGCAGTATTAGCTTTATCGATGCGCAAGGGTTACGCCCTACCCCTGATCGCCTGAGGGAAACGCTGTTCAATTGGCTAATTGCTGACATCCATGGCGCACGTGTACTCGATAGCTGTGCCGGTAGCGGGGTATTAGGCTTTGAGGCCTTGTCACGTGGCGCAGCGCATTGCACTTTTATTGAAATGAATGCTGTGCAAAGTCAGCGCTTACGGTACAGCGCAGAACAGCTGCGTCTTGACGCTACTCAGTACCAAGTCATTCAAGGGCAAGCCGAGCAAGTGTTAAAAAAACCAGCAGAGTTTTTGCTAAGCTTGTCACCGTGCCTGTTAGCACAATCAACGTCAGCATCAACGCCAATAGATGCCCAGGACTCTAAGCAAAATAGTGAGCACTATGTCAGCCCTTTTAATCTGGTTTTTATTGATCCGCCTTACGCTGATGACTTATGGCAGCCTATTTTGACTGCCTTAATCGAGCACCAGTGGATTGATGCTACTAGTGTTATCTACCTAGAAGCGGATAAAGATCTGACCGAGCAATTGGCTGTGTTAGCGGCTACTCTTAGGCAAAATGCGCCTACAGCAGACTTTCAAGGTTTTGACTGTCTAAAACAAACCAAAGTCGGACAAGTTGTCGCTGGACTTTACACGCTAGCATCGTCATAATCGAACAGCTTATGCTATGATTTATTAATAGCTACTTATTTATTAGCGGCTACTACTTATTGTAAACCATCCATTTTGCATAAAAAAAGCAGCTGATAATCGCTAAAACTTACCAAAAAATGGTCAAATATACTGTTTTAATGGTAAGCCTGCGAAAATAAACCCCAATGCAGCTTGCAACAATCTACGCTACTGCTTATAATGTGCAGTCTGTTTTTTGAGAGCCCCGTTCCCAGCTAAACTCTCAACGAATTCTAAATTTAAGGTTTTATCATGAAAACACTTAGTGCAAAACCAGCTGAAGTGACCCATGACTGGTTTGTCGTAGATGCTGACGGCAAAACTCTTGGTCGCTTAGCCACTCAAATCGCTAGTCGCTTACGTGGCAAGCATAAGACTTGTTATACTCCGCATGTTGACACTGGTGACTTTATTGTCGTTATCAATGCCGAAAAAATCGCGGTTACTGGTAAAAAAGCGCAAGACAAAAAGTACTATCGTCACACTGGTTATCCAGGTGGGATTAAAGAAACTAACTTCACCAAGCTGATTGCACATAAGCCTGAAGATGTTTTACACAAAGCAGTTAAAGGTATGCTACCAAAGGGCCCTCTTGGCTATGCGATGATCAAGAAGCTGAAACTATATGCGGGAACTGAACATCCGCATGAAGCCCAGCAACCTAAAGAACTAGACATCTAAGGATACACTTATGGAACGCAATTACGGAACTGGTCGTCGTAAGACTTCTACTGCTCGCGTCTTTTTAGCTAAAGGTACTGGTAGCATTGTCGTTAACGGCAAGCCACTTGATGAGTATTTTAGCCGTGAAACTTCACGTATGGTTGTTCGTCAGCCACTAGAGTTACTTGACTCTATTACTGCTTATGACCTTTATATCACTGTTAAAGGTGGTGGTATTAGTGGTCAAGCTGGCGCTATTCGCCACGGTATCACTCGTGCCCTAGTTGAGCTTGACGAAACTAACAAGCCTGCGCTTAAAGCAGCTGGTTTTGTTACTCGTGACTCACGTCAAGTTGAACGTAAGAAAGTTGGTCTACGTAAAGCACGTAAACGTCCACAATTTTCAAAACGTTAATCAAAGCTATTATTTATTGGTTTATGGCTACTGCTCTTATTATAAGAATAAGCTAGCTATAAGTGATAAATTAGTAGATTTGCAAAACCTTATAAGTGGTTTACCGCTTATAAGGTTTTTTTATGGCTGATAAAATATAGAAAGATTGACTCGCTAACCAATCCATAACCTCAAACCTCCTCATTGCCTAAAAAACCAGCTTGCAAAGTCGTCAGAGCTGCCCCATCATAACAGTACCTTTTCTGCATCAGTCTTAATACCATGAAAGCGCCTGAACAGTTTGATCCTAGCAAAATAACTAAGTCCAGTGCTCCTAGCGCTTCGCCCTCTAAGGCGCTACAGCAAGGCAAATCACCAGCTATTCCTGTTGGTACGCCTACGATTACTCAGACCCACAAGCAAACTAACGCTGCCGTCAAAAAGCCGTTTGAAATGCGCTTGTTAATGCCACAGTATTGGGGTATATGGCTGCTGTTGGCGCTGATATTACCCTTAGTATATTTGCCACTACGCTGGCAGTTTTGGTTAGGTCGTAAGCTAGGTATTAGCCTCTATAAGCTAATCGGCTCACGCCGCCGTGATACGCTGATTAATTTAAAATTAGCCTTTCCGGAAAAGCCAGAAGTTGAGCGCGAACTAATGGCCAAGCAAGTCTTCGTTAACCAAGGTATCGGTGTATTCGAGACTTTATGCGCTTGGTATCGTCCGAATGTTTTTACTCGTACCGTATCGATCTCAGGATTACAGCATCTAATCACTGCTCAGAATGAAGGACGAGCCGTTATTTTATTAGGGGCCCACTACACTTTGTTAGATCTGGGTGGTATGCTTTGTACTCAGTTTTTTCCGATGGATGGCATGTATCGACCGCAGAACAATGCCCTACTCGATTGGTTGGTTTATAACGGCCGTAGTAGTATTTTGAGTAAGCAAATCTCTAGTCGTGATATGCGTAGTGTGGTTAGCTCTATTAAAGCCGGCCATGTCATTTGGTATTCGCCGGATCAAGATTATGGTCTTAAACAAGGGGTGATGGCTCCATTTTTTGGTGTTCCGGCAGCTACTCTTACAGCGACACGGCGACTAGCTGTAATAGGAGATAAAGCAAGGCTCCCTGCTGTCATGGCGCTACATACCTATCGACAAACCCCTGACAATATACCTAAAGGCAAACGGCCCCATTATCATTTAACTATCACTCCTGAACTGGACAACTATCCTAGTAATGATGCCGTTACTGATGCTACTCGAGTTAATGAGCTGCTAGAAGGTTTGATTCGTATCGATCCTACCCAATGGATGTGGTTTCATCGACGTTTCAAAAATGGTCCGAATGGACGCACTGACATCTACAAGTAATATAAGCTAACTGATATGAGCGCCAATGCAAATTTGCTATACTTCACTTCTTTAGTAAGCTTTAGTAAGCCTCAGTAAGCTTCAGTCGCCTTGACACCGTTTAACAGAACCCTAATGACATTTTAATAAAACATGCATAACCCTTTAATAGCACCTTAATAACACCTTAATAAAGACGGATACGGATTTTTCATGAATAATAATGACAGTGTGACCCCTTTGAATAGCCAACAGCCCGCCAAACGTGTGTTAACAGGTATTAAACCGACTGGTACTCTACATTTGGGCAATTATGTTGGTGCTATTCGCCCAGCTATTGAATCGATTAAAAACAGTGATGATGAAGCTTTTTTCTTTTTGGCAGATTATCACGGTATTATTGGCTGTCATGATCCTGCTGTGATTCATGAATCTACTAAATCGATTGCGGCTACTTGGTTGGCTTGTGGCCTAGATCCTGAGCGTGTCACTTTTTATCGTCAGTCCGATGTGCCAGAGATTCCAGAATTGGCTTGGATTCTTAATTGCTCTTGTGCTAAAGGTCTAATGAATCGTGCCCATGCTTATAAAGCTTCAGTCGATGTCAATGTAGCTAATAGTGTTGATGCTGACCAAGGCGTTACTATGGGGCTATTTGGCTATCCGGTATTAATGGCTGCCGACATCTTAATGTTCAACGCCACTCATGTGCCTGTTGGTCGTGATCAGATTCAGCATATCGAGATGGCTCGTGATATCGCTGGTACTTTTAATCATAGATATAAGCCGCTATTCACTATGCCAACTGCGGTAGTCGATGATGCAACTCCCTTATTGACTGGGCTTGATGGCCGTAAAATGAGCAAAAGCTATGGCAACACTATCCCCCTATTTGGTGATATGAACCCACAACTGAGCTCAGAGAAGCAGATGCATAAAGCGATTATGAAGATCGTTACTAACTCGCAATTACCTAACGAGCCAAAAGACCCTGATGATTCCGCTATATTCGAAATCTATAAAGCCTTTGCTAGTGCTGAAGAAGTCGCAGCTATGCGTGAGCAATTCGCTACTGGTATTGGCTGGGGTGAGGCCAAACAAGCGCTATTTGAAAAAATAAACAATGAGATTGCACCATTCCGCGCTCGTTACCAAGAGCTGATGAATAATCCAATACAATTAGAAGAAATACTACAAATGGGAGCGGATAAAGCCCGTCGCCATAGCCGTAAACAGTTGGATAAAACTCGTCGTGCTATCGGCATCCGTCCGCTTGCTAAGCTTAAGTAATAGTCCTTATTCAATACAAACTATTTGTACGCTGGGTTTTTAACCCAGCATTTCAATTTTACTAAGTTTCAAGCTGGGTTTTTAACCCAGCCTACGCTAATAATTTTAGACAGTTGAACGCGGGGTCTATTGCCATAAATATCGATACAAATGACAGTACTCAAAGTAATAGTAATTTGCGCATTTATCAGACGCCAGTGCAGCACTTACCAGCAGACTTGTATGTGCCACCGCAAGCGTTTGCCATTTGGCTAGAGCAGTTTGCCGGACCGCTAGACTTTTTACTTTATCTAGTCAAAAAGAACAACGTCGATCTCACTCAGATGCCGATACTGCCTATCACTGAGCAATATTTGGCTTATATCGGCGAGCTGGATACCGATCATTTTGAATTGGCGGGTGACTATCTACTGATGGCATCGACCCTAATTGCTATTAAGTCTGAGCTGTTATTACCTAAGCGGCAAAACCCAACTGATGAGCGTGACCCAAAAGCTGAGCTGATAGAACGCCTAGAAGCTTATGCGCAAATTAAAGAGGCGAGCCTGCGTTTAGACACCTTAGTACGTCTTGAGCGTGACGTATTCTTAGCACTAGTTAGCATGCCTAATCAAGATATTATGCAAGCTGAACTGCCGAGCTATTCACCGAATTTATTGATCGAAAGCTTGTTTAAGATGCAATTGCAGGCTAACTATCAACTGCAAACGCATACGGTAAAAGTAGATGCTGTACCTTTAGCTGATCGTATTGCCAGCATCAGCCGCCAGCTTAGTACTAATGGAGTGCATTGTTTTTATCAGCTGTTAGATAGATCGCAAGGCAGAATCGGGGTAGTGGTTAGCTTTGTAGCAGTACTAGAGTTAATGAAGCGCCAATTGGTCGGGGTGGTCAAAGCAGATAGTGTTATTAATAATGAGCAAAGCAGTGAAGGCGATCATCAAACTAACAAGTTAACTCTGCAATGGTTAGCTTAGGCTGACTTTTATGGATTTTAATTTTTAATTTTTAATTTTAATTTTAATTTTTAATAATAAAAATGCTAAAGCTTAACGTAGTGCTTTAGCAACTTATGCCATTGGTGGATTACGCTGCGCTAATGGTAGTACCCTTTCAACTGTTGCAAAAATTTTAACCCACTCTTTAGAGCAGTATGCTAATGACCAACCTTGATAACCCTAAAGATCACTCTACAAATAATAATTCTACAAGCAATGATCCTAAAGGCAATCCTGAAGATCACCACCCTGATAAACACCAAAGTATCAGTCTAGATATCGAAGTACTGCTGCATGCCTCCGAAGCGCCGCTAACGGCTAGTAGTATTAGACAGTACTTGTCTATATCCACTAAAGAGCTGCAACTGGCTTTAGAGATATTACAACAGCGTTTAGATAACGGGGTGTTAAGTCTTACTGAGACTGCCAGCGGCTATCGCTTACAAGTAGCAGACCAGTACAGCGCTTTAATCCAGCAAGTGTTCCCGCAGCGTCAACAGCGCCTTAGCCAAGCCTTGCTAGAGACTCTAAGTGTCATTGCATATAAGCAGCCAGTGACTCGTAGTGACATTGAGTACGTACGTGGAGTGACTTTATCTAGTGGTATTTTAAGACAGCTGTTCGATAAAGGTTGGATAATTGAGGAAGGTTATAAAGACACTTTAGGTCGACCTGCGCTATTGCATACTACCGCGCAGTTCTTAGATGCTTTTGGGCTGACAGATTTAGAGCAGCTGCCCCCTATGCCGGATTTGGCAGCAGTTGGTTCAGTATCTAACTGAGCATTTAGTGGCTAATAGCGCTGTTATAAACTATGGTTATAAAAAAGGGTCTATTGATAATTCAATAGACCCTTTTTATGTACAGATATCTTTAATAAAAAACCATTTAGCCCACTGATGTTAAAACTATAGACTTAATAATTACAGATATGAGCTTATAACTATAAATTTAAAATTAGTAAGTCTTTAACTGTAAGCCTATACCAGCACCAATCTCAGTCGACTGGGTATCTGAATCAACAGCCCATAGTCTAGTACTAATCGTCGTTAATGGCTGTAGCTGATGTTCCCAAGACACATCAATAGCGGTTAACTTATCGGTAGTTGGGAAAGCTTGGTTAATGCCCTCATCTGCTTGGTTTACTTTAGCATGCTGTAATTTTGCATTGATAAAATTACGCTCATCCAACCATAGTTTACCACCGACTGAAATACTCTCAGCATCACCACCTAATGAATGACCTAGCGGATAGCCTTGTTGATAATAGCCATCAGTATAAATACTATGATCGTAAGATATGCCTTGTACTTTACCGCCAGTACGAGTATCGGCATATTCAGCATAGAGCTGATAAGGCTTACCATAAGCAGCTGAAGCGTAGTCGACACCCGCTAAATACATATTTTTAGCTGGCAGTGCGCCGGCTTCATCTTCGCCTACTAGCTGCGCATAGATCCCAGCAGGGACATTAATCAAAGGCGCTAAACTCAAACGCGCATCAAAACCGGCCAGCTGATTAGCAGGATCGCCATTCTCATTACCACCATTATCTTTAGTACCTAAAACGGCATCGGTAAAAGATCTAATATTCTGTGGTCGACCTTCACCGCCCCACATAAAGGTACGCGAAGCTCCTAACTCTAGCCAAGGCCAAGGACTAGCGGTAAGACGCGCGCCGAATAACTTGGTATCAGGTATAGCGTTGTAATCCTCCAGCTGACCGGCGAACAGCTGATACTGCCAAGGGCCTACCCAAGATAAGTACGGCGAGACTGGCGCTGCTTGCTGATCACGCTGCATAGTAATACCAGTAACGGGAATACTAGCATCACCTCTAATCAGGCTGCCATCAGTACCTGGTCCCCACCATGCTGGAATTTTGCCCGCTACTAGCCACTGATTGGCCAGCTTACCGGCGACATAAGAGCCTTCAAAGCTAACATCAGAGCCGTCTTCAATGAGCTTGTCATTCTTTAGATTGGCTTGTAGATTGAACTCTAGATTGTCTTCGCTAAGCCCTACAGAGCCACTGATCTGCTGCCCAGCCAACTGGTTATCCGCAAAAGTCTGTGGTAACTGCTGACGATTGGCCTGTAAATACAGGCCTACATCGGCATGGACTATCGAATTAGGGTTTTGCTTAAGTTTGGTAGCTACTGACTGTAATAGCTGCTGCTGCGCAGGCGTTGTCGCCTTAGCCGTACTCAAACCACGTTTGATTTCATTGGCCGTTAATGGCCAAGTGCTAGTAGTAATCTGCGTCACGCCTTGACTATTGAGCCAGTCAATATCAGCCTTTAGCCGCAGATCATTCATATATAGGTTTTGTCCCGATGCCGTTGTCGATAAGATAGAAACTATCGATACTACACCGGCCGTTAATACCGTAACTAACTTTTTATTCATAAGGGTCTGCTTCTATAGCGATGTTTAATAATGGCTGTATTTTTACAAAGTACTAGGGTTAAAAAACCCAGCAGTATTTGATAGGTTTTTTATTAATATAGGTTTTTATTAACAATATATACCACTATTATACAGCAGTTATTATTGGCTAGAAGCATTCATATTAGTGAACACAGTATCGATAGCCGCTACGGTCTGCTCAATCTCAGCGCTAGTCAAGGTTGGATGTACTAAGAACATCAAGCTAGTCTCACCCAACTGTTTAGCGATAGGCAACCTAGTTTCAGGACGCAGTCCGGTATTATCAAAGGCTTTTTCTAAATAGACCTCAGAGGCCGACCCTGAGAAGCAAGGTACCTTAAGCGCATTAATCTCAGCGATGATACGATCGCGTGACCAGTCTGCAGGCAAGTTGTCCGACTCTACGTAGACATAGAGCTTATAGTAGCCATGAGTCGAGTCAGTAAAAGCTGGCGTATGCTCTAATCTAGGGACAGATAAATACCCCTTGGCTTGCCATTTATCACATTCATCCAGTATGGCGTGGGCATTTGCCGTACGCTTGGCGGTCCACTCGCTCATGCGGGTGAGCTGAATACGGCCAATCACCGCTTGCATCTCTGTCATGCGCCAGTTAGTACCGAAGCTCTCATGTAGCCAGCGATAGCCTGGGGGATGGTCAGTCTCATAGACAGCGGCATAGCTCTTGCCATGATCTTTATAGGCCCACATCTTGCGCCATAGCTGCTCGTCATTGGTGGTGACCATACCGCCTTCACCGCCCGTAGTCATAATCTTATCTTGGCAAAAGCTCCAAGCACTAATATGACCGATACTGCCGATGCTACGCCCTTTATAGCGAGTGCCATGGGCTTGGGCGCAGTCCTCTATGACATACAGATTATGCTGCTCTGCAAGCGCCATAATAGCATCCATATCACAAGGCCAGCCTGCTAAATGCACACAGACTATAGCTTTAGTCTTAGGAGTAATAACGGCAGCTATAGTCTCAGCGTTGATATTACCTGTAGTGGCTTCCACATCAGCGAAGACTGGAGTAGCACCAGCATTAACCACTGAAGAAATACTAGCGATAAAGGTACGAGGAGTGACCACAACTTCATCACCAGCTGTGATACCTAAGGCTTGCAAGGCCACATCTAATGCTAAAGTACCATTACCTAGAGCGATAGCATAGTTGCTGTCTGCCCAGTCTGCAAATTCTTTTTCAAACTCGCGGCATTCTTGCCCAGTCCAATAATTTACCTTATTGGAGAGTAATACTTGGCTGACCGCATCCGCTTCTTCTTGAGTGAAGCTAGGCCATGGTGAAAATGGAGTGTTTAGCATAGAATAATCTCTATTATTATAAAATCTGAAGGCTTAGTTTTTCGCTGTACAGATAGTAATTTCTATTTGGTTAGGGCTATGGCAGGATTACCAACACTCTTAACTACAGTGGTACCTGAGCACACAATGATAATTAAGCTGTATCTAAAATGTGCCTACCACTCAATAATTGTTCCAGCCCATGAATATCCAACGCCAAATCCAACCAATAATATACGATCCCCGGCTTTAAATTTTTGCTCAGCAATAGCTTTTTTTATACCTAAAGGAATAGTAGAAGACACTGTATTACCGTAACGCTCATAGGATGTTAAAAAGCGCTCTTCAGAAAAACCTGTCTTAGATCTAAGTTTATCGAGCATAAACTTATTAGCCTGATGAAATATCACATAATCAATATCATCTTTATTTAAATTAGCTTTTTCTAATAAAGTATCAACACTAGATGGAACAGTCTTCATTGTGAATAGAAGAATTTCAGCACCGTTCATATATAAGTTCTTCGATGCTCTTACATTGCCTGATGTATCTTCAGTCAAAACAGAGGAAGCATCAGTGATAGGATTTTTACTACCGCCATCAGGCACTATTAAGTTATCACCACCATTACCATCAGTACCAAATACAAAAGGACCAATTAAGTCATGGCTAGATTCTTTACCTTTGATTAAGGTTGCGGTCGCAGCATCACCAAATAGCGTACGCACGCTCTTATCACCTGCAGCAATATGTTTAGAGTATGCTTCAGATGTAATCAATAAAATATTGCTAGCCTGCCCAGTCTCAATCAAGCCCTTGGCAAGACTCAACCCATACACATAACCTGAACAACCTAAATTAAAATCTAAAGCGCCGCAGGATGTCGACAAACCAAGCTCAGATTGAACCAAACATGCGGTTGTAGGTAAAAAATAATCAGGACTCTGTGTACAGAGCAATACATAATCTATCGTGCTTTTATCAATTGCATGCTCAGATATTAATGACTCCGCTGCAGCAACAGACATCTCAGATATAGTCTGATCTGCATGACAGATATGTCGAGTATGTATACCCGTTTTTGAAAAAATCTTGTCAACGCTCCAACTAGGAAACTCAAGCGCTAAATCTTCATTGGTTAATGTATTCTCAGGTAAGTAAGAACTTACTGCAGCAATATAAGCTTTCATATTAATTCCTTAATGAGCACTGTAACCACCATCCACATATAATGTTGTACCTGTAACCCAGCGCGACATACTACTAGTTAAAAAAGCAGCGGCATAGGCAACATCTTCAGGAGTACCTAAACCTAATGGGTGCTTGTCAGCTATAGCCCTATATTGTTCAGAAGTCAGCTGTTGGCTAAACTCTTTAGCCATTTCCGTTTGTACATGCCCAGGTGCAATACAGTTAACCCGTATTTTGAGTCTTGCTAACTCAAGCGCCAAAGATTTAGATAGACCTTGTAACGCTGCCTTAGAAGCGGCATAAGTGGAAATAGCTGGCTCACCACATACTGCGGCCACTGAACTTAAGAAAATCAAACTTAGACCCTGCGGATTGAAACGCCCTTTTCTACTGATACTTTTAGCTAAAAACTGTGCACTCTTAACATTAGCATTAAAAATCTCATCAAAATGAGTTTCTTTTAATACTTTCACTGGCAAAGTTTTTTGCACACCAGCACAATGCACAACACCATCCAAAGGCCCCATTTCACTAACTATAGACTTAATAAGCTGCTCAATATCGTCTGGCGAGTCTAGATTAGCGCAAAGAGAAAAATGCTTGTCACCTTGTAATTCATTAAAAGTCTCTATCAAGCGCTCTTGATTGCGACCTGTAACAATAACTTTAGCGCCTTGTTGACTAAAGAAAATAGCAGTTCGCTTACCGATACCTGATGATGCACCTGTTATAAGCACCACTTTATCTTTAAGTAAATTATGCATTATGTTACACCTCAACAACAGCTAATAAAGCAGTCTCAGACAAGTCAGCATAAACAGCACCCCAAGACAAACCAACCCCAAAACCTGCCATCAATATAGCATCTGTATTGACAATATTTTGGCTGCATAGCGTGAGAGGTATAGACGCACTGCTTGTATTGCCGTATTCAACAATACTTAAAGGTACTTGCTCTGCAGTAAAACCAGACTTTTTAGATAGGTGCTTCAACATAAAGCGATTGGCTTGGTGATAGATACATGCATTAATATCCTCACTTGCAACACCTAACTCAGCCATAAAGCTATTGAGCATTTCAGGTACAGCAGCAAGTGTAAACTGAAAAACCTCACCCCCATCCATAGCTAAGTATGCTGAAGACATACCACGTTCAGAATTGTCTTGTATACTTTTATCTTTTGCTATGATGTGCTCAAAACCAGTACCATCAGAGCCTAATGTAAAGCTTAGTCTTTTGCCTGTCTTTTTCTGCAACGCAGTTGCTGTGCCTGCATCACCGAATAGCAAACTTGTACTTCTGTCGTCTTTATTGACGATTTTACTAATAGTATCACCAACAAGTAGTAACACCCTATCAACACCAGAATTGATTAGACTTGCGGCTAAATATAGCCCGTACACATAGCCAGAGCAGCCTAAATTCACATCAAAAGCGATAGTTTTTTTACTTAAACCTAGTTTTGCTTGCAACACACAAGCTGTAGCTGGAAGCTGATAATCAGGTGTTTGACTGACGAAAATTAGCGCCCCAATGCTTTCAGGCTCCCATTCCAAACTTTTAATAACTCGAACAGCAGATTCATAACAAAAATCTGATGTTGTTTGCGTTACGTTAGCTATGCGGCGTGTTTCGACACCAATATTTTTAATTATTTTTTTGACTTCGGCCTCACCAAAACTTTCAGCTAGACTAAAGTTATTAATTTTATCTGCTGGCACAGTTGATGCTATAGCTGCAATATCAACATCACTAATATTTAACATATGAACTCCTGAGCACCTGCAAGCAGGCGCTCTGCATATTCTATTGAATTAAATCTAATAAGTCTTTAACACTTTTCACTGCAACCACTTCAGTTGGTGAAAGCGTCTTACCAAACTCTGAATCGGCTTCAGCCATAAATGACACAACAGATAATGAATCCCAAATGTCTTCATTGAGCTCTGTTTCTAATGAAACTTCCTCTAGTTCACATTCTAAAATCTCAGCAACAATTTCAAGTAATTTAGTTTCTTTAGACATTTTAACCTCACATTATTTTTTTGGCAGGATTGCCAAATACTGTTGTATTCTCTTTAACTTTACGAATTACCAAGCTACCCGCACCTATAATAGCACCAGCGCCAACTTGAACACTAGGAATAATTGACGCATGGCTACCCATAAAAACTTTATCAGCTAGCTTAACATTGCCAGTGACATCACAATGCCCACTCAATGTACAAAAATCACCTAGAACGGCATCATGCCCAATACTAGAAAACGCATTAATTGTACAACCGTACCCCAAAGTTATATTAGTTGTAGCCATTGAGTGCGGTGCGAAAACAGTACCTTCACCAACACTTACGTCGCGTCCAATAATGGCTGAAGGGTGTATATAAGTAATAATAGTACCGTTGTTTTTATCATAAAAATCGAAAACTTGCTCTTTAATCGTAGGGTCGGCTACTGCGATAATTAAGCGATCTGTAGCCTTTAAATCTGCATTCTTTAAACTACCCATTATTTTGTGAGATAGATCAAAATCATCTAATGCGTTTAAATTATCGTCTAGAAAACCTTCTAACTTTAAATGATTATGAACGAAATTATTGTCAGCTAAATAACTATATATTTCTCGAGCAAAACCACCTGCACCTAAGATATACAAGTTCCCATTACCAGAAAATGCAGACATAGTGGCTTCACCATCCGCACTAATATCGTCTTTTACTAATACTTTTTTTACAGTCTTGAACAGTATTTTGATGTCTAACCATAATGATTGATTATCTACATACCAAGTATCTAACTCAAACTTCTTATCCCAACCAATAGCGTTGCGGCCATTGACTTGTGCATAGCCAGTAATACCAGGACGAACCTGATGACGGCGGTTTTGTTCTTCGCTATATAAGGGTAAATACTCCATTAATAACGGACGAGGACCGACTAAGCTCATATCCCCTTTCACTACGTTCCATAGCTCTGGTAGCTCATCAAGACTAGTATTGCGTAATGCTTGCCCAAATGGGGTTAGGCGCTCACTATCTGGTAACGGATTACCATCTGTATCTATAGCATCCTTCATGGATCGAAATTTGATCATTTCAAATGGAACGCCATGCTTGCCCGGACGAGTCTGACGGAATAGAACAGGTGAGCCAAGATTTTTATTCACTTTATAGGCGGTAATGGCGTATACCGGAGATAGTACTACTAGAGCAGCTGTAGCAGCGGTTATATCAAAGAGGCGTTTTATCATTGCTATTCCTTATAGCCCTAATATATTTATTAGTCGTTTATTTACTTTATCAGCATCGAATTTCTCTTGCGCTATTTTATAACTCTCATGGCCCATCTTTGCCACTTGTCCAGGGTTTTCTATAAAATAAATCATTTTTTCTGCCAACGCTTGTGGATTCCATCTCTCTACTAAGAAACCATTAACCCCATCAACTACAGTCTCACGGCAGCCTGGTACATCAGTAGTGATAACTGCTCTTCCTATAGCCATTGCTTCTTGCGTACTGCGCGGTACACCTTCACGATAAGAGGGCAATACAAATACGTCTGTACTAGCAATCCAGTCTTTAACATTATCCACGTGACCAGGATAGTTCACTACTCGAGATGAGATTAAGTCATCAAGCTCTGACTGTTTCAATGCTCCTAAGTTAGACGTATCAATACTACCCAACACAGTAAATGTAGTTTCAGGATATTTTTCCTTTACTATCTTGGCAGCTGAAACAAACTCGTGAATCCCTTTTTCTTTTAGCAAACGACCAATGAACAAAAAGTTCAATGGTGCTTCATTATTTACTATAGGTTGATAAGGATAATGCTCTAAATTCAAGCCAATACCACCTAATACTTCAACTTGCTTCACTTGTATATTATATCTTTCTAACAAATCTTTAGGATCATCGGGATTCAAAAATATAATCTTATCCAACTTAGGTAAAGCTAATTTATACAATGACACTTGAATACTTTTGATCAATTTTGTTTTCTTAGTTATCCCTTCAGGCTGGTCGGTGAAGGTATAACCTAGTCCTTCTAGCATTCCTATGACACGTGGAACTTTAGCTATTCTTGCCGCCAAAGTTCCGTAAATCACTGGCTTAGTGAAATAAGAAAAAACTAAGTCTGGTGCTATCTGTTTTATCTTTTTTGCTAAGCCATGAGTACCTTTTATATCTGCTAATGGGTTTAGCCCACCACGGTTTAACTCATAGGTAATAGGTATAGCACCTAATGCTTCTATCCTTTTAATATCGTCAGGACTAGACTCAGAGGTAAATGCATACACTATATGCTGCTGTTCCAACAAAGATTTAATTAGATCAGAGCGAAAACCATAAAAGCTTGAAGCAACGGTACCTATTAGAATGACTTTCTTATTAGATTTCATATATATGCAGCCATTTCTGTACAGATGTTTCTAAAGAAAAAAGCTGCTCAACTCTTTCTCTTGCTTTTTTATTGTTGTCTATTCTATCATCTACATTTAATTCAATTGCTTCTTTCAATGCATTTGCCAAAGCATTGCTATTGTTGATAGGAACCAGTTTTCCTGTACCTCCCATTACTTCAGCTACACCACCACAATCTGTTGCTACTACATAGCATTCACAAGCCATAGCTTCAGCAATAACTAAACCAAAGCCTTCAAACTTGGAAGCTAATACAAATATATCAGCCTGACTCAATAGTTGTGGAATATCTGAACGTCTACCCAGCAATATAACATCGTTATCTAACTTTAGTTCTTTAATCAAAGCTTCAATTTGATATCTAAGCTCACCATCACCTACAATAGTCAGATTAGTAGTCATAGCTATAGGTATATTTTTTTTAAGTAATGCAAATGCATTAATTAAGTTTGGATAGTCTTTAGCGTCGCTGAACCTACCAACTGTAACAATATTTACAACATCTTTACTTAAACCAACTCTAATAGAGGTTTTTCCAAACTTATTAAGGTCAATCCCATTATATACAGTTAAAAGGCTATTTGGAGCAAATGCACCTTTAGCTATAAAGGTAGCCGTTGCTTCTTGACTGACATTAGTATTAACATCTGATAAACGGTTAGTAAGCCGATAAGCTATCATGCGAGCTTTGCCACCTTCATTAGAGCTGTGAGCGGTACAAATTAATTTAGGAACAGAACAAGCAATACGATTTATTCGAGTAAATATATTAGCATGTACCATATGCGCATGAACTACATCAGGACGAAAGCTTTTAACCAGTTTTCGATATTTTTTTGATGCTAGTAATAAATTTTTTACTGAATTTAGATTTAAAGCAACAAGTTCTACGTCTTGAGAGATGGGTCTAACTAATATATCACCTGTTAAATAAGCAATTTTTACATTATTCCCTAATACGACCATTTGGTCAGCAAGGTCAGAGACAACTTTCTCTGCACCGCCTAGCCCTAGTCCCGTTATAACATATAGTACATTCATCTTAAAATAAGCCTTCAAAAATCATTATTTATTTACTATATTACATCATACTTTTTAATTCTTGGAACCACCTTTCTGCTATAACCTGCTTTGAATATCTATCTTTAGCGTTATATGCATTAAGACTCATTTTTTCTCTCAACTCATTATTGGATATAAGTTGATAGATCGCATCGGCATAAGCTTCTAAGTTTTTATCTTCTACTAATATTCCTGTAGAGTCATCTAATATTTCGGATGGACCTGTAAATATATCAAAAGCAATACATGGTAGTGCAAAACTTTGTGCTTCAATCAAAACCATAGGTAAACCTTCGAAATACGAAGTCATACAATAAAAGCTAGCATCTGCATAGTTAAGTTCTACCTTCTCACTACTAATAATATCTATATTTTTAGCTTCAGATTTTTTAATTATATTATAAAGGTGTTCTTTATCCTCTCCATAACCAATGATATGGAGTTCCCAGTCCAAAGAATCATACTTATCCTGAAATATCTTCCAAATTGCAATTAACCTATCAAAACCCTTAACCTGAGTAAACCTACCAATCGCAATAATAGTTTTCGAATTCATATTATAATTATAATTAACTGCATTAAAAGTAGAAATATTATATATATAAGTTATTTTTGCCTTATACCTAATATTTTTTTTCCATTCTTCGACGTCTCTTTCAGTCAGCAATATAATAAGATCTGCTGTTTTAGCCGCTAAAATTCTCAAAAATCTTCTTGATTTTCTACCATTATCATTTCTATAATTAAAGTGTTCCCAGACGACGACTTTCGGACGATTCCTTAAAGCCATTAATGGAAAAAAACTAAATAAATAGGACATTGATTCAACAGTTATAAGAATCTCTACATCGTATTTTATAATGGAGAGTCTCAGCCTTATCAATACTGTCAGATACTGCTTTTTATAATTATTAATATTTAGTGAAACAACATTTATATTAGGGTCTAAATTAGCTACGAAGTAACTATCATCAAACACGATAAGACTCAAATTAATCTGACAGTTACTAGCAAGAGAATTAATGATATTTATAGTTGAAATCTCAACTCCACCCCTATTAGATAGGCTAGGTATAAAAAAAGCTATATTCATTTACTTTCCTCTATTCTATCGTTTGGTATTAATGCAAACATCATAGCAATAACAGCTAAAGTTGTTAAACCTTTGAAATTTGTGACTAACAGTATTACTAACATAGAATAATAAATAGGTAATAACTTTTTTCTCTTAAAGGCTAAATTTAAGATTTTAATCTCGACTAAGAAAAATAGAACTAACCCTGGAAATCCGAAGTAATATATTAGTCTAAGATAACCAATATCCGAATAGTTAAAGTCTCCTATAGAGGAGTACATTTCATATAGTCCGGTCCCCACTATATAAGTACTAGCTTGCTCTGGGAAAACTAAAAAGTCTAAAGTACCAGAAGCAGACTCTGAACTTACACTACCAGTATTAATGTAACTTATAAAAAAATCAAAAGCATTCCCGATTAAATTATCTAGACCTCTAAAAAGATTTGGAAATAGTTTTAAAACTGTAAATACAGATAAAACAATAAGAAATATATAAATAATAAATTTAAATACTAATTTTAAGAGTATCGAGAAATTATTTATAGGAAAAATAATTAAAAGCATAGACGTTATAAAGCCAACTACAGTAGTTCTAGACAAGCCCATACCTACGAAAAATATAAATAAGTATAACAGAGAGGAAACAATTAATTCTTTTCTGTTGTAACCATTGTATTTTAACTGGAAAGCAATAAGAACAAGTGCGGTGCCATAGAAGAAGCTCGCAGTATAAAATAATAAACCAAATCCTATGAATCTCGAACCATCCTCCAAATGATAATTTGCTATACCAGCTTGCTCTTCCGTAAGTCTTTGAATTTTTATAAGAAATCCTGCTATTTCTGGACTAGAGAATTGAGCTATAACTATAATTGATTGAAAAACTATGGTATATATAAAATATTTAGTTACTAAATTAAAGTCGACCTTACCATGAAAAGATTTTATTGCTGACAAGCACAGGTAGCTAGATAAATAAATTATAAAAATTGTCACTGGTAATTTTACATACGTATAGTCACCTGCTAAGTTGAAGATCAAAGTGCATAAAAACGACCAAACTGAAACTAATATTGTTAACATAAAAACTGTTAACATCTTACCCTGTCTTATTTTTCTTCTACGCATTATTGATAAAAATAAGATAAAACTTCCTAATATAGCAGCTATAAACCTAGTTGAAATTACACTTGGAAGAAAAGAAAAGCTTATAGGAAAAAGTGTTGAGAACATTAGAATTATAATAATAAGATTTTTTATCATTTTGTTTGCTTAAAAAATTTTAATTTATTAATTACATGAGGAGTTAAATATGTTAGTAAGTAAATAAAAAAATCATTATAACTAATTTCAGGATGTCGATTCTTTATTCTATTGAAGTTGATATAATCTTTAGCAAAAAAGTAAGAAACAAGATGATGTAATATTAGTTTTTTATAGTAATAATATTCATCTAAATTCTTATAATCACTAAGATTATAGTAATAAACATGTAAATTTTCAATATTTTTACTTAGGCTAGTTCTGTTTTCAGCATCAACTCGATATATAGCAGTTACAGTTGCACTCTTTATAATAACATATTCCTTTGCTAGTCTAGCCCACAAATCCACATCCTCGCCAATTTTGAGTTTGGGATTAAAACCACCTACTATACTCAAGCACTCTTTCTTAATCACTACTATACTTGTCCACATAATATATTCAGATAGTGCTTCTACATAATAATTTTGTATTTCAAATATGCTATTTTTGCGGATATGTTTGAACATCTTTCTTTTGTCAGAACATTTAAATGATGTTGCATAAACACTATGCTTAGGAAATATTTTCATCATTTTTATTATTTCTTCAAGGTGATTAGGTTCCCATAAGTCATCTCCATCTAACAATGCAATCCATTCATATCTTGCTTCATATATTCCTGAATTCCGTGCAGATGATACTCCCTCATTATGCTTGTGTATTAAAATAATTCTATCATCTTTAATACTTTCAACAGCTTTTACACTAGCATCTGTAGATCCATCGTTTACGATAATGATCTCAAATTTTTGGTAAGTCTGTCTAAGAACCGAATTAATAGTGTTTGTTATACTCAGTTCTTTGTTATACAGCGGAATAACAATTGAAAACATATTTTCTCAACTTAGACTATGAATGTTGATGTTTAAGGTTTTAACTATTTAATTTCTTATATATATACCTTATCTTCGTTAAATCACAACTCTTATTTTAACAAATATATTAGTCTTATTTACTTTTTATTTTTTATTTTTTATTTTTTTGAATAGTTCGTTACTTCTAATAAAAGTTCGAATAAGATTTAAAAGATATTTCCTTTCAGTTTTATTTATTCCAATCGATAAAATAAGTATAAATATAAAAAACACTATAATTAGCATCGAAAAAATAGGATATAGTTTAAAATTATTTGATATTACATATGCGGCCAAAGAAGAGCAAAAAAAGACCATATACATTCTGAATAATACTTTTCTAAAAAATATCGATACTTTAAACTGAGGTATATATTTTTGAACAATATACAAGTTTGTTATTCCAGCTAGTATTACTATTACAAAATTTAAATAGTATGGAGCCATAGGACTAAAACCGTATTTAAACAACATATAAGTTAGAGGCAAAGATACAAGATAAATACTTCCAGTAATAAAGCTTATTCTAAACATTTTTCCAGTAGCATGGATAATAGGATTTAATAACAAAAATGATATGCTAATTATTGAGCTAAGTAATGATAAAGATAAAAAACTATCTGCATAATATGGAACTGTCCCTAACCATAACCCTAGTATGTATTTCGGATAGAAAACTAAAGGCAATGATACTATTAATACTAAATAAAATGCTAACCTAGTTCCTTGACTTAGAAGAAGAAACATTCTATTTATATCATTTTTAGAGTAGCACTGTATCATTTGGGGTGTTGCAGCTAACGCAAGATTACTACCTAATGTTGATAATCCACTTTGAGCTTGGCTCACTATAGCTACAGAAGCATTAATAACAGGTCCAAAAAAAATATTTTGTATAATGTTCACCCCTTGTATCTTTAAAACCACACTCATATTACCATATAAGTCCCACCCAAAAAATGATGTCATATCCTTAAATATTTTTCTATCAAATAAGAATGCAAACTTAGTTTCTAAAAAAAAATTTCTACAATATAATTGAACTAAAATAAGAACTATTATAGATACAATTAGAATTAATATTGCATAAACAAAAAGCTTATCGTAAGGTAAATATCTAACAAAAAATATGAGAATTAGATTGAATATAGCCTTTAGGATAGAAAAAGATGCATAAATATTCATTTTTTCATTAGCAATGATAGCTGCATCGTATGGAATTTGAAGAATCGATACAATAACTGAGACAACTGAAAGTTGATACACAATTATAGATACTGTCATTCTATTTTCAGGAATAGATAACTTATTAACTACGAGCCAAAGTCCTAGTGTTTCTGAAAAAATAAGTATTACTATTGCTAGTATAAAATGCATGATCAGAGCAGTATTAAAGACTATCTTTAACTGTTCAATACCATTTAACATATGTATGTTTAAAAATCGTGTAGTAGCGCCACTTAAAGATGCTTGTAAAAAAGCAAATAATGCTACAACTCCTCCTACAACATTATATATACCATAATCAACTACTCCTAGAATATTTAAAATTAGTCTAGAAGCGTACAATCCAATTGATAATGTAAATAGAAGTCTAAAATAGAGAAATAATGCATTTTTCGCTATGAGTTTATTCGAAGAAGATAATTTTTTTTCCAATAGTATATCCTGATGTTTAATATTGCATTCTAATTCATATCATTATTTGATAATAAATATAGCTTTGGCTGCTATACATTCATTGTTTTGTTAATATCTATTATCTTCGTAATTATTATCGCTTCATGTATACAATATTAACTATTTATAGAAAGATATTGACCTACCTATTTAATATCATAAATACTAATTATTTTATTTATGCTCGTGTCATTACTTCCTTCCTGATAACCAGTAACAAAATGCTTAAATTGTTTTTTAAGCCATTCAACATCATATAATTGTGCTCTATGCTGCAGTTCACTCAAGATTTCTTCTATATCTAACAATGGAAAGCTAGACTCCATAGCCTGCATAATCAGTGGATGACTAGTATTTTCAACGTTGTCTTCACCGATGATTAGCTCTTCATAAAGCTTTTCACCAGGTCGCAGACCAGTAAATACTACCTCGATTTCCCCATCTGGATTCTTTTCGTCCTTCACTTCAAAGCCACTTAACTGGATCATGCGATGGGCCAGATCGATAATCTTCACTGGTGCACCCATGTCCAATACGAATACCTCACCCCCTTTAGCCATCGCACCGGCTTGAATGACTAAATTCGCAGCCTCAGGTATGGTCATAAAGTAACGGGTAACATCAGGATGGGTCACAGTAATCGGCTGACCTTTTTCGATCTGCTTAGTAAATACTGGCACTACTGACCCTGAAGATCCAAGGACATTACCGAAGCGCACCATACTGATACAAGTGTGTTGATTATTGCTATCCTGACTTAAGCCTTGGCAAGCGAGCTCTGCTAGACGCTTGGTAGCACCCATAACGTTAGTAGGCCTTACAGCTTTGTCAGTCGAAATCAGTACAAAAGTCTCAACATGAGCCTCAATAGCAGCTCGGGCACAATGATAAGTACCTTTGCTATTGTTTATCGCTCCTTCAAATGGGTTATGCTCGACGATAGGTACATGCTTATAAGCTGCGGCATGATAGACCGTCTGAATATGATAGCGCTTGAATATTTGTAATAGCTTATCTTGGTTGGTCACATTACCAATGATAGCCACTACCTCAATATCAGCATATCCAACCTTACTGGCTTGTTTAGCTAATAGATCTTGATGGATACTGTAGAGAGCGAACTCTGATAGCTCATAGAGCACTAACACTTTAGGATTATTCTTCATGATCTGCCTACACAGCTCGCTACCTATCGAGCCACCAGCACCAGTAACTAGTACGCATTTATCTTTAATATTCATTTGCAATAGGCTAGCAACCGGCTCAACGGTTTGACGATCTAATACATCCAAGATATCGACTTTGCGCATACTACTAACGGTAACTTTTTCATCAGCTATTTCTTCTAAACTTGGCAGCTCTTTGATCTTGACAGAGATACCAGAGAGCTTATCAATAATCTCTCTTTTATGAGCCCGATTTATAGAAGGCATCGCTAAGAATATTTGGGCAATATCTAGTTTTGCCACTAGCTCTACTAGTTGCTGGGCGCTATAGATACGCTTACCCATTATATAAGCGCCAGTTAGCTGAGGGTCATCATCTACAAAAGCCACGACATTATACTTATGAGAGTTCTTAAGGCCTTCTAGTAGCTCTTTTCCCGCTTCCCCAGCACCATAAATAAGCACGCTGTCATATTCATTAGCATCACCGCGCTGCTGGCGCTGACCTTGCCAACGTGCTAATAGCTCCCTAATAGTCAAACGACTATTCCATAACCAAATAAACAATAAAAATAGATATAGAATAGGCACCGCACGAGGAACATCGGGTAACAACTTCAAATAAAGTATAGCTTGCGCCACTATGATCAATACAAAGAATAGCTGTAGCACCCGGCCCATCATCGCATCGAAGAAGCTACGTGCTACCCCTTTATAAAAGCCAATGGCGTATAAGCCTACTACTGGAATCAAAGCATACAATACTAGCCGTAATGGGCTAATATGATTGCCCATATAGCCATAGCGAGCTGCTATCGCCAAGTATAAGCAAGCTGCCGACATCACAAAGTCAGCGATTAATAAGATAGTGCGTTTAGCACTGCGCGGTAACGCTAGTAGAGACCCAGCAATCCATTGTGACCAGTTGCTAGGTTCAGCACTGTATTGACTACTAAGATGTTCTGATTTTTTCGACATAACAGCCAACCATTTTATTGAAACTCTAGATATCAATTATAAAGCAAGGCTATAGCTATAGCCCGCAAAAACAGCAGTTAGTTATTGTTACCATAAGCATAGCTGTAGTGATAACTATACTTACTCAAGAGTCCTTGTTGCACATCATTAAGGATAATGCCATCTACTTGAACATTAGCTTTATGCATCTGCTTGATAGCATAAACCACTTGGCCTTCGATTGACTTATCATAACGGGTGACCATCAATACCTTATCAGCATATTGTGACATAATGATGGCATCAGAAGCGGCTAATATCGGTGGGGAGTCTAGTATAATATAATCATAATGAGCATTTAGCTCAGTCATCATAGTAGTGAACTTATCCCCTGACAGTAGTGATGCTGGGTTATGAGGATGTTGCCCTCTAGGCATGAAATCAACATTATCCATAATAGTAGGATGAACTACCGTAGTGATAGCAGCATCGTGTGCTAGGTAGTCTCCCAAACCATTGTCTTGAGTCATATTGAACATCTTATGCAGCTCACCTAAACGCATATCAGCATCAATTATTAATACCTTCTTATTGAGCTGGGCGAATACCTCAGATAGATTAGAAGATATAAATGACTTACCGACCCCTGGACTCTCGCCAGTAATCAGGATGACCTTGGCACGTTGAGCGCTGTCGCTAGTGATAGGCATACCAAACATAAGGTTGGTTCTAAGGCTCTTTATCGCCTCATAACTTAAACTATTGCTATCAGCATAAGCCAATAATCTATTTTGTGACTTCTTGCTCTTGCCGAGTCTAGTCAATAATGGCGAGCGTGGAATAGTGGCAATAACTGGTATACCAGTCTTAGCTTCAAGACGCTCAGGATCCTTCACTACATTTTTTAATAAGTTTTTCAATAATACTAGCATTGTGCCTAACATCAATCCGACTATGAGCCCTAACATCCATATCAGTGCTTTCTTAGGAGCAATAGCTTTAAAGGTGCTAATAGGCAAATCGATAATACGTGCAAAACCCGTTTGCCCAGCTTTAGCAATCTGTAATTGCTGATAGTTTTTCAGCAGAGTTAAGTAAATTTCTCTGTTTATCTCGGTATCTTGTGATAACTTTAAAAATTCTCGCTGTAGCTCTGGTAAACCGCCAATAGTAGTATCAATCTCTTGCTTTCTGCTATTAAGTACTTGCAATTGCTCATTGATCTGAATGACTAGTGGATGCTCTTCAGTATAATAAGTAGTTAGATCCGCTTTTTTAAGCTTTAGCTCATTAAGCTGCAAGTCAATTTGTGAGTTCTCTGTTAGTAATAGTTCGGCTTCTTTAGCAACGTCAATAGTACCGTACTTTTTACGAAACTCATTAAAGACGGCTTCAGAATCCTCGAGTTTCTTTTTAAGTACTGGAATTTGAGTTTCCATAAAGGTAATAGTCTTGGTAGTGTCTTCAGAGCCGCGTGACTGGTTTTGACCTATGTAGGAGAGGACTATCTCTTTTAAAATCAAACTGGCTTGTTCTTGATTTGGCCCAGTCATTGACAGCTCAATGATACCTGTTTGCTTGCCTTTTTCTACCACTGATAAAGCCTGGTTTATCTCATTAGTAGTGGCTTGTAGCGACTTCTTGGTAATAGTCACAGGATGCGAATTGCTAGGCAAATCTGTTACGGTAATCTGAAGTTGACCATCTACCCCTTTGAACTTCTCAGGCTGATTAAGCTGTCCTTTAAAATCATCAAAACCGTTACTCAGTAAAAACCCTGAGTCAGTCCTAGTTAGAGTAAAATCTTGGTTCAAATAGCCTTGTGAGACATTAAACTGGCTAATTGCTGCTTGACCATCTGCCGTTCTAAGTGTTACTGCTTCGGGAGAATTAATTTGGGTATCTGTACGGTTATTCTTAATCCTATCTACATAGCTTATTTGTGGATCGCTAAGACTAATACGTAGATTTAACAGATTGACTACTGGCTCTAAGATCATACGTGACCTGACTAGCTCTGCTTCTGTCTGTGCCTTACTATCCTGTGATCCTAAGAGCTCAGAAATATTTTCTCCAAGGGCAGGAAGACCTCCCGACTTATCGTCAATCTGAATAAGAGCATCTGATTTAAAAGTGGGATTAACATATCGGCTATAAAGCACCCCTATAAGTAAGCCAATCAAGGCAAAAAACAAGATAGTTTTCCAGCCACGCAACAATGCGAATAGCAAAGCTAATAGATCGATTTCATCTTCATCTTTTTGCTCAATGGGCTTTGATAGGCTTTTTGAATCTGTATTCATAACTGTATATTCATCACTTAAAGTTAATCAGTTAAAGTTAATCAGTTTATAACGCACTACTTATAAGCCAAATAATTAATAATCTTTAACCGATTTTATCGATCCATGGTTTAAGACTTTCAACAATATCTTTTCTTGCTACTTCAAATAGCGATATATCGTGCTGATAAGGATCAGCAATATCTTTATCATTCCAGTGACCAATTTTAAAAGTCTTGCCACGGCAATGTGGCCAGCGCTCTTCAATCCACTTAGTCTGACCATCTGACATAGTGAAGATAAGGTCTGCTTTTTTAACTAGCTTTTCATCTATTTGCTTAGCGATATGGGCAGACATATCTATATTATAGGGAGTCATTACTTGTTGCGACTTAGGATCAACGCCATTACCGACTACTGCTGACAGACCTGCGGATTCTACATGCTTATTCGGGTATTGTTCTTTGAGCAACGCTTCTAATATAGGGCTACGACAAATATTGCCCACGCATACCACTAAAATGTTATCAAATGCCATAATCATTGCCTATTAATTAATATCGATTTGGTACTAAGTAGAACCTTATCACTTCTAGACCCAGCACTTATATACCAGCAAGACTTCTGATCGCTGTACTCGAAGGTAGCAGAGAGTTGATAACTCGGTTCCAGCGCGTTAAACCCGTAGGATCGACATAGACTATATCATTAGGCTGCATCTCAAAACGGCTGGCCAATGCAAGGTTAGTGATCGTCTGCATATTGACATAATAGATATCAGTGAGCTGATATCCCGGGGTGTTGCGAACAATATATATCTTAGAGGCATTAGCCGTAAGTGCATTCAAGCCTTGTGACTCCCCTACTACCTGCGCTAGGGTTAGCCCTTGCTCTAGTATAGGCACTGGCTTGACTTGACCAAATTCGCCCAATACGTAGACTGTATTACGGCTTTGGCTATTGACATGAATGGAGTCACCATCTTGCAAATAGATTTGGTTACCTGATGAGCCTATTTGTCTTAACGCTTGTAAGCCAATATTATAGTTTCTACCTTTACGATTCAATATTAAGCTATTGGAATCACCAGTAGTAGTAGCACCACCAGCCATAGATATTGCACTGTATAAAGATACTGGGGCGTCTTCAATAGCGAACTCGCCAGGTTGCTTAACTTCACCATCGATAAAGAACTTATTGCCACGATATTTGATGATTTTTACTTGCGGATCTGAGAATTTAAGATAGCGTTGTAGCTTGCTCTGTAGACTAGCTGTAAACTGCGGCACACTTATGCCACTGGCCTTAATCCGTCCTACTAATGGAAACTGTACAAAGCCTTGTTGATCTACTGGGTATCCTGCGGCCGAAGGGCTATTATCGTTACCATTTGACGGCAGTGATTTAATATCTGGATAGCCTACCAAATTAATACTTAAGATGTCACCTGGCGCAATACGATATTCATTCTTAGTAGAGCTAGCTATTAGCTGATAGATATCATTGCTAGGTCTAGATACTTGTGGTGGAGGTAGGGTAGCTAAGTTTAACGGTTGCACATTGAACTGTAGACCATTCTCAGCAACGAAACTACCTACTGGCGGCAAGTCACCAGACTGTAAGCCGGAGTTTATAGTAGTAGTCGCACAACCAGATAACAAACTGATCAGCAGTAAGCTTGTTGCCCCTAGTAGCTTTGAGGATTGACCCATAACAAGAACCTTTATAAACTCAGTAATAACCAATAATAAGTATCATTCGCAACACCAACACCACTGTTGTATCAATATGTTACGTATAATATAAAAGGCCATAATACCATAGTTGATTAAAAATTAATAAACTCTTATCGCTTAAATTTATTATCATTCAACTCTAAATTTATAGCTTATTTTTAGCAATTGAAAGTATATAGGCCACTCCATGTTAAGACAATACTACGCTACTGGTATAGAGCTGTTATAGACACTGTCACTAAAGAGGTACTTCGCTATCAAAATTTGGAATATTATATTACAGATATTAAGGTTTTTGAGCGCCCAGACTATAGATTGTGCCTATTGTAAAAAACCAATCATATCAATAGTTTTTGCTAAGTTTACAAAGAACTATGATAGCTAATTACTGCACTCTGCTTATAAATAGCGTATAATGTGGCGCTGCGCAATAATGCCACAATAAATATGCTGTTACCTACATTGAGAAATGTAACACCAACCGAATCAAGGATTAAGTTATGAAAGACGAAAAACTACAAAAAGCCCTCGCCCGTATGGGTGTTGGCTCACGCCGCCAAATGGAAGAAGTGATCAAAGCTGGACGAGTGTCAGTGAATAACGGCCCTGCTACTATTGGTGATCGTGTCAGTCAAGGTGATGAAATTCGGGTTGATGGTCGTCAGATCAAATATACCGCTGAAAACGAAAAACGTCGTCGGGTTCTAGCTTACTATAAGCCTGAAGGCGAGATCTGCTCAGCTAACGATCCAGAAGGTCGTCCAACAGTTTTTGAGCGCTTGCCTAAATTGACGCATGATCGCTGGGTGATGGTCGGTCGCTTAGATATTAACTCTAGCGGTCTATTATTATTCACTAATGATGGTGAAATGGCGCATCGCTTGATGCATCCTTCTAGCGAAGTCACTCGTGAGTACGCTGTACGAGTATTGGGTGAAGTAACCCCTGAAATCGCTCGGGCGATGACTACGGGCGTAATGCTAGACGATGGTATGGCAAAGTTCGATGATATCAAAGAAGGCGGCGGTGAAGGCGTCAACAAATGGTATCATGTTAAGCTAAATGAAGGCCGTAACCGTGAAGTCCGTCGTCTATTTGAGTCGCAAGGTCTTAAAGTAAGTCGTCTGCTACGTACTAGCTATGGCAGTATTGCTTTGCCTAAAGAGCTACGTACTGGTCGCTTTTTAGAGCTAGATAGAAAAGATATCAATACCTTGACGGACTTAGTTAGCCTACGCCCACGCTATGGTACTGGTCTACATGGTGCTGCCAAAGATAAGCAAGAGCGTATCAAAAACAAACCGCTCAAAGCACGTCGTAGCGAAAACACTCGCAGTACTACTAGCACTGCTAAGCCAAAAAGTAGCGCTAGCCCAGCTAGTCGTGGTTCGCGTAATACTCGTGATCGCAATAGCAAGCGTTAAGCTAAACGCTGTATTAGTTTTAGCATAAAAAAGTGGCCGATGATAAATAATCATCGGCCGCTTTTTTATGGGTTACTCTAAAGTTAATGATTTTATCGATCACAAGCATGGGGCATGCCCTACACCCTTTAAATCCTTTAAAGCCTCTATACGGACTATAAAGCTATTGCCTACCTATCATGACTGGCTAAATACTGCTTCATAACTCGCAAGTCCTGCAAATGCGTATTTTCCATTTGCGCTAATAAAGACTGCAAACGCTGCTCAACATTGTCCAATAGATTTTGTAATAGCTGTTTAGCTTCAGTCTGCTTATTACTGTTAGTACTGACGCTCACTAGATGATGATGGCTGGCCAGCATTTCTGGCAAGCGTGTCTGTAATAACTTATGCAGTACAAACTGCTGCTCAGTCATCATAGCGGTGATATTCTGCTGCGCTAAAGACTGCTGACAGTGTCGATAAATAGCGACTTTACTATCAATAGCTTGTAGCTGGCGCAGCTGTCTATCTGATAAGTGAAGCAGATGTTGCTTATTTATGGTTAAATTTTTCCACACTAAAGCATTGGTCAATAGCGGTGTGTTCGGGTTTTGATAGCTCAGTGCGCCTGGAGTAATACCGGCTGCCTGATGTAGCATCAGCCAACCCTTCCTACCCAAGTAGTAGACAGTAACCGTGCCGAGTACACTCATACTTAGCAACATTAACATCTTAGCAGTTCCTCTTCCCTGGCTATTGACTAGCAAATTTTGCTATTACCCTTCACGCTTATCGAGACTCGGCTCTTCAATTATCAAAGGATCACGCTTAACGCTACTAATTTCACTGTTGCTGTTACTGTTGCTGTTACTGTCACTAATAGTGGCACTGGCACTGGCACTGGCACTGGCACTGAGCTCATCACTTTGAGTGTTTTTAGCCGCTACAGGACTCTCAATGATAGTAGTACGGTTAGGATTGTTAGTGTTGCTATTTATAGGATTAGTTATCCTGCTATTACTATCTTCGCCAAGGCCTTCAATAGAATGTCGAGCCTGATCTTTAGAGACTGGATTATCAAAGCGCTGTTGTAGATAACGGTTAGTGACTAGCAGCTTCTGCCCATCTTGGTGATAAGAAGCATCGAGCAGATCGTCGAATTGCACATTAATAGTTCCTAAAACCTCTAATAGAGCCTCTTTGCCAGTGACATTAGAATGCTTAATCTTAGTAGTATCAGCACGTGCACCATCCAAATCGTGTAAACGACGATAGTCAGCCACTGCTTGCGGAACATGACGATCCATTAAGTTCTGAAGCATTATATAAGTTTCATTGACGGTATCTTTGTCATCTATTTGACCATCATTATTGGTATCACCATAGATAAGACTAAGCTTTTCGCCTTTTTGATTGATCAAGTCTAAGGCAGCTTTGACGTCATTGGGTAAGCTTTTTTCTGGAATATAACCCAGCTGCGGCATAGCTTTGTAGGCCAGCATCTTCGGCGCAGTGACTTTTTTAATACCACGATAGCCCAAGTATAATCCTGCTGCTGGAAGTATCCCATATAAGACAAACATCACTAACATAGCCGTTACTTGAGTCATTAAGGTTTCCTTGTAATTAATTGATAGCGGTTTAACGATAGCTAAGTTAACAGTAGTAGTTTTAACACCAACGTGTACAAGCTACTGACTTTAAAACTGCTATTAACATTGACATTGACATTGATACTAGTTTTGAGTTCGGCTTTTGACATAACGATGAGTTGAGGCCAGACGATTAAGTACCGTCTGATGCAGCTCATCTAATAGTTCATCTAACTCATAATCTATCTCTAAAAACAAATCCGTCAGCATATCACCTGCGCTCATCTTACCTTGCACAGTGCTATTCTTAGTACGGTGCGGACTAAAGCGTAAAAGCTGCTCGTAGTGATGAAGCGCTTCAGGAATACTCTCCTTTACTAGCTTATCTATCACGAACTGGCGCTCATTATGTTGCTGCTGAGGTTGCTCATTGAGCTCTTCGCTCCAGTCCCGATATCGTTTGAGCTTATCATTAATCCGGTCTAATATTGCTACTGCCTCGATAGGCATAGCATTGAGAGTGGCTTCGTCAACCACATCGATAAGTTCGGTCATAATCGGGCAGCGTCCATGTTTAAGATACCACAAAGTATCAGGATCAAAAGGCGGGCGATTGGTTGGGCGCATTTGCGCTCGGTTGGCTAAGTAACGATCGGTCAAAGGCGTAGGCGAGCGAATATCATTAACTTGTGCCAAAGCATCACAGATACGTTTGACGCGCTTAGGCTCAGTCAATGCAGTAATGGGGCTTTGACTGCTATTGATAGCTTCATTGTTACTAGCGGTACTAGTGCTATGTTTACTATTGCTGTCAGTTAAAGCTGAGGTCTGTTGTTGCGCAGCTGCACGCTGAGCATTTTTGACAGACCGAGCAGCTTGCGTGGGCAGGTCATCCTGTGCTTGTGTAAATGACTGTAGCATTCTCGCCAAACTTACCACCATGACCTGCTGCGCTCCTAACGGTACTGAGACTAAGGGTATTTAGACTAAGGGTATTGAGACCAATGTTATTGAAACTGATGCTATCAGAGCTAAAATATTTGGGCGGCAAAATAGCGGCGAGCATGGGCTATTTTATTATTTATAGTTAAAGCAACTATTGCCCACCCTAAGCCAATAGAGTATCTTAACAGTTTTTTTGCAGTCTGCCAGTAAGCAAACGTCAAACTAAGTATTGATATTATTGCGCGGCTACTTCTTATAATAAGTAACTATTATGCCTGCTTCAGACTATATTTCTGGATTCCTACTGGGACTATCGCTCATTATCGCTATTGGCTCACAAAACGCTTTTGTTCTCAAACAAGGGTTAAGACGTGAGCATATCTTTATGGTTTGTCTCTTCTGTGCGGTGAGTGATGCCCTACTAATCTGCGCTGGAGTAGCAGGATTTGGCGCAGTGACTGCCCGCTATCCACAAGTTGTCACTATAGCCAAAATTTCGGGGGTAATTTTCTTATTGGTTTATGGCTTACAAAGTTTATATGCCAGTGTGCGCTTATCGCACTCCCTAGATACTGAGGGTCAAGTAGCGACTAGTCTAAAAAAAGCGCTACTGTTATGCATAGGCTTTACTTGGCTCAATCCACACGTCTACCTAGATACTTTGGTGCTAGTAGGCATGGTTTCAACTGGTGCGGATAGTAAATTATTGTTCGCATTAGGTGCCATCAGTGCTTCATTGTTTTTCTTTTTTGCTCTAGGCTACGGCGCTCGTCTATTAACACCCTTATTTGCTAAGCCAAAAGCATGGAATATATTAGATGGCCTAGTAGGTATCCTAATGCTATATCTAGCTTGGCACCTTTCCCATAGTTAGTAGTAAGTAGTAAGTAGTAAGTATCAGCCATTAAAAAACCAAACACTCTATATAGGGCGTTTGGTTTTTTAAAGCATTCGATCCGCATTGTGGCTATTGAGATGTCAACGTACTAGTGAATACAGAACCATAAATCTCAATAAGTTATACCAAATCTGGGAACAAAGTACGTAAGCCATTAACGATGATCTCAATAGACACCGCAGCGAGTAACATCCCCATAATTCGACTCATAATATTGAGACCTGTATCCCCTAATAGACGGCTAATACGTCCTGCTGCCATCAAGGCTAAATAGCAAAACATACTAATTAATAGTCCAGCAATAATCACCGCAGACACTCTTAGTACCCCAGATATTTGCGAAGAGTAAATAATTACGGTTGAAATACCACCCGGACCAATCATCATAGGAATAGCTAAAGGTACTACCGCCGCAGCAGTAGTCGGTGGCGAGCTTTGCACATGGTCAACATCGAAGTTTTCTTGATCAGGTTTGACTGGGTTACCATCGCCATTCATCATATTAAGAGCGATCAAAAATACTAAGATCCCCCCCGCTAATTGGAACGAACCGATAGAGATACCTAGCGCCTTAAGTAAAGTCTCGCCCGCTACGGTAAAAAAGCTAATAGTAATAAAAATAGTTAGGCTAGCCACCCGGGCGACTTTACGTCGATCGGTCATCGAATAGCCACGAGTCAAGTCTAAAAACAAGGTCAACGCGCTAAATGGGTTGATCAACACCATAAAAGCTAAGATAATTTTGATAATTTCAGTATTCACTGAACGCTCACTCGTCTATTTATATAAAACCAGCAAAAAGATAAGGCCATCGTGCAATTGCAACGATGACCCTGTGTTTAGTAAGCAACGCTACGCTATCGCCGTGCTATTCTCAATATTGTATCATAGGAGTATAAGTTAATTAAATCATTAACTTTGGTTAATTGTTGATAATAGGTGCGCTCAATAAAACCCTTTGCTCGCTGGCTTCAAATGGAAAGTGATCAGCGTAATATCCCTGCAATATATCGAGTAACATCAATTTTACCAGCTATTTAAGCACTGAAATTAAGCCCTAAAATTAAGCACTGAAATCAAGGCCAATATCTAAAGCGGTAGTACTATGAGTTAAATAACCCATAGCGATAAAATCCACTCCTGTTTTTGCTACTATTTGCACCGTTTCAGGGGTAATGCCACCCGATGCCTCGGTTTTGGCACGTCCTTTACACAGAGCGACAGCTTGCTGCAACACATCAGCGGGCATATTATCCAATAGCACTAAGCTAACCTCAGCATCTAACGCCAGCTTTAACTGCGCTAAAGTGTCGACCTCGACCTCAATAGGTATCAAGTGTCCGGCGAACTGTTTTGCTTGCTCAATAGCAGTAGTAATATCACCAGCGATGGCAATATGGTTGTCTTTGATTAGGATCGCATCGTCCAAGCCCAAACGATGATTGCGACCACCCCCACAGCGTACCGCATACTTTTGTACTATACGTAAGCCTGGAATAGTCTTGCGTGTGCAAGTAATCTGCGCTGGATAATCCGCTACGCTATCGACAATATGCTGGGTAGCACTAGCAATACCACTAAGATGGGTCAAAAAGTTCAATGCCGTGCGCTCAGCCGTTAACAGATGCCTAGCATTGCCACGTACAGTGGCTAATACACTATCAGCAGCTACCCGCTCACCATCACTAACTGCGGCTATAAACTCAATCTGGCCATCGATTAACGCAAAAGCTAAACGCGCTAAGTCCATCCCGCAAATCACTCCAGCTTGCCGTGCCCGAATCTGCAATTGCGCTTGTTTCTGTGCTGGAATAGTCGCTTGGGAAGTAACATCACCGCGCCGGCCTAAATCCTCGATCAGTGCCAACCTTACTAAGCTTTCAAGTAATACGGTATCTAATGCTGGTAGTAATGGCGATACTTGCTTACTCATCTAGTTGCCTCTTTATACGTCATTAATTATAAATCACTGTTTATAAGTGAGGTATAAGTGAATTATACTGAAATATCATTAAACTCAATCTGAGCATAAATATAACGTAAAGTGAGCTTACTCGCAAGCCAAGTTGCTTTTTTATAGCCAATAGCTGAGTTTTATTGTGAGGTATTTATTCAGATCGAGACTGGAGTGGCTAATGAAGTTTCTATAGTGATACTAAATAAAATAGTAATACTAAATAAAATCAGTGCAAACGTCACCGCGTATTACTAGTATAAGTTTTTCTTGCGGGATACGTTGGTCGAGATCGCAAAAAACATATCCCAGTAGCACTTTATTTTTAAATCTAATATTTGCTAGAGGCTTAACTATCACAAATAAGTTAACAATTAATCGATGCTCACTATTTGCGTTTAGGTAGCCTACTATCCATAAGTAGACTTTGTAATTCTATATCGTGAGCAAAACGATAGAGTTTGGCTGGGCGGCCCCGTTGAGCGCTACTACTCTCGCCAGTAGGCAACACTAAGTTTTGAGAATCGAGCAATCGGCGAAAGTTTTGCTTATGCAAAGGGATGCCTGATAAGGCCTCAATGCTTTGTTGTAGTTGCGATAACGTAAATACTTCGCTCATCAAGCCAAAGATTAACGGTCGGTATTCTATCTTGGCTCGCAACCGAGAGATGGCAGTAGCAATAACTCGCCTATGATCATAGTACATCGGTATGCCTAGCATCTGTGCGCTAGTAACCACTTGCTCATCAGACTCATACTCGTGTTCAGAGCTCAGCTGAGAGTTGGATTGATGGCGAGGTTTGTAAATAGGCTGATAGTTGGGCGCTTCGGCAATCAATCCTGCTTCGTAGAGCATCTCATAACGTAACAACACATGCTCTGCGACCCAATCACTATTACCATTACCATTACCATTACCATTACCATCACTATCTATAGTTATGCCCCAGCACAAGCGTATACGTTGATAGCGTCTGTGCTTAACGGTAGCGTCCTCGGCACTATCTGCCCAGGCAAAAAGGGCAGGTACAATTAAGCTAGTAATAATCTCTGGCATACCCTGCAAATGATTTTCCCAAGGGAAGTAATCATACCAATCGCACCAAACGGCTTGCGTCTGCAGCTGTTGGGTCTGCGTCTCTTGTACTAAGCCAAGATAGCTGACATAGACCAAAGCATGACCTTCACGGTTACGGCGGTTGGTATCTACAAAAGTGTATAGCTGTTCAAGATAGCCCATCGGTTGTTGAGTTTGCTCCTCTACCCATTGACGTACTCCTGCTTGCAACGAGCGGTGTAGAGGCATAAGAGGACCATTAGGCAATAACTTACCTTGATCAACAGTTAATACTCTTGCGGTATGGTTAGTGATAGCTACGAGCACGGCCACTACTTCGGTAGTACCACTGCCCTGCTGATGCGCGTGTGAATAAGACAAGCTCATAGAGTCTATTATTATCCTTGAGAGTTAAAATTCTAAAAATATTGCTTAACCATGCTTAACTATGCTTAAAACGCTTGATAATTCTTAAAAACGTTTAAAAACGTTTAAAAACGTTTAAAAACGCTTAAAAGCACTTAAAAAAGCTCAAATACGTTTAAAGACTGATTATTACCATCCAGTATAGCCTGAATGGTATTTTTAATACTGTTTTATCCTTGTAGAGCCTTATATAGATGACAAAAACCTAGCTCAGACTAGCTAATAAATCGTAGCTCAAGCTCAGTTTTATAGAGAAATAATTTAAAAATATCTTGTATTAATGCTCAAAATGAGCATAATTAAAGCATTGTCTAATAAATCTATTACTCTTTAACTCACTATGAGGCCTACGCATGACTAGTTATCCTTATGATGCGCCAACATTAAGCGCTGACAAGCGCAATGCCATCAAGCTCAATATCGAATATGCCAAAGCCAAAATACCAGTAGACTTACCACGCTCCGAACGTTTGCAAGTTGAAGAAAATATTAAACAGCTATTGATCGAACACAATGCGGTATTAGTAGCCCATTACTATGTCGATCCCTTTATTCAAGACTTAGCACTAGCGACTGGCGGCTGTGTCGGTGATTCATTAGAGATGGCCCGTTTTGGAAAAGCACATAGTGCCCAAACCTTAGTAGTAGCTGGGGTGCGGTTTATGGGCGAGTCTGCCAAGATATTGAGCATGGAGAAAACTATTCTTATGCCAGATTTAGCGGCGGAATGCTCGCTGGATTTAGGCTGCCCAGCTGATGAGTTTTCAGCGTTTTGCGATGCGCACCCTGAGCGTACAGTAGTCGTCTATGCTAATACTAGTGCCGCTGTAAAAGCGCGGGCAGACTGGGTAGTGACCTCATCAGTAGGTATCGATATCATCCGCCACTTGCGTCAGCAAGGAGAAACTATTATCTGGGGGCCTGACCGACACTTGGGAAATTATATTGCTCAACAGACAGGGGCAGATATGCTGTTATGGCAAGGCTCCTGTCTAGTGCACAATGAATTCAAAGCCACTGAGCTTGCACAGCTCAAAGCTGAATATCCCCAAGCAAAAGTTCTAGTGCATCCTGAGTCACCTGATAGTGTAGTGGCACTCGCTGATGTAGTCGGATCGACCAGCAAGCTATTACAGTCTACCTATGAGCTGGACGTGGATACTTTTATTGTAGCTACTGACTTAGGGATCTTGCACGAGATGCAAAAACGCTCGCCGAACAAGCGCTTTTTGGCAGCGCCCACTGCTGGTGAGAGTGCTAGCTGTAAGAGCTGTGCCTTCTGTCCTTGGATGGCTATGAATGGTCTACAAGGAGTTGAAAAGTGTTTGACTGAGGCAAATAGCACAAAATATGAAGTAACTTTGAGCGCAGAGATGGCCGTTGCTGCCAAAAAGCCTTTACAACGGATGCTTGACTTCGCTCAGTCACAGCAGCAACGAGTGGCGGCAAGTGGTGATATCGTCAAAGACCGCGCGTTATTCGCTAATGTTGGAGCAGCTTGATATGAGCTTAGTAGCCGCAACCGTACTGACAATAGATGAGGGTTTACTAATGCCGGACTATGAGTCAAATAATGCGGTTAACGCTACAGCCAACCTCGGTAGCGATAGTAGTACTGATGTTGATGTTGATGTTGATATTGATGTTAATACTGATGCTACTGCTACTAGCCTCATTACTGACGTGCTTATTATTGGTGCAGGGTTAGCGGGAATAACTACCGCACTGGCCTTGCCTAACACGCTTAAGATAACCGTCTTGAGTAAAGCTGGACTAGAAGAATGTTCTAGTCATTATGCGCAAGGCGGTATCGCTGCCAGCTTAGATAAAGACGACAGCGTTAATGATCATATTGCAGATACGCTTATTGCTGGTGCTGGCTTGTGCGCGCCTGATAATACTAGCCGTATTCTAACCAAAGGCCAGCAAGCAGTACAATGGCTATGCTCTCAAGGCGTACCTTTTACCCAAACTACACTAGCAGCGCAGAAGCAAAACTATAGTTCTACTGATAGTCTTGATAGCCCTGCCGATAGCGCTACTGATAGCGCTACTGATAGTCTTAATGATAGCTCCAACCAGTCAAACGCCACTACTCAGTTAACCACCGCTGATCTACATTTAACCAAAGAAGGCGGACATGGCTGTCGACGGGTGGCTCATGCTGACGATGCTACTGGCCTTCATACTATGCAGGCCTTACTAGCAAAGGCTCAGCTGGCGACTAATATTACTATCCTGCCCTATCACGAAGCTTTACAGTTACTGACTAGCTCAGCGTCCACGCCTGTAGCGCCATCTACAGCAGTCAAATCGCCCAATGCACCCAATGCTATTACCGCCATACATATCCAACCGCAAGGACAGCTGCCACGCCAGTGCCAAGGGGCGTTAGTATTCGATCACACTAAGCAACAGCAATTAACTATTACCAGTCGCGCTGTCGTTATAGCCAGTGGTGGCTTAGGTCAGCTGTTTGCTCGTGCCAGCGCGCCTAATGTCTGTGTTGGCGACGGAGTAATGATGGCCTGGCAGGCTGGCTGCCGCTTAGCCAACTTGGAGTTTATCCAGTTTCATCCGACAGGTTTGGCGTTAGCAAACAGTAGCTTTTTGGTCTCGGAAGCCTTGCGGGGTGAAGGCGGACATCTATATTGCCCATTGACTGCTGAGCGCTTTATGGTGGCTATTGACCCACGCGCTGAGCTAGCGCCACGCGATATCGTCGCTCGTGCTATTGCAGCACAAATTGCTACTAACGGCCTTGGCTTTGTGCATCTGGATGTCAGTCACTTGCCAGCGTTGTTTTTGACTCAGCATTTTCCGCAGATTTATCAGACCTTATTAGCGCTTGGTATAGACCTCACTACTGACCCTATTCCGGTTGCGCCGACTGCTCATTATAGCTGTGGGGGTATAGTGACTTGTAGTGACGGTTTAACTGACGTTATGGGGTTATATGCTGCCGGCGAAGTGGCTTACACTGGCCTACATGGTGCCAATCGCCTAGCCAGTAATTCTTTATTAGAATGTGTGGTCGTTGGCCGTAATATTGCTGCGCATCTGCCAACTTATTTAAACGCCCATCAATGGACTGCGCCCCTAATAGACAATGATAAACTTATAAGCTTATCTAGCTGCCTTGTATTAGATAAGCAGGCGTCAAGTACCCAGCTATTAGATAAACAGGCATCAAATAAAAAGCTCTCAGATGAGCAGTTATTAAGTAAAAGCAAGAGCCTTAGCGCTAAAAACGGCAAACTCCAGCAGCAAGCAACTAACCAGCAACGCTCTAAACCACAAAGCTCTGAACAACAAATTATTAAAAAAATAAGCACTGAAAACTATAGTGCTCAGTCAATTGAGTTAGCCACGATCAGCATAGAGCTAAAAGCGCTGATGAGTAGTCACTTAGGGATTACTCGTAACGCTCAATCATTGCAGCAAGCGCTAATACAAATAAGCCACTGGCAGCAACAGCTTGCTGATATGAAACGTATAAAATCACTGTCGCTAGATATAGAGTGCTTAACGGTTAGCAATAGTTCTGTTACACTCAATGAATTAACCCAATTTCAGCTGGCACGTCAATTACAACTGGCTTCTTTGATTATACAATCAGCTTATCAACGTTGTGAAAGTCGTGGTGGACATTATCGACTGGATTATCCTACTTTAGCTAACCAAGCCACGGTCAGTGTAATTGAGCCAGAGGCCGCTGAGATAAACTATGCTCAGCACTATCAGGCGTATGCAATGGCAGAGAGTGGTTAGTCAAATAGTAGTCAGCCAAATGTGCATGGAAGCAGATTTAACCCATTGGGTAAGCGGGTCAAGCCAATACCTTTAAGTAGAGGGTTGCGATGATGATGACTGATAGCGTGTTTATAATTGGACTGATGACTGTCGTCACTTTGGTTTGGGGTATTCTTGCCTTACCTCGTTGTCGTCAGCGTTTGCCCTCTGTTTATCTAATAGCCCGTTCTTGGTGGTGGATGCTAGCCGTGCTTAGCGTCTGCTACTTAATTGCTAAAATAAAAATCAATAGTCATTACCCTTATCAATGGCTACTCGTTGGGCTTTTTTTGTTGATTGGTCTGCGTGGTAGCTATGAAATCAGTCGTTTGTGGCGCTTAGAAAGTAAAGCTAGGCTAATTCGTAAACTACAAGCGCGTGGCCTACAAGCAAACGCGGTCGCCATCCCTTATCCTAAAAAATTTGCTATTGACCATCCAAACAGTCTGCAAAATCATGATAAAAACAGCTCTCAGCACAACTATCAGCACAGCCCTCAAAAGCAGCCGCCCAATAACGCCCAAGCTTATGCCTATCTAAATGCTTTAGATATCATCTTTAGCTTAGCTTTTATCACCTTAATCATCAGTCTTATTTTTTTGCAAATATTGACTTGGCAGCGCCATGAATACGGAGTGCTGCTGTTTGTATTGTTCGCCAGCCAGTTTAATGATATTGCTCAGTATCTATGCGGTAAGCTGTTTAAAGGCCGATGGTTCAAACGTGGGCTTGCTCCTAGGATTAGCCCCAATAAAAGTATCGAAGGGGCTATTTTTGGTAGTTTATTTGCCGCCCTACTCGCAGCACTATTGGGTGTTTGGCTAACGCCGTTTAGTTGGTGGTTATGCTTAATAATGGCTTATATGTTAGCAGTATTAGGTATCGCCGGCGACTTATTAGAATCAGCCTTTAAACGTCAACATGGGGTCAAAGATACTGGCACTATACTTGCTGGTCATGGTGGAGTACTCGATAGGATAGATAGCTTGCTATTAGGTGTGCCTTTATTCACATTGTTATATTTGCTTATAGGTTAGCTGGTTAAGGTTCTTTATCTAACTTACTGCGTAATAGCCGATTTAATAGCGGTTTAGGCAGCCGATTTAATAGCTGAACTATATGACGCATAGAGGACGGAAACACTGCCAGCTCTACATTATTATCGATAGCTTGCATAATATGAGTTACCGCAGTATCGATACTGATGATAAACGGCTTATGACTAGCATCGCCGTTATTCAAATCTCGTAAGGCTTGGGTATCAATATAACCGGGCGCTATGCAATTAACTTGAATAGCAAAAGGCGCAAGGGCGCAGCGATAAGCACTAGTAGTAGCGATCATGGCCCGCTTACTTTTGGCATAGAGACTGGCATAAGGATAATCCACCGTACCAGCAATAGAAGCGATACTAATTAGGCTGCGTTTAACTGAAGCAACTGACGAGTCACCTCCCTCCTCCTTTTGTGCTTTTAGCTGCTGACTGGCCCAGTTAAAGATCGCCTCAAAGGCTTGCAAATTAATCGCTAGCATCCGCTCACTATCGGCTTGGTTTAAATGATGAATACGCTCGTTAGTATAGCTGCCGGCGCTATAAATAAGCCGCTCAAACCTCACCTTAGCTAACTTAGCCAGTAAGTCTTGGCGCTGAGTGCAGTCCGTTAAATCACAGCGATAAGTGCTGATATTCGGGTAGTCAGCATTAATCTTGGTAATCTTAGTAGCGCTATGACCAACTACAGTTACTTGCCAGCCCAGCTGTTGATGCTTTACTGCTAGCGCCAACCCGAGACCGCTAGTGCCTCCTATGATAATGATATGCGCTGCTGCCTGATTAATAACTACCTGATTAGTAACCAACTGATCAGTACCTGCTATATTAATAACTGCTAGATTAGGCATTTATAGCCCCTGCTGCTGGATATAATCTGCGGTGCGCTGATAGCCATATTGCCATTGCGCCTGCATCTGCTCTACAAAACCATCGTAGTCACTATGAATAAGCTCAACCGTAAGCTGCTGGAGACTAAAGCGTTTTTGTACTTGTCCGCTTAGCTGCTGACCATTATCCGCAAACGGTAACCAATGCAATTGACTGTTGTCTTGCCCTGAAGCATTAGGAGAATAATTAGCAGAGAAGTGAGGGTGAATACTGGGTGAAAAGCTTGGTGAAAAACTATGCACTTGTGCCAAACGCTGATTGGGATCAAAACCAAATACCCGCTGAATCGCTGGTGCGGCAAGCCAAAGATCGTAGCCAGCTTTGCTTTCAGCAAATACTGTAGTTGCCAACTGACAACCCAGCTCTACAGGAGTCAGGTTAATCACTCCGCCTAAGCACCAGCCCAAATCCTGATCCTCTATTGGCGGTAGATAATACATATCAGCCATAGAAGCCCGCACAGCGGTAGCGAAATCCCACTCAGTCACAGTCTTAACTGCTGGTTGAATGCGTCCATTGGCTAAAAAGTGCGCAGGCGCTACTAAGGTGTTACTTAGTGCTAGCTCTGCGTTGTCATTAGCGTTTAGTGACAAACGCTTTGGCGCAAATAACAGCTCTTGTAATTGAGCGCTACCTTTAGCTGTCTCAGGCTGCAATGCAGCAACATTACTATCATGATGATGAGCTGAATTAACCGCTGGCTGTAAACGACTGGCGATAATAGCTATGTCTGGTGCACTAGGCTTAAAACTGCCCTCTTGCCTAGCATCAGATAAAACGTCTTTAGGTAAAAACTGCAATAGCTCATCGAGCCATTGCTCCTCATTATCAACCCGAAACATTGCTAACTGCTGTAGTTCATCCAGCAACTGTTTATGAGTCTCAGCCAGTCGATGGTGGCGCTGGGCGGTATTACGGGACAAACGCCAACGCTTAATAGCTTGCGTGCTATAACGCAGCTTTAGACCAATATTAGCTTCATGCGCTGCTACGTGTCTGATAGCTTTGATTACTCGGTATAACTCAGCACTATAAGCCAATTGCTGCAACTGTTTAGGATCAGGTGCAAGGTGAACCAGCAACGCTGATAAGCTACCGCCGCAAGTACCGATAATAATATCTGGGATCAGATCATTATCGACTAGCGCCGCATAGCTACCCAAATAGTAGCCAAAGCGTGAGCCGCCACCTGAGAATAGCTGTAAGCGCTCATAAAGTTTATTGCTCTGAGCCATCATTAGCTAGCAGCCCGCTGTTGCTTGCCTACTGTGAGAGACTGATCCTTGATTATTGGCCGCTTTATCGCTAGCGATACCGTAAAGATACCAAACTTATCAATGCGCATAGCGATTTTATCAAAGCCGGCGTCATCAACTAGCTGATCCATTTCAGCTTGCGAGCGGCAACGCATTACCCAGCTGCTACCTCGATGATTATTCAAAGTTTTACTAATAAACTCTTGCTCAGGGTGCCAAGGCTGATTGGTATAAAGTAAATAACCCTGCTCTTTTAAGCTAGCATATATTCCTGTTAAAGCAGTAGCTGGCAGCGTATTGTCCGAAAACAACTCAAACACCCCAGAAGCGATGGCCATATCGAATTTTTCGCTATTGTTATCTTGCTGATAACTGGCCGGATCAAAGGCATCTCTTTGACAAGCCAGCACTCGATCGCCAAGATTTAGACGCTGTGCCTTGGCCTGTAGCGCCTGAATATTATGAGTATCATAATCACGTAGTTCAGCTTGTAGCTCAGCAAAGCTAGTTAATAGATCAAAGGCATAAAAGCCATGACCACAAGCGATATCTAACAGCTTTGGTTGATAGAGCTTTGCTTCATAGGGTTTTGATTGATAGGGTTTTGATTGATAGCCCTGATGTAAATCGCCCTTACCCTGAGTGTCGTCATGCTTATTTTTATAGTTATTTTTTAATTCAATCTCTGCTAGTGCGTGCGCTCCTAGCTCTAATATATGCTCGCGGCGGATACGAATACCTTGCCAGCCAATATTATTAAGATAGAACTTATCGACAGCTTTACCTAAGCCGCCTTTGCCACTAGGCTGATTATAGTAGACATGATCCAGTGAGTTGCCTGAGTCAAAACCATGCTCTAGACCTGTGGCGATAGCGGAGCTGACTTTACCGAATTTTTGCATAGCAAAACGCGTGATGGCAAAGTTGGCATTGAATGGCTTAATAGCTAAGCGATCAACTTTATCTTTACTAGCGCTACTCAAATGGGCGCTACGTAGATCAGTAGTGGCAGTAGTAGTACTAAAGACTTGCGCAGCGAACTCAATACAATCGGCAAAGACTTCAGCTTTATTAGTCTCATGAAAGATAGCATGATAGCTATCTGGATATAATTGCCAGCGTTTATTAGTGGTATTAATCGCCTCATAAAAGCTACGTTCGGCTTGCTTGTCGACGACATAATCTTTGCCCGCACACAGAATAAACGTTGGCACGGTAATCGCTGCAGCGTCATCTAGCAAACGCTGCCCAGTTGCATGAGTGTCGATTAACAGATCGGTTGAAATACTACTCGATATCAAGGGATCGGCATTATAAGCTTGCTGAGCTTGTTTATCATGAGTTAAAACTTGTGCCTTGACGTAGCTGCTGACCCGAGCCATAAGCCCAAGGGTACGCGCGACTTTTAGGGTTGGAATAGCAAACGGCATATACAAACGAATACTTAGTGCAGGCGTGCCTAAGATCATAGCGCGGATATTAGGCGCATAGTCATGTACCCAAGCCGCGGCTAGCACTGCGCCAATACTGCTAGCCACTATTAAGGTATCTTCGATAGCTATAGTTGTTTGAGCGATAACCAACTGCACAAAATCATCCAAATCACGCTCAAGCTCAGTGACACTTTTGGCATGATCCTTGATACCCCCTGAGCGTCCATTACCACGCGCATCCCAAGCAAATACTTGATAACCCGCATTAGCGAACTGCTCGCCAAGCTCTGCTAATCGTCCTGAATGCTCATGGCCGCGATGCAATAAGATGACTTGTCGCAATGCTGAGGTGGCGTTTTTTAGGGTGTCTAAAGGCATAGTCAGCCAGTATCGATAATAAATAGCGGTGCCATCATAAGCGTTGTAGCAGCTCTCGCCAGCGATCAGATCAGGGACGGCAGTTTGGCGGCTAGCAGTCGGCTTATCAGCGCTTTGTTTATCAAGGTTTGAGTGATCAAAGCTTGCAACATTGACCATTTGGCCGTTATCAAGCGCTTTAGTATCAATATCAGTATCAGTATCAGTATCAAAAGCACTGGCAGATTTTTGCTCAGCCGCTAAAAGTGAGGTTGGCATAAGGTCATACTCCGAAGGGTAGCTAGCAGTATCAATAGAGACCAGCTTAGGCGAGAGCACCCGAGCTGCGCACAAACTTGAAGTAGATGTAGAAGCAGATTTAGCGAGAGGATTAGCGAGTAACAGCGAGCCCGCTAAACTAGGCGTAAAGGTGATATTAGGCTGAATATTAACCGCAATATTAGCTTTAAAGCTATTAGCTTGACAACTATTAGCTTCAACAGTACTGGGCTTAATAACGGATGCAGTAGCAGACTTGAGCCTAGCAACTGGTGGATGACGCAATAAATAAAGCTCCGCCATAAAACATAAACGATTTAGGCAAGTCTTGATCAATAAGGCTTGTATTAATAAGCCCAAAGATTTGAGCGCTATATTAGCAGTCAATAACGAAGGTTTTGTGCCCATTACTATACCAATGATACCTAGTAACAAGGCGCGATCACTTTTGCCCAGCGGTCCTTGGTTGGCTCGTACCTTAAAATACTGACTACTGACTATCGCCAGTAATTCGGTACTGACACTCAAAGTGATAAAACGGCTAATACGCTGCAAATTAATTTGAACTTCACTTTTGCTATTAGCAATAGGGCTGATATGGGGTGACAAACTGGCGATTAAGGCGCTATCAGCAATAATATCACACGCTTCGTTAAGCCATGCACCGAGCTTGGAAGCTTGTCCATGCTCACGTGCCATCATACCGTCAATGGCATTGAGCGCCATGCGGATGAATAATGAGGTCGGCAATAATAGCCCTAGTATCGGCTTCTGTTGCGCAGGTTTGGCTATCACATAAGCGGTGCCCACGCTCAATAGTACTGCAGTCACTGTCACTTGGTTGGCAGTAACTTCATGCTCGACCAGCGTATCACTTAGCGGTCGCAGTTGATCTTGAAATTGACTTTTGAGCTGATATAGAGACATAGAATTGCCCCAGCGCCTATAGGCTTTAATCCCTTAATGTAGCAACAAAAAACTATAAGGTAAACTTATAAAAGCTTTTGTTAAAGCCTGAAGAACTGTATTTGAAAGATCATTTTCACCTTTACTATGAATACTCTTGCCAACCCTGTTCTCGATACAGTATTAACAACAGTGCTAGCCCCTACCCATAGCCACTGAACTAGTAAGCAGCAATACTGTCTTAACGATAACTTTACAGCGCTAAAACCGACTTTTCTCTCAGCTAATTTGACTCGCTGATATCGGTATTGATAGGCCAATATGTTACAATCTCCAGCTTAATAAAAGTCTCTCGAGCCTGCACTATGCAAAGCCTAATTACCCTATTTCTCGTTCTGATGCCGCTGTTTATTGGTTTTGCTATTCCCTCTATTCCCAAGTTGACTGCCTTTGCTGATAAAGGTCTAACTTATCTAGTGTTTATCATCTTGACTCTGATCGGTATCGAGCTCTCACAAGTTGAAGGGCTGGGCAGTCAGTTGGGCGAGATTGCACTGTATGTGACGGTATTATCGATATTGACTATCGGTGCTGGGTTATTCGGACTGATGCTATTTGATCGTTTGAACCCTTGGGATACCAAACAGTCTACTGCCAAGTCGAAACAGCATCGAGTCAGTATTCGCGGCAGTCTAGTGCAAGTCATTTGCGTAGTAGTCGGCATGGTCATTGGTTATTTGCTGCCAGCAGGTTATATGCCACCTGAAAACACTATGACGGTGCTGCTGATGATCTTGATTCTGCTGGTCGGCATAGGCTTAAAAGGCTCTGGCATTACTTTAAGAGAAGTACTACTCAATAAGCGTGGCGTTCAGATGAGTGTTGTCTTTACGCTTGCGGTACTAGGTGGTGGGCTGCTATTTGCGCTGATATTCACTGATGTCTCATGGACTAAAGGCTTAGCCTTGGCATCAGGATTTGGTTGGTATTCGCTATCAGCTATCGTAATGACGGATGCTTATGGAGCAATTTGGGGCAGCGTAGCGCTGTTTAATGACTTGATTCGTGAGTTCTTTGCGCTAATATTTATACCAGTATTTATGCGTAAATACCCGTCGGCTGCAGTGGGACTGGGCGGGGCGACTAGCTTAGATTTTACTTTACCAATTATTCAACAATCCGGCGGTCTAAAAGTTATCCCACTAGCCATTAGCTTTGGCTTTATTATTAATATAGTAGCGCCAGTATTGATGGTGGTTTTTTCAGCTTTGGGGTAGAAATAAATAATAATAGTTAATTATCACTATTCAAACTTGACACAATGCTTGGCGTATTCACCATATCTTTTTATGTAATACTCATACTTAAGATTCGTTAAGTTACTCACGCTACTGCTTGCCATCAGAGTTGCGCGGCGCTGTTTTGATTCAAAACTTTCTAGTTCAAGCGCTTTAAAACTAGGATTTATATAATCTGTGTCTTTAAATAATAATTTATTGGAGCAATTATAAGTACGGATACGCTTAGCATCAATATTATGTTGCAAGACTAAAGTATTTTTAATGATAAGTGCTCGATTGCGTGATAAAGAATCAAAATCTAAAGTCTCTAAAGGCCCTTCACTAATTTCATTTGTAGCTACATGACCAAAAATAAAAGCACTAGCTTTTGGATACTCATTAAGCTTTTCTGCCACTTTCGCAAATTCTGCATCGTAAATAGCAGGTAAATGACTGCTCATTGATGGGAAAAATCCAACAAACTCTATTTCAAGCCCGCCCACGTCAAGCTCTACTAAACACCCTTTAGCATCGACCACCCTATGAGGTGGCGTGCTTGGACACTCGTCTATCCCATCAAGCACGCCATCGCCATCGCCATCTAGAATATCTGGCGTGAATGCGGCAGTATTTTCATAAATAGGTGTAGTTTTGGGGGCTTCAATTTCGGTAGTTTGACAACCTATTAAGCTTATAGATGCCGTTAATAATAAAGCGCTATAACATTTTAGTTTAATCATCAACGCTAATATCCTTCAAGTTCCTTTAAAACAGCTACGTTCAAAACAACTGACGGCCATTACTATTATTAAAGCGTTCGTTATTCTACTCAACATTGCTAATGAGTGCATAAATACGCTGATTTAACCAACTGTTTTCGGCATCATTCGACGCAATTGGGCGATCTGAACCATAATAAGAAGTTTTGATACGGTTAGGATCAATGTCATACTTCATAATCATATAATTTTTGATTCCTTCCGCGCGATACCTTGATAATGTCTGGTTGGTACTATTGTCTTCATGTTTTGATATATGCCCTCCAATACGCATGACAGCGTCAGAATGCTCTTGCATCTTTTTGCCAGCTTTATCTAACTGCTCATAATATTCACTTTTTATCTCACTGCTATTTTCAGCATAGTATGCTCTAGCTTCCATTCTGAATTCATTTTCACCAAAAAGTAGAGAATGCGGACAGCCTCTTTTATCTATCACTATGTTATGGGGAGTGCCTGGACACTCGTCTAACTCATCAAGTACGCTATCGCCATCTGTATCTATTTTTGATGCGAGCGCATTTTCGTAAATAGGTGTGGTTTTAGGCGCTACAATTTCGGTAGTTTGACAACCTATTAAGCTTATAGATGCCGTTAATAACAAAGCGCTATAACATTTTAGTTTAATCATCATTGCTATCTTCCTTGATATGATAAAAATTCAGTACTTATTTATAAAGAATGAATAAAATTGGAAAACAGTTAAGCCATCAGCAAGTCTTTATCAACCTGACAAGCCTTATCATGCCAGTGCACAAACTCATCAATAGCTTTTGGCGCTAAGCTATTACTCATTTGTGGATTGCCAAAACTTTTAACATAACGACAAGCTTTATAATTTTTAGCAAATTTATCGTAGCTCTCAATCCACTGCTGACGCATTTTTATCTCATTGTGCTGCTGTTCAAAATTCTCATATTGCTCTTCATCCATCGCGTCCAAGCTGGCATCATCAAGGCTAATATCTATAAACCAGAAATCATTAGCCGGGATTTTCTTATTTAATTGACTTTCAGTGACCTCAAGCATTCGCCACGGCTTGGCAGTTAAACGCGCACGAAAGCACTGCTGTACTTGGCATAGACGTACATAATTATCATCGGCGTGGAAGTAGGTCAACCATTCTGCAACGACGTCATCGCTTGGCAAAACTAAATCATGGACCGCAATTAATCGAAATCCTGCCGGCGTTTCATACAGTCGAAACTGCTCATTGGGGTGACTAGCAACACGTTTTTGAAGCAGCGCAGTCATAAATGGCTTTAACTCGGCCAAATGCGCCTCATACTTCTGCTTATTTATTTGCAGTTGGGATTGCTCGTTTTTGTCCGCTTGCCACCATAAAAACGCCGTACCTAGTAGCATCACGCCAATGAGCCAAAGCCAAGATAACGACTGCCATGCAATGATACTAGCCATAATAATAAATAGAATAACAAAGCCCCAAACTTGAAGTTTCATCGATGACGGTTTGTTTTTATCGGTTATTAATGTGCCTATAAGACTTTGTTTATGGTAATCATTGGGATATATTTGCTGTAGTAAGTCATCATTGTCAACATCGACAATGGCAATGTTATCGACGTTCGCTACTTGTGCGCCATAGCTGTTGCGCGTAACGATCAGATGAGTAGTGGCTTTTGATCGTACGGACGATGATAAAGACTGCTCAGAGATAATTTGCTCACGAATAGGAATGCCATTGCCTTGGTTATATTGCTCCGCACGCTCACGACGGAGGATGTCCTCACCTGCCAGCCATTGCTTATGCGCCTCTATAACCCGCGCTTTGGCATGATTCACTGCATCCACTTGGCTAACCTCTGACCAACCATAACGCTTGATAGTGGCTTGCTTTCTGGTATTATCAAACTCAGTTTTTGCGTCAAAGCGCTGCTTATAGTGCGCCCAGTATTTTGGAATGAGCATGTGGTTTGCCTTTGGATAGTTGTTTTACATCGAAATCTGCTGATTGAATATTAAATAATTAATCTTTAGGCTCCGTAGCTACCTCGTAAACACGACGGTTCATGGACATCTCCTCTTCAGTATCAAAATCTGCAGTAGCTATCCCGTAAACTCGGCGGTTCATAGACTTACCTTCCTCAGTGTCAGAAGAGGCAATAGGATGCTTGGCGCCATAACTGGTAGTACTTAAACGCTCAGGATTAATTTGATGCTGCATTATTAGATAATTTTTAACGATAAGTGCTCTATTTCTTGCTAGAGCATTTGTTTGCAAGACTGCATCAGTAGCTGATACTTCATCGGTTGAAGCATGCCCCTCAATACTCATAGTAGCGGTATAGTACTCTTGCAGCTTTTGGGCCACTTTATCAAGCTCAAGCTGATACTCTTTTGATAGCTCACTACTGCCCTTAGCAAAAAAACCACGATACTCCATCTTTAGTCCTATCCCAACACCAGAGTAAGGACAACCTCTTTCATCTGTTACTATATTCATTGGAGTGCCTGGGCATTCATCTAACTCATCAGAATATCCATCGCTATCAGAATCGAGGCTCACCATTAATATTGGCATTGGCGCTTTCACTATATTATCAATCGCTAGTTTTGGCGCAGTTTGACACGCTGATAATGCCAAAGCACTACAAAGAGTAGTGCTGACTAAATATAAAACTGCTTTCATATCAATGTCCTTTTTCAGTTATCGCATATTCTTTATTTTCAATCTTTTTGAAACTCTCAATATATTACTCAACATTGCTAATCAGCGATAGTGATAATCTTGTTTAAACTCAACACATTGATCTGTTTTTGAGTACTTTTGATAAGTCTTATAGATATCTTCATCAGATCTAGTGACTAAGCCATAAACTCGGCGATTCATATGCCTATGCTCTTGTGTATCATTAGGGGCGATAGGCGCTCTAGCACTACAATCAAATGTTGTTATACGCTCAGGAGCGATTTGATGCTGCGTTATCAGATAACTTTTGACAATCATGGCTCTGTTTTTTGCTAAGGTATTTGACTTGGCCGTTAAGCTATTACCATCTATTTCATTTTCTGCAATATTGCCATTAACAAGCATGGTAGCAGTATCAAATTCATGCAATTTTTCTGCTATTAAATCTAGTTCAGGCTGATACTTTGGTAATAAATCACTACTACCTTGAGCAAAAAATATGCGGATTTCCATTTTTAAACCTATCTCAGGGCCAGTGGTAAAGTGACAGCCTCTCTCGTCAACTACAGCATTCTGTTGTGTATTTGGACACATATCTAATTCGTCATTAACGCCATCACCATCGCTATCAACACTGACCGTAGCTACAGGTATATCTACAAGCTGTCCTATTTGATTGGTTGATGTAGGGTTTTGCATTGAATTTTGGCAAGCTGTTAACATCAAAAAGCTAGAAAAAACCAACATCATTGTCCATAACCTATTTTTCATAGCTTATTCTCCTTATAAGCAAACCCTTAAACCCCACTAGCCTGCCTGGCGAATAGCCGCATTAATGGTTTTATCTTGCTAACCGCTGACATGCCTTCATTACGGATTTGTTGTATAGGACGAGTTTGCGCCAACTCGCCAGCGAATAGCCAGTTCAGTGCCGAGAAGCTATGCATCATTAGACTATTATGCGGACGGCGCAGGCGCTCATAAGTGCGCAAGGTTTGATTGCTACCCCATAGCTGACTGCCACTACGGACATAATCATGCTCTAGCTGCTCACATAACGCTCGTACGTCTAACATCCCTAGATTCAATCCTTGCCCTGCCAGCGGATGTACACCGTGAGCGGCATCCCCTATTAGCACTAAATTATCAGCAACATAAGACTTCGCCTGTTGCGCCGCTAATGGGAAGCTAGCGATAGACTCAATTTTGTTAATTGCACCCAGCTCGTAAGTACTAGCAGCAGCCAATTGATCAGCGATAAAACGTGGCGATTCTTCTATCAGCGCCAAAGCCTTATTGCGTGGCAAAGTCCAAACCACGGATTGCCAATGCTGCGGATTGGCTTTATCCTCTTCTGTAATATCAGCCAAAGGTAATAGCGCCAAAGTACCTGTAGGCAGCATCGCTTGACGAGCAGTGGCTTGATGTGGTTTATCGGTCTGAATAGCACAGCAAATAGCGGTTTGCTTATAGTCCAAAGTATCAAGCTCGATCGCTGCCTGCTTACGGACGAACGAGCCGCGACCATCAGCGCCTACTACTAGCATTGCCTTGATAGCACGACCATCATCTAAAGTCACGTTATAGCCTTGCTGCGCCCCTAGCCAGTCCATCGCTACTACTTTCTGTCCTGAGATCACAGTCAGATAGTTACTGACGTCGTGTTGCTGGAGACCTTGCCATAATGCATGCTCAATCACTGCTGGCTCAACCATACTGCCTAGTATGGTCGGAGGACTAGTATTAGTATCAATATTAGCATCAGCATCAGCATCACTGCTCTCACCAAACAGTAACTCGCCGATCCCATTAAGTTGCCAAACCTGCATTTGTGAGTAATCCGCTTTGCGTTGTGACTGTGCTATTTTTTGCCACACACCAATCTCTTTAAGCAAGTTAATACTGGCTAAACTTAAGGCATACACCCGAGCATCACGCTGGCTTAACTTTTCTGTCCAAGATTCAGCGCTGCGTTCAGGTGTGGCATCTACCAAAGTCACTGGACGCTTAGCCTGTGCTAATTTTAACGCCAATGTTGCCCCAACGATACCGCCACCGATGATGAGCGTATGGTTATTTTTCATAAGATATTCCTAAATATAAAGCAACGGTTATAGGGTGAATGGGTCACTTAGCCTACGATAATCTATATCAAGTTGAGAGATGACAATAAATATAAAAATTAGTTATTAGTATTAAGACTTTAACCCCATCGCATAAGTAGCGACTAACGGTTTGATATTAGGTAATTTGTCAAAAGCCACTAGCGCCACATTACGGGCCAGCTTAATCACTGGATTAGGATGAGTAAAGCCATGGACTACCGCATCACAGAAGCGAATCACCCGTTTTTGGTCAGTTTGTCGTGCTTTTTCATAACGTTTCAATAGTTGGCTGTCACCAAGATCGTCGCCCTTTAGCACTTGCGCGCTCATCATCTGCGCCAGCACATGGGCGTCACGCATACAGAGGTTAAAGCCTTGACCGGCAACTGGGTGCAAAGTATGCGCAGCATTGCCCATAATCACACAACGACCGTCAACTTGTGATTTGGCTAGTACTCTAGTCAATGGATAAGCACCACGGCGACCTGCGGCGGTAAAAGTACCAGCACGAGTACCAAAGGCTTGTTGCAGGGTCGCTAAAAAGTGCGCATCGTCTTCTAAGTACTGCTGCTCTTCACCGTTCGGACAGACCCAAACCACTGAGCGTCTAAAGCCGGTCTGATAATCATCATTGCCATCACCCTCAGGATCAGTCAATGGTAATACCGCTAGTGGTCCGGCAGGACTGAAGCGCTCAATAGCGACATGGTTGTGTGGCTGATCAGTTTCTACTACCCCAACGATAGCGGTTTGCTGATAGTCATAAGTACTAATGCCAATATTCAATAGCTGGCGCACGTTGGAATCACGACCATCACAAGCGACTAGTACGCTGCCTTGTAACTGCTGCTCACCCTCTTCGCCAGTATAATAATTAAAAGTAACCGTCACCCCATCAGTTTGCTGATCGATAGTAATCACCTCAGCATTGTCTATGATAGTAATCAACGGCTGGTTTTGTACTGCTAATAACAGCTTACGCCCCAGCCAAGCGTTCTCCATTACTTGTCCAAAAGATTCAACTTGCTCTTCAGCCTTGTTCAGTTGTGCCTTGCCAAAGCTGCCTTGTTCACTAATTTGTACCGCATCGATACGACAAGCATGGCTTTGCAGCTCAGACCAAAGACCTATCTCTTGATAAATCTGTACCGTACGCCGTGATAATGCCGTATTACGACTGTCTAAATAATGGCTGCGCGTGCGATCGTTCTCAGGACCAATCTCAGGATAGCGGTTTTTTTCTAATAAAGTACTAGCGATACCCTTATGCGCTAATAGCAAAGCAAAAGATAAGCCAACGTGACCGCCGCCAACGATCAGTACATGCTGCTCAGTAAGCTTTGCTTTAGGGGTCTGCTGGTCAACTTGCTGAGTTTTATTATGGTGAGAGGCTGAATAGGTAGGATCATTATTAACATTAGAATTTTGCATTATTATTCCTAATCGCTTTTATTTAAGAAGTATTTAAAAGGTATTTCACAGCCAGTTAATGGCCGATTAAAATTTTGTCAAAATCTAATCACCGGCTTGATAGTTGTCGCACCGTTTGATGCATTCATCGTTATATTACGATTTTGAATGCGTCCATCGATTGGCTATACGATAGCGGTTAATCAGCTATAAACTATCTGCTAGGTTACCACAAATTATCTTAGTTTCTGTGAACTTAACGCTACTGCTAAGCCTTGTTGAAGACTGGAGTGCAGGCTAGCTTAGTAAGCGGTAAATAATAGCTTAAGTGGTTGCACTCTATATACAAAACAGCCCAACTGTAAACCGCTAATGCCTTGAAATTTAAATATTATCAACCATAATGAATGTAGGCTATTTATTTACTAACCCTAACTTTATCCTTACTAATAACCAATAAATCCGACCGTCATTTTTAGCATAATAAACCAATAGCAAAGCCGTTAACCATAAGCCAGATTCACTCACTACTTTATCTATTTAGCCCTTAGCCAATAATGGGCAAACATCATAAGGATATTCGCTTGACTGACTCCATGAACCGCCATGTAATATTTGAACATTTGACCCAAGCCCACCTAAAAACCATGCTCGGCGAATACAATCATCACCTAAAATATATCCAAACTCGTCTCGATATTAAAATAAGCCAACGCCAAGGTGACTTCTGCCTAACTGGGGATCTAACGGGTATTGAGCGTGGTGAACGTATCTTATATAAATTAGCCGACGAAGCGCAAAACTCTAAAGACATTACTCCAGAAGAGTTACATCTTATTATCCAATCTAGCATTTCGCGCGATCAAGATATAGAAGACGACGAAAAACAAGCCGCTAGCAATGATGATGAGCATCCCGATGCTGCCAGCGAATTCACTCCTATTAGTTTACGGACTCGTAAAGGTAGAATCATTCCACGCGGCGGTAACCAACAAAGCTATGTTAAAAACGTCTTAACCTCTGATGTCTCCTTTGGTATTGGCCCTGCTGGTACTGGTAAAACTTATCTGGCCGTCGCTTGTGCGGTAGATATGATTGAGCGTAACGAGATTGAACGTATTTTATTAGTGCGTCCAGCGGTAGAAGCGGGTGAAAAGCTAGGATTCTTACCAGGCGACTTATCACAAAAAATCGACCCTTATTTACGCCCCTTATATGACGCTCTGTATGAGATGTTAGGTTTTGAAAAAGTAGGCAAAATGCTGGAACGCCAAGAGATTGAAGTAGCGCCTTTGGCTTATATGCGTGGTCGTACTTTGAATAACTCTTTTGTCATTTTAGATGAGGCACAAAACACTACTCCTGAGCAGATGAAGATGTTTTTGACTCGCTTAGGCTTCGGCTCACGAGCAGTGATTACGGGTGATATTACTCAAGTCGACTTACCAAGAGGTAGCAAATCAGGCCTTACCCAAGCTTTGGAAATCTTAAGTGGTATTGAAGAGATTCATATTACTAAGTTTGACTCAAAAGACGTGGTACGCCATCAGTTAGTACAAAAAATCGTTGAAGCTTATGATGTATTCGATGATGAGCAACTGATACTTGAAGAAAAGCGCAAGCAAGAGCGTTTAGCTGAGCAAGATCGTAGAGCAGCCATTGCTAACGCTGCTGCTAAGCTATAATTAGCAGCTTTAACTTTTAAATTTTTGAATAAGCAAATAGTTAAACGCTTAGCTTTTTGCATCACTACTGTTAAAAAACGAAAAACCAGACTAATAATAGTCTGGTTTTTTATGCTTTAGATTAGGGCGTGTTATTATGATTAACCTAACATCGACAGCTGATATGCTTAAGCATAGCTCAGACACTACCATATAAGCTGTATTAATTGATAAAAAGAGCCAGATATGACACAAGCTAATGATGATGGCACTACTAATGCCAATACTGACAATGCCAATACTGACCATACTAATAACGACCCTACTGTAGCTACTAGTCTTCAAGCAGCTGAGATAACTATTAGTGCTATCGACACTATTGACGAGCAACTCATCAATAGTTTTTATACTGAAGAGATCCTACAAACTGCACTGAGCGCAACCTTAGCTTATATTGATAAGCGTATGCAGGACGGTCTACAGCTGCCGTACTTTGCAGATATTGATAACGCCACATGGCAACAAAAACCTAAAGCTTTAGAGGTCTATATAACTGACGCTAGCGAAGGACGTGAGCTCAACATGGAGGCTCGTGGTAAAGATAAGCCGACTAATATTTTATCTTATCCCAGCCAGATGCCTGCCAGCATTATTGAGCTGATGCCGACTTTGCCATTAGGGGAGTTGATTATCTGTCATGAAGTGATGGTACGCGAGGCGCAAGAGCAGAATAAAAGCGTGGCCCAGCATATTAGCCATTTATTAATACATGGCATCCTACATTTGCTAGGTTTCGATCATGAGCTAGGTCAAGATGAGCAGGACGAGATGGAGAGCTTTGAGATAGATATTTTACAAGCACTAGGCTTAGCTAATCCTTATTTATAGCTTTATCACATTGCTTATAGCGTGACTTATAACCTTTGTTAAAAAATGCCCTGCAGTATAGGTTATAAAATGAGGTTGGCTATAGATAAAGGTGACCATCATTCATTTTAACAGGGCTTCAAACATCATTAGTCTTTAGTCATAGGTAGCTTTTGTGACTGATCCATATTGTTGATCATTTGATCTAATCCCTTGATATGTACGCTACGCTGCGGGAAGGGAATGTTTATGTTTTCATCGTCGAATACGTTTTTGAATTGCTCAAGCAAGTCGCACTGCATCGACCACCAGTCGGCATTGGTAGTCCAAACATTCAAAGTCAAGTCGACAGAGTTATCCCCTAAGTTGGTCACGCGAACGATAGGTTCAGGATCATTGAAAGCTACCGGATTATCATGGGCTAGCTTTAATATCAGGTCTTTGACGACTTTGATGTTGGCATCGTAGCCAATACGGATAGTAATATCGACACGGCGGTTGGGCAGCGAAGTATAATTGGTCACTGCCGAAGTGGTGATACTGCTATTTGGGATAATAATATCGTGATTATTGATAGTAGTAAGATGAGTATTGACTAAAGTAATCTCGCCTACTGTACCAGTGAAGTTACTAATTTGTACATAATCGCCTTTAACGAAGGGGCGAAAAGTCACAATCATAATACCAGCAGCAAAGTTTGACAGCTGATCTTTGAGTGCCAGTCCTATAGCGACCGCTGCACCACCCAAAATAGCCACTACTGAAGTAGTATGAACACCGACTTGATTTAGCGCCGCCAAAGCAACGATGACTATCAGCACTCCATAGAGCATACGACTCAGGAAGTTAGCAGCCGTCACATCTACTCGGCTACGAATCATAATACCATGCAAAATTCTGGTAGCTTTCTGAGCTAGCCAGCGTCCTACAGTAAATATCAATAAGGCCAATAAAACTTTAAACAATAAGCTCAACACACTATCTGTCAAGGTAGCTACATCTAAGGTAAATCCTAAAAATTCCATATCAATTCTTTATTTCAACTTTATGAGAGTTATTTGTACTTTTGACTAAGTAAGGTTTTGACTAAGTAAGGTTTTTTGTGCGCTGTCTTTACACCTCTGCTTATCAACACTACCAGCGCCTACTTATGCAGCAATGGCTAATAACAGCACTTACTAACTAATGCTAAAGGTTATCATAACATGAGCACCAATTAGACGGCTATGGTTAATAATGATAGCGCGCAACACAGCCACAGGCTTCTAATTTTGATCGCTTAGTGCTTTAATGGTCAATAATGTGATGTTTATTAGTAGGTTATTTAGCTGATTTGCTACAATATGGCGGCATCAGTTTTGCCCTTAGCTATTTTGCTATATACTAATTTCATTCTCTATCACACAGCTTTATAGCTGTCATCTAATTTACGGATAATCGAATACAAGGATAAAGAGCTTGAGCGACTCTGAAAACATTGACCCTAGATATAGCAACAGATCTAATAGTGACAACGACAACAATCGACGCAGTACTGATAGCATCACTGACTTCGATGATTTTGTAGAAAATCTCGGCTATCGTTTTAGTGAGTCTTTTGGTAATGGTTGGGATAGCCTCACTCAAGTTATCAAAAACTTATATAACAAAACTACCGATAAGATAGAAGACGAAATATCGCTGCCCGTTCCAGAAAAATATGTCAACGATGCGCTACAGAAATTCGTCACTGATAATGTCAACGCCATTTTAGAGCTGCGTGTTGAGCTGCATGATAAATGGTTTCGACTATTCTGTACTATCAATGTCGCTGGTATCTATGTCGAAGTGGCGAGTAACTTTAAGTTAGTTCACGTGCAACTAGATCGTAATGTGCAGCGCTTTGTGTTTGGTCAACTGACCTTTACTGATGTGCTTAATCTACGCTGTGAGTCTTTTATCAAGCGTCAAGGCATTAAGCTGGCCGTTTGGTTTTATCATAAAGTGCTAAAAAAAGACCCGTTAGGCGTTATCTTAACTTATATCAATATTGCTCGTGCTAAAGATGATATTATTTATCTAGATATTCATCGCTGGATGAAGAATAATGACAAAATCATGAGCACTCTGCATAAAGTTCAAGTGAATTATGGAGAATCTGAAGAAGAGCAGATGGTCCTAAAAGCACAAATCAACTATCGTGACTTATTAGGTGGTAGTAATGGCGAACATATTATTAGAGATGAAGATGAGCCGGAATTAATGAAAGGCCCGATCAATCCTATAGCTGATGCTACTGAGCCCAGTCAAGAGGCTTAACCCAAAAGGCTAAATAAGACGTCTAGACAATGCTTTGCAAGGTTGTCATTTATGCTCTATAAAAAGAGTAATACTCAACACCTCTAAGCCTTAGTCGTTAAAAAACCAAAAAGCCGCAACTGTCTTTATTAGCAAGACTATTGCGGCTTTTTGTTGACTGTCTTCGTTTATAGTAGAGGCGACAAGCATAACAGTGGCTAACAGCATAGTCATAGCTATCAACGTAATAATGGCTAGTTATCAAAAAATATTGCCGCGCTCTTACCAGTAATTCTCTACCGCTATATTACCCTCACCACGTCTATTCATCACCATACCTAAGCTTTTTAGCGTCTCTTTGGTATCTTCCACCATTTCAGGGTTGCCACATACCATAACATGAGCGCTGTCAATATCTAAGGCTATACCGGCCCGCTGTTGCAAGCTTTGATCCAGCAATAACTTAGGCAGACGCTCACTTAAAGCATCGGTCATTGACTCACGAGTAACAATAGGAATGAAGATTAGCTTAGCGGGATTATCTACTAAGGAGCCAAAGTTGTGTTGCAGTTGCTCAATCTTCTCCACGTAGGCTAGCTCTTCTACAGTTCGCGCACTATAAGCTAGTACAATATGCTCATAGTCCTGCCAAGTTTGTAGGTCTTGCAGCATAGATAAAAACGGCGCTAGGCCAGTGCCAGTTGCTAATAGCCACAAGTCTTTAGGATGCGGTTTTTGGTAGCGAGCTAGAGTCAAGAAGCCAAAGGGCATAGTGTTCAGTAATAGCTTATCACCGACTTGTAGGTGCTGCAACTGCGAGGTAAAAGCCCCATCAGGAATGACGATTGAAAAAAAATCCAACACTTCATCAAAAGGTGACGAGACGATAGAATAAGCTCGAAACACCTCTTCATCGACAGCTTGGTCAGCTGCTGCTCGTTGCTGTTGATAATATTGCAACTGACTAGGATTAACCCCTAAGCGTACAAACTGTCCAGCTGTAAATTTGAAGCTATCCGGTCTGGTGACAGTAAAGCTAAATAAGTTAGGTGTCCAAGTGGTTTTACTAAGCACTGTTACGGTTTGAATATTATCACTCATAAGTAGTAGTCGCCCTTAGTTATTTATTTTATCATTCATTTATTGATAAATTAGTGGTTGGCTGCTCGTCATTCAAGCGCCTATCGAAACAGGCTTTATAGTACCTTTAAAAATACAGTGCCTTTAAAAATATAGCACCTTTAAAAACATAGTATCTTTAAAAATACAGTACCTTTAAAAAAATAATAACTTGTTTAGACAATGGATAAGCCAAAAATAAAAAAGGCCAGCCTGCGCCAACCTTCATTAGTTATTAAAATCTAGCTGAGCTGTGCTTACCAAATACGAGCAAGCGTTGACCATTCAATCAAAGTACTTGGCAAGATACCAAAGAATACAATAACTACTGTCACTGCAATCACCATGATACCCCCTGTACGTACGCCCCAATGCCCTACTACATCGAACTCGATAAACTGCTTCGGACGTTTGAATAGGGTTAACATCACGCGCAAGTAATAGTACAGACCTATAGAGCTACCGATAATAATCATCGCTGCTAAGAACCATTGTGCGCCTTGCACGGCAGCAAATATAGCAAAGAACTTAGTAATAAAGCCAGCAGTCAGCGGTATACCTGCCAAGGATAACATCATAATAGTTATCACTGCAGTCAATACTGGTCGACGCCAGAATAGACCTTGATAATGGCTTAATTCGTCTGCTTCGCCAGTCATTCTAAACGGACTTGACATCAGGGTCACAGCCCCAAAAGCACCGATAGAAGTAAAGGCATAAATCGCCATATACATGGTGACGACCGAATCAGCCCCAGGACCTATACTAACGATCACAATCAATACGTAACCCATATGAGCAATCGAAGAGTAACCCAATAAACGCTTAAGATTAGTCTGACGAACTGCTAATAAGTTACCGATTAGAATAGATAGGGTGGCCATCACCATAAGCAGCATTTGTACTGAAGGCAATACTAATAGCTTGGTATCTAATAAGAAGCGGATAGCCAACGCCATCATTGCCACTTTGGTCACTGAAGCCAAATAAGTGGCGACAGGCGCAGGGGCCCCTTCATAAACATCTGGTGTCCAGATATGAAAAGGTGCCGCAGATAGCTTAAAGGCAATGCCAAACATCATCAGCGCTGCACCTAGTATCAATAGTGGCGACTGATACATAGTGGCTAACTGTAAGCTAATAGGCTTAAAGCCTAGTGAGCCAACTTGCGCATAAATAAAGGCCATGCCCATCAACAATGTCGCTGATGCCGTCGCTGACAACACCAGATACTTAAGCCCTGATTCAAGCGAGCGACTACGCAAAAAGGTATAAGCCAACATGCCATATAACGGCACTGACAATAGCTCTAGGCTTACAAAGAATGAGGCCATATGCTGAGCACATACCATCAATAATGCGCCAGAAGTCGATAACAACATCAACAAATACAGCTCATCTTTATTGTCATGATAATTATCAAAATAAGCATATGATAAAGTACAGCATGCCAGCGCACAGATAAAGATAACTAGCATGTTGAACTGGGCAAAACCATCAATAGCAAATAATTGACTCGCCTCAAAAAGTGCCGGACCGCTGTCAATAATCCCAGTCATCTGACCTATTAAAGTAAATAGACCAACGTTAAGTCCTATTACTGTAATAGTACCAGCGATGACATGTGAGCGTTTAATAGTGATAGCGATCATCACTAGCAATACTGTAATTATCACCGCAACAATGGGCGCATAAGGCATCAGCCCCATCAAATCATTCATCGTAAATTCAGTCATGACTTAACGTGCCTCCGTTGCATCAAGTAATTGCGATGCATCTACTTGAGTTACTTCACTATAGATATAAGCATTATTAATCCACTGCATAGCGTGGCTCGAAGTATCCAATATTGGCTGCGGATATAGCCCGAGCCAAACTAGCCCAAAAGCCAGTATTAATAATAATGATACCTCACGTCGACCTAAGTCTCTTAGTCGGCGCTCAGGTAGGCCATGTGACTTAGTTTCGTGGCTAGCGACTTCTTTAATATTATTAACACCAAATAGCGTGCGATACACTAGTAGTAATGAGTATAAACCCGCTAATACTAAGCTAAAGGTGGCAAAGACTACGAATACTGGATAGTCAGCAAATGAGCCGAATAAAATCATGAATTCGCCGACGAAGTTACCAGTGCCAGGAATACCTAGCAAGGCGGCACAGAAGAACATCAGTAACGGAGCGTAGTAACGAAACTGACCCCACATACCGCCCATTACAGTGATGTCACGAGTATGCAAACGCTCGTATAACTGTCCTGCCATAATAAATAGCGCCGCTGAACTTAGGCCATGCGCTAACATCTGTATCATCAACCCTTGCAGGCTGAGCAAACTACCGGCATAGATAGCGAGAACGATAAAGCCCATATGCGAGATACTAGTGTAAGCCAATAAGCGCTTCATATCAGTCTGCATAAAGGCCAACCACGCCCCATAGAAGATACCGATTGTTCCTAGAGTCATCGCTATAGGTGCAAACTCTTGGGAGGCTACCGGAAATAGAGGCAGCACAAAACGAATCAACCCATAAGCGGCGGTCTTAATTAGTACCCCTGCCAAATCAACCGAACCGGCAGTAGGTGCCTGTGCATGCGCATCAGGTAACCAACCATGAAAAGGTATAATCGGTAGCTTGACGGCAAAACCAATAAAGAAGCACAACATAATGGGATATTCCCAGCCTCCCATAGGAGTGCCAAGTAAATCATTATAGTTAAAGCTAAATCTACCAGTATGTGCCTGACTAAATAGCACTAATAATAAGATACCAATCAGCATGATCAGCCCAGAGAGCTGAGTATAGATAAAGAACTTAGTAGCTGCCTGCTCTTTGGTCTTACCGCCCACTACGTCATGACCCCAAATGGCAATCAAGAAATAGATAGGAACCAGCATCATCTCCCAAAAGAAGAAGAATAAGAACATATCAATGGCCATAAATACGCCAATGACGCCGCCTAAGCTCCACAATAGGTTTAAGTGGAAGAAGCCAACCCGACGTTGAATCTCGTTCCAAGAACAAGCAACGGCTGCGACCCCCAATAGTCCAGTCAAACCTACCATTAGCAAGGACATACCATCCATTGCCAAATGAAAGCTGATACCCAATCTAGGTATCCAAGGCACACTAAATTCAGCGAACCAAGGTATAGCAGCTTGCGGTGCGAGCACTTGCTTGCTCATACCACTAAAGTTGCCATACTGCCATAGCACTATAGATAAGCCAAAAGTCAGCAGCATGCCGATCAAGGCAATCCAGCGTGGCAAACGCTTATTGTAACGCTCTACCAACCAGCATAATAAACCGGCAATAAATGGAATTGCAATTAATGCTGGTAGCATCCATGTTTGTTGTAACTGTATCATCTTATACCACCGTCATCATTACCAGCACTAGCAATACAGCCATTCCCAAGCCGAAGCTTGCAGCATAACCTCGAAGTGACCCTGTCTGCGTCGCGGACAACACTTTATTACCCGCTGACGCCAGCCTAGGTAATATTAACCAAGCTTTATCGACAGGATCGGACTTGAATAAACGACCGATGAGTAAAAAGGGTTTTACAAAAACTATATCGTATAGTGCATCAAAGCCCATACCGTGATAACACCAGTAAAATAAGGCACCACCGATACTTGAACGCTTAAAGCTAGTGAGCAGACGACCTTTATTGACTACATATAATAATGCTGCCACTAGTAAACCTGCTACCATCGCCCCCATCGCTATAAATTCAGCGGTGTGCTTGCCATGTGCTTGACCGGCAACTTCTAATAAGTGACCAACGCTCTCTGGCAGTACGCCTTGTAGTGGTGGCACAATTAGCGCACCCACAGCAGTCGATAGTACCAATAACACGCTAAGCGGTAGCCAATATGACATTCCTGTCAATTTGTGCGCATGGGTCTTCTCTTCGCCAAAGAATACTATCCAAATCATACGGAAAGTATAAATAGCAGTTAAGAAAGCACCGAACACGCCCATATAGAATAATACTTGATGGCCAGTAGCATAAGTTTCCCACAGGATAGCTTCTTTTGAATAAAAACCAACCGTTACCCAAGGAATCGCTGCTAAGGCACCACCACCAATCACATAACACCAAAACACTAATGGGATCTTCTTACGTAAGCCACCCATTTTAAAGATATTTTGCTCATGATGTACCGATAGGATGACTGCACCTGATGATAAAAACAGCAAGGCTTTAAAGAATGCATGAGCCATCAGATGAAAGATAGCCCCTTGCCAAGCACCAACGCCAAGCGCTAGGAACATATAACCAATCTGACTCATCGTCGAATAAGCTAAAATACGTTTTATATCCGTTTGTGCCAGCGCACAGAAACCAGCGACTACTAAGGTTAACGCCCCAACACCACCTACCCAATATAATAAAACCTCTGGGGTCAGTATGAATAATGGATGCATACGGGCGATTAAATAAACCCCTGCTGTTACCATCGTTGCTGCGTGAATCAACGCTGATACTGGCGTAGGACCTGCCATTGCATCAGCCAACCAAGTATGTAGCGGTAGTTGAGCGGATTTACCCATCGCTCCACCCACTAACATCATGGTAGTCAAAACCATAATAGGATTATTAATGTCGAACATATCTGGGGCGCGAGTAATGATCTCTTGAATATTGAGTGTACCAAATTCGCGGTACAGCAAGAATAAGCCAAAGGCCAAAAATACGTCGCCAACTCGGGTGACAGTAAAAGCTTTCATCGCTGCCCGACCATTGGCCCGATCATCGAAATAAAAGCCAATCAATAGGTAAGAGCAGATACCAACGCCTTCCCAACCGAGATATAACAATAATAAGTCGTCAGCTAGTACTAGCAATAACATACTGGCAACGAATAAATTCATATAACTAAAAAAGCGCGCGAAACCTGTATCGCCTTTCATATACCAAGCGGCAAACAGATGGATCAAAAAGCCAATGCCAGTAATGACCCCAAGCATAGTCAGCGCTAGGCCGTCAAAGCTAAGACCAAAAGTCGGCGCAAAATCACCAACTTGCATCCAAGTCCACATCGGTACAGTGACTACTGTACCTGCAGGATAAGTGGTCAAAAAGGTAAAGCTAACAAACAACGCACAAAGAGCTGATAGCGCCATGCTACCTACCCCAACGAGCGCTGCTGCTTGTTCAGTCAACCTGTCACGCATAAAGGCTAATATCAAAAAGCCAACGAGCGGGAATATAAAGGTTAATGGTAATAGACTCATGACATCATCCTTTCATCTCATTGGCGCTATCGACATCGAGATGTCCACGCTTATGATAAAACTGTAATAAGATTGCTAGCCCAATAGAGACTTCAGCTGCTGCGAGGGTTAATATAAAAATAAACATTATTTGTCCATCTGGATCAACCCAACGGCTGCCTGCAACTACAAATGCCAGTGCGGCCGCATTCATCATGATCTCAAGACTCATCAGCATAAATAAGAAGTTACGCCTGACCATTACCCCGCAAAGACCAATAGAGAATAAAATTCCAGCTAATATAAGTCCATGGCTCATGGGGATCATACCCAAGACGTTTTGCACCTCGACAGTAGGCTGTACTAAGCCTACTACTTCATGGGCAAATGGCACAGCCGCTACTTCCGTTGCCACGCTTACTGCTTGTACCATCAGTCTAACTCCTTATGCAAGGCAGGCTTGACTCGCTGCATACTCACTGACTTACCAACATAGTCATGCGGATCAACATCTTTATATTCATAAGGCTCAACTGTTGTCACAGCGTCAGTAACATCAGCCGAAGTATGACCATCGTATTCTTTAACACTACCTACGCTCGGCTGAGAGTCTAAGCTTTCATTACTGATGATCTCATCATCAATAGACTCTTTACCCAAGTGATAAGCAGCAACCAAAGCTGCTAACAGTAGTAAGGCGGCAATCTCAACCAATAGGATATATTTGCTAAATAATGCGGTACCTACTGCTTTAGCAGGAATACTAACACCGCCAATCATTGCTGCTGGATCAGAGTTACTACCTATCATCGCATAAAGAACCACAGCAATAATAAACGTCAGCCCTGTCGGCACTGCCCAAGTTTTGGCATCTAACCAGCGCTCTTCACGAGCATCATTAGCCATCCCTAAATTGAGCATCATAATCACAAACACAAATAAGATTAAGATAGCACCCGCATAGACCACGATTTCAAGCGCCCCAGCAAAGGATGCACCGATGATAAAAAATATCCCAGCAATAGCCATCAGGGTAACGATCATCGATAAAATAGCGTGTACTGGATTGGCCAGTATTACTACACGTAGACTGGCAAATATAGCCACCGCTGCTAACGCGTAAAACCCGACCAACTCAGGATTATTTAAAAAATTCATCATGGCAGCAAGCTCCTTAGATCAATAGGTGCCGCTTCGTTTTGTGCAGCGCCTTTTGGTTTATCTGCTACCGCCATACCGGACACCCGATAATAGTTATAATCAGGATACTTACCTGGCCCGGATATCAGCAAATGCTCTTTTTCATAAACTAAATCTTGACGAATATACTCAGCCATTTCAAAATCAGGGGTCATCTGAATAGCTGTAGTTGGACAAGCTTCTTCACAGAGTCCACAAAAGATACACCGTGAAAAGTTAATACGGAAAAACTCTGGGTACCAGCGACCATCTTCACGCTCAGCTTTTTGTAGTGAGATACAGCCCACTGGACAAGCAACCGCACAAAGGTTACAGGCGACACAGCGCTCATCACCATCAGGATCACGAGACAAAATAATACGTCCGCGAAAACGTGGTGGTACAGGTACGGGTACTTCTGGATATAAGATGGTATCGCGTGGCCTAATAGCATGACTATTCACCATCCACATACTACGGATGATAGTATAAAAGCCAACGATGATCTTTTTTATGCTAGTAAACATGGGGTTATTATCCTTATCAGCTCTGCCCTAGCCGCTAATTAATACACTATCGGCGTTGGAAAAAAGATCAAAATTACTGCCGCAGTAACTAATAAATTAATTAAGGTTATGGGCAAACAGACCTTCCAGCCAAAATTCATTACCTGATCATAGCGTGGGCGCATGAGCGAGCCCCGTGCCAAAATAAACATGGTCATAAAGAATAGCGTTTTAATCATGAACCAAAAAGCTGGTGGAATAAATGGAATATCTAAATTAAAAGGGGCTAACCAACCACCGAAGAACAGACAAGTCATCAAGGCTGAAATGAGTACCACGTTGACATACTCACCAATAAAGAACATACCAAACTTCATGCCTGAGTATTCAACATGATAGCCTTCGGCAAGCTCTTGCTCAGCTTCTGGTTGATCAAAAGGATGTCTATGGGTAACTGCCACGCCCGCTATAACAAAAGTCAAGAAGCCAAAGAACTGTGGGAAGATGTACCAGCCATCACTCTGCGCTTCGACGATCATTCGCAAGTTAAAGGAGCCTGTTAATGCCACTACGCCCATCAATGATAAGCCTAAGAATACTTCGTAGCTGATGGTCTGTGCGGCTGAACGTAAGCCCCCTAATAATGAGAACTTATTCGCTGATGCCCAACCGCCGAACATTACTGCGTAAACGGCAAGACCTGCCATAGCAAAGAAGAATAAAATCCCGATATCCCAATCAGCAACCCCAAAGGTTGGCGATATAGGAATGATGGCAAATGACGCCAGTGCGGTAAACATCGCTACCGCTGGTGCCAAAGTAAACATAAACTTATCGGTAAAATTCGGCGTCCAGTCTTCTTTAAAGAAGATCTTGAGCATATCGGCAACTAACTGTAAGGAACCAAAAGGCCCCACACGGTTCGGACCATAACGATCCTGCCAAAGCGCCAGCATCCGACGCTCATAAACGATCATCAGAGCGGCAACAATAACCACCACTAAGAAAATAACTAATGACTGTATGACCAAAAATAGAATGGACCAGCTGTCAAAAGTCATTATACCAGCCAAAAAGCTTGGCACATCAGGGATAATACGAGTAAACGACATCTTACACTTCCTGTATGCTAGTTGGCGCTGCTAAATCTATGACATTTGCCATGTCACCTACGATAGTCATCACTTCTACTGGCGCAGCAACCTTACTTACCGATGCTGGTAGCGAAGGATGGATAATACTTACCTGCCCGACTGGATAGCCAATACAGCCCTCTGCTAAATAAGGCACTAGCTGCACAGGTAAAGTAATCTGTTGGTTATCAACTTCAATAGCCAAATAATCACCAGCGGTAATTTGCCAGTCCTGAGCATCCTCAATACCGATACGCCAAGTAGCGATAGGTAATTGTTCCGCTACTACTGGACTGCGTGAAGCCATCATAGAGCTGGCATAAATATTATAAATAGGCACTAATTTGGCGTGCCCTTGTTGAATATTAGTACTAGGTAAAGCGCTAGCTTCTGGAGCTATATACTGGCGTAGGGCCAAACGCTCGTTTTGATCAAATAAGCGTACACCGGGATCACCATTTTTAAGGCTACCCCCTACTTTATCTTGGTATTTATTCCAAGCTTGTGGTGAGTTCCAACCAGGAGTGTTAGCAAACGGAATCATCGAACTTGGCGTTTCAGTGCCACTATAGCCTTCCATTGAGAAGGTTAAGCCCGTATCCAAATCTTTTGGTTGCATTGGCTCATGCACTGATAACGGTGCACGCATAGCAGTACGACCTGAATAGCGACGTGGCTCACGAGCTATCTTCAGACCAGTTATACGATAATCTGCATCGGGCGCCGCGCCTTTAATACCAGCAAGCTTAGGATGAGTGGCTATCAAAGCATTGATGACGTCGTCGAGCTGAGTCCAATCGACTGATTTACCTTGTAAGCTGCTATGTACTGCATGCAACCAACGCCAGCCTTCTTTAATGCTACTGAGCGGATGATAATAATTGTTATCGTAAACTTGGAAGAAGCGTTGCGCACGGCCTTCGGCAGATACCAAAGTACCATCTGCTTCTGCAAAACTAGCCGCTGGTAAGACGATATCGACATGTTCATGCCAGTCCAATAACTGATGATCAAGGGCAATGACTGTCTTATTGCTTAATAATTGGCTAAGTTTTTGTGCATCAATAGCATCAGTCAGCTGATTTTCAGCAACTACTACTACCTCAAAATCAGAGGCTAGCAACTCTTCTACAGACTGACCACCTAACATGCAGACCCCAATACTATTGGCATCAGGCACCGTTAAATAAATACCTGCTTGAGCGCTATAGCGAGTGTTTTGCTCTCTAAGCTCAAGCTTTTTAGCAGGTTGGCGCTCGAGATTATCTTCTGTCTCTTTGTTAGTGCCGCTTGCTGGCTTCGCCGCTAGTTCTTGATCTTCAGTAGGCTGCGTGGTTTGTGCTTGTTGTTCAGCGGCAGCCACATTAGCTGCTTGTACTTTGGCATTATGATCATCAACTTGACTTTGCTCAGTAGCTTTAATCGCTGCACGTTTTTGACTCAGAGCTTGAGTGATTTGAGCAGCAGCTTCAATCATCGCTATAGATGATAAGCTAGTGCCCGCTACAATCAGCGGCTTATCAGCTTGAATTAAATCATAAGCAATTTGCTGCGCTAAGGCTTGCATCGGACTTACTTGCTGAGTCGCTGCCTGTTCTGGAGCAATATCCGTGGTTTGCGGATCGATGATGTCCGCTAAATCGTTAGCTAACTTATCAATCTCATCGGCTACTTTAAAACCAAGCGCGGTAATATCTTCTGGAGTGGCTACTACACTGACCTTACTGATATCGTCAAGTTTAGTTTCGCAGACATCCAAAATATAAATAGGACTTAGCGCCCCTTGAGCTATACGTTGTACAGGTTCTGCTAGCCAAGCTTGCGTTTTGGCAGCAGCAGCCATTTTTATCGCTTCATTTTTAGCAGCTTGACGGATAGACAAAGCAACTCTTGAAGACGTCTGAGTAATATCTTCGCCTAAAATCAGCACTGCATCATGACTTTCAATATCAGTCATTCCAGGGTTATAAACCCCTTCGGTACTGAGCACTTCAATACATTTATTAACTAACGCTTGCTGCTGATGATTGAGGCCAGTAGAGAAGTTATCAAAACCAACTAGATTTTTCAGCGCAAAGTTAGTCTCAAGGCTAGCCCGTGGCGAACCAATACCAATAACTTTTTTATTTTCTAGACGCTTGATAGTTTCATCTAAAGCGTAGTCAATATTTATTTTGACATGCTTGCCATTGATGCGCTCAAGCGCTTGCGTTGGACGGTCTTCGCGATTGACATAACCATAACCAAAACGGCCTCGGTCACATAAGAAATAGCGGTTTACTTCACCATTATAGCGGTTTTCAATCCGGCGCAACTCGCCATAGCGTTCACCCGGTGAAATATTACAGCCTGCTGAGCAACCATGACAGATGCTTGGTGCATACTGCATATCCCATTTACGGTTGTAGCGTTCTGAGTGAGTCTTATCAGTGAACACCCCTGTTGGGCAAACCTCTGTTAAGTTACCCGAGAACTCGCTTTCAAATTGACCATCTTTATCACGACCAAAATAAACCCGATTATTAGAGCCATAAACGCCTAAATCTTCGCCACCAGCATAGTCTTTATAAAAGCGTACGCAACGATAGCAAGCGATACAACGATTCATCTCATGGGCAATAAAAGGCCCAAGCTCTTGATTATGATGGGTACGTTTGGTAAAACGATAACGACGATGATTATGACCAGACATATAAGTCATATCTTGCAAATGACAGTGACCGCCCTCTTCGCAAGTAGGACAATCATGCGGATGGTTAGTCATCAGTAGCTCGATCATTGACTTACGAAATGCTTTCGCTTCAGCATCAGTGACTGAGATATACATATCATCGCTTGGGGCGACCATACAAGACATTACTAATCTACCGCGACCTGCTTCTAAATCTTCTTTGCTTTGAAATTGTTTGACCGCACACTGACGGCAAGAGCCTACTGAGCCTAGAGCCGGATGATAACAAAAATAGGGCACATCTATACCTAGCGACAAGCACGCTTGTAGCAAGTTGTCCGCGCTATCTACTTCGACAGTGGTTCCATCAATATGTATGACTGCCATGCCGCTCTCCTTATTTCGCTACTAGCTGTTGACTATCTACAGCCTCAATGACCTGTGCACCGACCGCTTGTTCAATTTTTTGATCAAACTCAGGACGGAAATATTTGAGCGCACTCATAAGTGGCTCCATAGCACCCGGGGCATGAGCACAAAAAGTCTTGCCAAGCCATAAATCACGAGTTAATTCTTCTAGTTTTTCCACATCACCCAGCTGACCTTGGCCATCATTGATAGCAGTCAGCAGCTTGACACCCCAAGGTAGTCCATCGCGGCAAGGCGTACAAAAACCGCAAGACTCACGTTGGAAGAAAATCTCAAGATTGCGTAGCAAAGGCACCATATCTTGCTCTTCATCGACGACCATAATCAGTCCAGTTCCCATCCGACTACCAGCAGCCTGAATAGTATCAAAATCGACTACAGTATCTAAATGATCAGCGGTCAAGAAGTCAGTAGAGGCACCGCCTGGCAACCAAGCCTTAAGAGTGCGGCCTTCTTGCATACCACCGGCGAAGTCTTCAATAATTTCGCGAGCAGTATAGCCAAAGGGCAACTCCCATAGACCGGGATCATTAACTAACCCTGAGCAGCCAAACAACTTAGTGCCCGGAGTTTCGACTACCCCTTTAGCCTTCGGTAAATCCTGATACCACTCGCTACCATGTAACATAATGGCGGAGACGTTATGCAAAGTTTCGACGTTGTTGACTACGGTTGGACGACCCCATGCTCCAGCTACTTGCGGGAATGGTGGTTTAGTACGTGGATTAGCACGACGCCCTTCTAAAGAGTTGAGTAAAGCAGTCTCTTCGCCACAAATATAGCGTCCAGCACCAGTATGCACATGCAGATCAAAACTATAACCTGAGCCTAAAATATCATCGCCAAGTAAGTTATTGGCTTTAAGCTCTTCGACAGCAGCATTAAGACGCTCAGCTGCTAAGATATATTCACCGCGGATAAAGATATAGCCCGCCGTAGCTCCGATGGCATAAGCAGAAATGATCATACCTTCGATAAGCTGTAGTGGTAGGCGCTCCATCAGCAGTCGATCTTTAAAAGTACCCGGCTCCATCTCATCAGCATTACAAACCAAATAGCGGGGACCGCCATCAGGTGGCGCCATCAACGACCATTTGATACCCGCTGGAAACCCTGCACCACCACGGCCTTTGACTACCGCTTCTTTGATAGTCTTTAGCGTAGCTTCTGGCGTTTGATTTAGAGTCATTTTAAGCGCTTCAAAACCACGTAGTGATTCATAAGTCGCCAGATCTAATACCGCATCATGATGGGCTAAACGCCAAGTTAGCGGTCTAGTTTCACTAGTAGCAGTGGCTTTGTCACCATATATTGGGATACGCTGCTCATTGAGCTGGCTAGGTGCTTTACCTTGGCTACGAAGGGCAACTTGTTCTGCAACCGTTAATCTCATGCGTATAGCTCCAATAATTGCGCCACCTCAGTAGGATGAACTGGGCCATAAGTATCTTCATCTATCAATACCGCAGGACCTTTATCACAGTTACCTAAACAGCAAATTGGTAATATAGTGAAGCGTCCATCAGCAGTGGTTTGACCATAATCGATACCCAACTGCGCTCTAAGCTCAGTAGATAACGCTTCATAACCTGTTAAATAACAAGCAATGGAATCGCAAATTAAGATCACATGACGACCTACTGGCTGACGATAGATACGATTAAAAAAAGTAGCTACCCCATCGAGATCAGTCACTGGAATATCTAGCAAGTTAGCGATCGCATTCACTTGCGCATCATCGACCCAACCATTACGCTTTTGCACTATCTTCAATGAATCTAGAGAAGCTGCACGAGCATGTGGGTAATGATGAATAAAATCACCAATAGCGGTAATCTCTTCAGTGGTTAGGATGCTTTCTACATCTACCTTTGGTGCTTTATCAGTAACAATTCTCATATCTTTTGTCTTATCCTCACTCATCGCGCTATTTTCTATAAAATGTCATGATAGCTATGGCGTCTTACAAGTATAGCGTTTTGGTGCACCATTAGGTGGTAACTCATTGATTAAGCTTATTTTATAACTATTCTTTTATTACTAGTCTTTTATAACTTCCCTAACGATCACAGTCAGCCATTACGATGTCAATAGAAGCCAAATACATAATAGCATCGGATACTAACGAGCCGTTGATCACTGAAGGCATCTGCTGAATATGCGCAAATGTCGGGGTGCGAATACGAGTACGATAGCTCATAGTGGCGCGATCTGAAGTAATATAATAACTGTTTAAGCCTTTAGTAGCCTCAACGATAGTGGCACACTCACCAGCGGGCATCACTGGACCCCAAGATACTGAGATAAAGTGATTAATCAAAGTCTCAATATCATTTAGAGTACGATCTTTCGGTGGGGGTACGGCTAATGGATGATCGGCTTTATAAGGGCCTTGCGGCATATTATCCATACATTGACGAATAATACGCAAGGATTGACGCATCTCTTCAACTTTAATCATACAGCGATCATAAGCATCACCGTTATACCCTACTGGCACTTCAAAATCATAATTTTCATAGCCCATATAAGGACGGGCTTTACGTAAATCAAAATCGACACCAGTAGCACGAAGACCTGCGCCAGTCACACCCCAAGCTAAAGCTTGCTTAGCATCATATTGAGCCACACCTTGCGTACGACCTTTGAGCACACTATTATTTAGTGCTGCTTTAACATACTCATCTAAACGTTTTGGCATCCAGTCCAAGAACTCACGGACTAAACGCTGCCAGCCACGCGGTAAATCTGCGGCAGTACCGCCAATACGGAACCAAGCCGGATGCATACGATAGCCTGTTACTGCCTCGATTACGTCATAAGCTTTTTGGCGATCGGTAAACATATAGAATACTGGGGTCATACCACCAGCATCTTGAATAAAAGTACCGACGAATAGTAGGTTGTTAGTGATACGGAAAAACTCACTCATCATCACCCGGATAGTTTCAGCACGTGCTGGAATGGTAATACCGGCTAACTTCTCCACTGACATAATATACGGCAGCTCATTCATCACCCCACCTAAGTAATCAATACGGTCGGTGTAAGGAATGTAAGAATGCCAAGTCTGACGCTCAGCCATCTTTTCTGCGCCGCGATGGTGATAACCAATATCCGGAATACAGTCAACAACTTCTTCACCATCGAGCTGAAGTACTAGTCTAAAGGCACCATGCGCTGAGGGATGGTTAGGACCGATGTTCAAGAACATAAAGTCTTCATCACGTCCCGAACGTTTCATGCCCCACTCTTCAGGAACGAAGCGCAAGTTCTCTTGCTCGTACTCTTGCTTGGCCGTATTTAGGAAGTAAGGAGTAAATTCAGTGGCGCGCGCATGATATTCTTTGCGCAGCGGATGACCTTCCCAATACTTAGGCAGTAAGATACGGGTTAAATGCGGATGGCCAGTAAAGACAATGCCGAACATGTCCCAAACTTCACGCTCATACCAATTGGCATTAGGCCAAATGTTAGTAGCGCTAGGCACATTTAAGTCATCTTCACTAAGGGCAACTTTAATCCTTACATCGCTATTACGCTCCAGCGACATCAGATGATAAAAAACCGTAAAGTCGCTAGCTGGCAGACCTTCACGATGTTGGCGCAAGCGCTCATCCATCGCTGATAAGTCGAACAACATGACATAAGGTTTTGGCAGCTTACGTAAGAATAATAAAATATCTAGTAAATCAGCACGTGCGACCCAGACTGTCGGGATCTCATCAATAGTCTGCTGCACCACAAACTTACCAGCATACTTGTGCCCTAGCTCTTGAATTACTGCAGGTACAGGCTTGATCTTAGGATCTATATTTTCGACTACCGTGACCATGAATGATGTTTTCCTTCATTAATCATAACTGAGTTATTATCACTAAATGATGATAAGCGCCTGCGCCTGTTTATCGTTAACGGCCCAACAAGCCAAGCTATTAAGTTAAATACTGTCTGGACTACGTAGATTTTTTACTGCAATACGATCCGCTTGTTTGCGGTCACGCTCAGCCGTCATTTGTGGCTGATAAATGCCTTGATCTTTCATATGAATACCTAAAGGGCGACGCTCCTTAGTGATCGATTCTTGTAATAGCATCAAGCCTTGGATCAAGGCTTCTGGACGCGGTGGACAACCAGGTATATAGACATCTACCGGAATAATCTTATCCACGCCTTGGACTACTGAGTAGATATCGTACATGCCGCCAGAGTTAGCACAAGCGCCCATAGAAATGACCCATTTAGGCTCTAGCATTTGCTCATAAAGACGTTGAATAACTGGTGCCATTTTGATGAAACAAGTGCCCGCTACGATCATGACATCAGCTTGTCTTGGTGAGGCACGAATAACTTCTGCACCAAAGCGCGATAAATCGTGGACGGCAGTCAAAGTAGTAGCATATTCAACATAACAGCATGAAGTACCGAAGTTAAAAGGCCACAACGAGTTCTTACGCCCCCAGTTAGCCGTCGAATGAACTAAATCTTCTAGACGACCCATAAAGACGTTTTTATTAACTTCATCTTCAAGAGGATCACCGACCGTTTCCCGAGTCTCTGCAGGATAAATATCTGCATCAGGATTGGCTCTGGTTAAGGTATATTTCATAACATTCAACCTTTATATTGGGTGCAGCATAGCGTTGAGGTTGCCAGCAAGCTAATCATATTATTGTTGCGAATATGACCTTCATAACTAACTATCGATTGAACCACCTACCTGTTAGATACTGCAGAATTTATCATCTAAACTCTTGCTTTAATAGGCAATCTAATCGCAAATATAGTTATTCTAAAAACTGAGATTAACTACTTATAACAAGCAGTATGCTAAGGACTGATACTAAGTATTTTCACGCTGAGCAGACGCAGCAAAATCCACAGAAGTAATATTACCTGTGGTATTAATGTGGTCGATGCTTTGTAGATGGCGACGATTAGCTTCAATGTTATTTGATACATTGATCTGTCCTGAAGACTGTGCTGGTATTTTACCCGTAGGGTCAACCATCAGTTCTTCAATCCCATCAAACTTGGTAATGCTCGCTAGATTAAAGCCAGCAGGCGCGGCGTAAAGACGAGCTTTTTTGCGCAGTTTATCAGCAGGTGCCCAGTTTAGTGCGCCCAAACTCAAGGCATAGACTAAACCAATCAACAGATCAATAATAAAAGTCGAAGCCGCAATAAAACCGGCCCACCCTGTTTCTCGAATTGAGACGGCGTAAGCATATAAATACAAGGCTTCTAAATCGAAGATAACAAAGAAGATAGCCACTAAATAAAATTTAGCAGACAAGCGAATACGGGCATTGCCAGCTCCGACAACGCCTGCTTCAAATACATGTTCTTTTTGCAGACCATGAGACCGCCCACCTAGCAAACGCGGGACGACTAGCATGAATATAACCAGACCGATAGCGGCTAGAATAAAAGCAACGGCTGACCAATTAAAGGCAGACATGATAATACGTGCTCCTCACCCAAGCGAGTGTTAGGTATAACGCAAACTAGTACTCAATAACAACATAGTTATACGATAACCATAACGCAAACGAATATGCAAAGTGCGACTAATACCTTATTTATAATATTAAAATAAGCTATAAAACACTTTGCTGGTAACGGCCAATTATCAAGGTTATCGACGTTAGCATCAGATAGGACCAACTGTAAAGATATCCGACATAGTCAAGGATAAGGGCTGGTCATCAAAAACATCTACTAAACGCCTTGAATAAACTTAGTAAATCAATATCTCTATTGCTAATTAAATAACAACTTATTTAATTGATTTAATAACTCATTACAAAGGGTCAATAATGGTGTGACAACTGGCATAAACGGTTTACCTACTATACGCATATTAGTGCCCAAAAGCCAGTTTTTCACTGTATCAGGCGGTCACTTTATATGCTACAAAATATGTATCTACAGCGATAAATTATGCTATAGGGTACGCCCTATTTAAATTTTTGCAAGGCCTTAATTTTACTATAAACTCAACTTTAAGCCCAATTGTAAAACACACCTCAATCAGCATGGCAATGACTGTAAAAATTAAAATATTAATTCAAATAAAAACAGGCTATTACACTGGCTTAAGAGCAATACCAATTAAGTGCGCAATGCTGCCCAATCAGTTGTGTTGCAGATCAATAATTAGCTAACAAAATATTTATAACTGATTATGATGGTCATTTAGCTACCGAAAATCTGAGTTTATACCTGCTTATAGCGGTAGCAAACAGGCAAAAAGACAGGCCGAATAATCGACCTGTCTTTTTATATCATTAATAGATCAGCCATCAGCTATGAGTTACTGATAATTGATTACTGATTACTGATTACTGATTAATAATATCAACACCTTTTGGTGGAGTAAATTTAAACTGGCTGCTGTTGATACTTGGATTCAGCTTAATATTACTAAATTTGATTGAGGTAGTCTGACCTAAAGTATCATTCAGTACCATCATTACAGGTTTACCACCACTAAAGCTCATCGACAGAGTCTTAAAGCTGGCATCACCAGACTTCGGATAGAGTACGTAGTAGTTCTTATTGTTATAAGGCTGAGTGACTTTAAAGCTTTTGTCAATCTTGCTTGGATCTCCAGATAGTAACAATGCTGGAGTATTACCCACTTGACTATCGACCGCTTGCTTAGTCGCTTGCTCTAAGTCTTTGTCATAAATCCACATCGAACTACCATTAGCGACGATCAATTGCTGAGAAGGTGATTTAGTCTCCCAACGAAAATTATTTGGACGCTGGACACTCATACTACCTTGAAAAGATCCGCTACTTGCGCCTTTGGTAGTTTGACTGAAGTTAGCCGTCATACTCTTAGTATTAGTCAATAAGGCATTTAAACGTTTGGCAGCAGTCAAGTTATCAGCAGGAGCTGCATTAGCAGATTGGGTCAAGGCCACAATAGGCGCTGCAACCCCAAGGCTAGTTAAAAGCACCCCAGCTAAAGCACCGCTCATCAGTTTTTGTTTTACCGTAGTTCTGTTAGTAGTGCTAGTAGTATTGTTAGTAAATAAAGTCATGATTTTTCCTCTCATTATGAATTTCAATATAAATTAATACAGTCATTAAATAGTACAGTCGATTGCTATGATCAAGGGTGTTTATTATTGGTGCTTATCACACTGTATTAGGCAGTATCATAGTAGAACATTCAATAGCTTCTGATCGATGAGGGACAGTGTGCCAGCTTTTTTATTACACGGCTAGGCTAGAATTGCAATCAATACTACGCCTGCCATACACGCTTGTAACTAACACAACTGACTATAATTGCTGATAGCGGTGACTGCTCTTAATAAGTTTTTGTACTATGGTAAGGCTAAGATTAATGGGTAAAACTTAATCTTAGCCTTCTTAATCCTAGCCTTATTGTATGAATGCAAAAAGTCCCTATCACCAATTGGTAACAGGGACTTTTTTTATTCACTACAGCGATTTATGGACTTGATATATCAAGCCTATAGCTCAGTAGCAAAACGCTAACTAGGCGCTTTCAACCATCACATAACGACGGTTAAACTTACCTTTAGTTGCAAACTTCACTACACCATCATTCAGTGCAAATAAAGTATGGTCGCGGCCCATGCCAACGCCTTCACCAGCATGGAATTCTGTTCCACGTTGACGAACGATGATGTTACCAGCGACGATGGTTTGACCACCAAAGATTTTTACGCCGAGCATTTTTGGGTTTGAATCACGACCGTTACGTGACGAGCCGGCAGCTTTTTTATGTGCCATGAGAAAATCTCCTTGTTAATGTGACTTATCGCTTATGCGACAACTCTTAAGCTTTTATTGCGTTATTAATTATCAGTAAGTAACTGATAATAGCTAATTAAGCATTAATCGCTTTGATTTTTAACAAGGTGTACCATTGGCGGTGACCTTGCTCTTTGTGATAATGCTTACGACGGTTGTGCTTGATGATACGGATTTTTTCGCCGCGACCATGTTCAATCACTTCCACTTCTACGCTAGCGCCTTCAACGACTGGCTGACCGATTTTGACAGTATCACCATCAACAACCATCAACACGTCTTCAAATTTGATTGTTCCGCCAGTTTCTGCTTTTAGCAGTTCAACTTTTAGCAACTCATCGACGACTACACGGTGCTGTTTACCACCAGTTTTGATTACTGCGTACATAGTCTAACTCCGCTTAACCCGTGTGCCGTGGCTGATATTATACCAACGCTTCGACGACGAACACGACAGGGAAAAATTAAAGGCATGATTTTACGGCTTTTTCACCGTAAAAGCAAGTTTCTTGTCACAGCTTTTACTAGCTAGTACTAAGCCCAATCACCCTATTGCAAATTCAGCAAGAGACTAGCTTAGCCGTAGCCCTATAACTGCGTCTAACGGCAGTCATTATAGCTTATCCATTCAATAACTTACAATATTGCTTTAACGCTGCTTTTATATAACATTGAGTTAACATTGACTAGGGCCAATAGCCATTCACATTAGCGCAAAAAAAATTATTATACGCCCATAACTTAGCGGTTAGTAAAGGATAGCTATTGTTATGAAGAACGCATTTTAGACAACAATAAAAGCTACTAGCTATGCTATTATGATGGTATTTGCACCTCATCAGTTACACTGACTTAATTTACTCATCGACTATATGATGATTTTTTCACCCAAATAATATGACTATTCTTATGACCAGTACCTCAATAACTGCTTTAGCAGCTACTCCTGCCCTGCCTAAGCCAAGCTATGCCGATATCCAAAGCATCGTTGCTGATGACTTTGAGATTATGGATAAGCAAGTGTTTGGTAGTCTTAATTCAAAAGTTCAGCTAGTCATGAACGTCTCACAGCATGTCATTAATGCTGGTGGTAAACGTATGCGTCCGTTAATCACTCTATTGTGTGCGCGTATGCTCCATGACAGCGCATCAGAGCAAGCGATGCATTTGGCCGCTATTACTGAGATGCTGCATACAGCCACTTTAGTTCATGACGATGTGATTGATGAGTCAGGTCAGCGCCGTGGTAAACCTACTGCTAATGCTACTTGGGATAACGCCACTGCCGTGCTAGTAGGTGATTATCTTATTGCTCGCGCCTTTAACTTATTAGTTGGCTTTAAGAGTTTACCCCTATTGCAACTGTTCTCTGATGGCACTTGTGACATCGCTGAAGGTGAAGTGCTGCAATTGCAACATCAGCATAATCCACAGGCTACTGAAGACGATTACTTACGCATCATCGATGGCAAAACCTCACGACTATTTATGATGGCCACTCAAGGTGCGGCTATTTTACAAGACCAAACTCAATACTTGCCTGCATTGGCAGATTTTGGCCAGCACTTTGGTAATGCTTTTCAAATTATAGATGATGTGCTGGACTACAGCGGTGACAGTGAGCTGATGGGCAAAAACCTCGGTGATGACTTGGCAGAGGGTAAACCTACCCTGCCTACTATCAAAGCCCTTGCGCTATTAAAGGATAGTGACAAACCAGGCTATGACCAGCTACGTGTAGCCGTACAAACTGGCAAAACGCCTAATGCTGAACAACTGATTGCCTTAGTAAGAAATTCAGGCTCATTGGCTTACTGTACTCAGCGTGCACTTGAAGAGACTCGATTGGCGCAGCAAGCTCTAAGCCTGCTTCCGGATAATCGCTATCGCCAAGGCTTATATCAGCTGACTGAGCTTGCCAGCTCACGCTTGATATAAGCTAAAATTAAAAACTAATTTTGCTAGCTGCTAAATGATCAATGACAAAGGTAATGGCTGTTAAAACGTCAGGATTAGAAGGCTGAGGGATTCATCGCTCAGCTTTTGAACTATCCGCTGTTAAACTATCAGTTATTACCGTAATTTCTGTTAAATTAGTCAACGAGCAATTCAATAACTCAATCGACTGTTACTATTTCGCAAACCCCTGATCTTAAGACAACAACCGTAAAACTATAAGTAGCCTGTAACTAGCAACTAATTACTATTGATTAGTTATTAATGGGTAATAGTCATAGATTATGCCCTAGTAGCAAAGGTATAGGTTGTTAATCAACAAATCAAATATCAACGCTTACCTGTAGTATTTTTTAACATCCACATTAACTTATTGCTAAATTATATATTTTGCTTACAAGCCATATTTTTATGGCTGTTCGTCACTTAGTACGCTATAAATAAACTCATATAACAAAAATTAACAATATATTAACTATAGCGTTATCTTAAAGTTTTATTTAAGGTAACTTGTGTAACGCTTATACTATCAACGTTTGATGTAACTAAAAAATAACTTATAGTTACTTAATGGCATAAGTCTACTATTTAGTTGCTTGACTATAGGGTAGACCCGATAGTTTATAATAGCTCACTAAATTTATTACTAATATCATTAGCTTTCATATTATTATCTTGCCTTAGTCGATGGGATACCTCCTTGAGGCTAACCGTAATCGTAAGACGTGGTTATTTTTTATTAGCACTAGTTATTAGCATTAGGGTTATATCGATCAGGCTTATAAAAGCTATTTTTTTAAGCCTATTATAACCTAGCGTATTAAAAATTATTGTACTACAACCTTTTATTAAAACTGAATACTCCAGAGGACATTGATGAAGCACTCTTATCTTACGATTGTAATAGCATCTGTACTATCGACAGCGGTACTGGTTGGCTGTGACAAAAAAGAGGACGCTGCTGCCGAAGCCGCTCAGCAACAGATGCCGCCTGCCGTCGTCAACGTCCAAACCGTTACTTTGGGTACTATACCTCAAGTACAAACCTTTTCTGGACGCACCACTGCATTCGAAACTGCAGATGTACGTCCACAAGTAGACGGTATTATTGACGAGATACTCTTCCGTGAAGGCAGTAACGTCAAAAAAGGCCAGCCTTTATATCGTATCAATACTGATAACTATGCCACTTCTATCGCTAGCGGTGAAGCTGCTGTTCAACAAGCACAAGCTAATTATCAGACTGCCTTGGCTAATAATGCCAATGCTAAAGCTGAATTGGCCAGTCGCCAAGCTTCATTGGCACAAGCAATAAACGATTTTCAGCGCCTAAAGGGCCTAGTCGAAATCGACGCTATCTCTAAACAGCAGTATGATCAAGCGCAAACCCAAGTTCGTACCGCACAAGCAGCGGTTGCTAGTGCCAATGCCGCAGTCAGTCAGTCTCAAGCTGGCATAGAAAGCTCAAAAGCTGGTATTCAAAGCGCTAGATCAGGTTTGGATGCTAGTACTTTAGATCTTAACCGTACTATCGTACGCTCACCCATTTCCGGTCGTAGTGATCGCTCAACAGCTACTGCAGGCTCATTAGTAAATGCTAGCCAAGCGACTCCATTAGTAACGATTTCGCGCTTAGATCCTATCTATGTCGATATCAGCCAATCCTCATCTGAATTGTTAAAACTACGTCAACAGATATCTCAAGGTAAAGCGCAAGCAGGGATGAATATTGTTGAGCTAGTGCTAGAAGATGGTAGCGTATATCCAGTAACGGGTAAATTGGAGTTGTCAGAAGCTAAGGTTGACGAATCAACTGGCGCAGTTACTCTACGCGCAGTATTCCCTAATACTAATAGCGTGTTATTGCCTGGTATGTATGTTTCTGCACGCTTGATTCAAAGCGTTATTACTAATGCCGCTTTAGTCCCCCAAAGTGCGGTTATGCGCTCAACCAAAAGTGAGACGCAAGTCTATATTGTGGATGCTAATAATAAAATCCAAGTACGTCCAGTGACTGTTAATGGCACTTATAAAGGTCAGTGGGTAATTACTGACGGTCTACAGAGCGGCGACCAAGTTGTAGTGATTGGTGGTGCCAAAGTCAAACCTGAACAAGAAGTGGTAGCTAAGCCTTTAGAAGATCCTAATGCGGCCCCTACCCAACCCGGTGCGCCAGCAGCTAAAGGTCAAGCGGCAAATCAGCCTCCTGCCAAAACACCACAACAAGCTGCAAAAACAATGAATAAGCCAGCTAGTGACACAGCCAAAGCTGATGCCAAACAACCAGCAGCCGCTAATTAATTCCATTCAAAGCTAGGAAGACCTAGGGATATACTATGTCACTTTTTTTTATTAACCGACCTATCTTTGCATGGGTATTGGCTATATTAGTCATGCTTGTCGGGATTATATCGGTCATCAGTTTACCGATTGAGCAGTATCCAGCTATTGCGCCACCGACTATTTCGGTCAGCGCTAGCTATCCTGGTGCTAATGCGAAAACCGTTGAAGATTCAGTAGTACAGGTTATTGAGCAGCGCATGAAGGGCCTTGATAACTTGATGTATATGAAGTCATCAAGCTCTTCAAATGGCGGCGCCTCAGTGACTTTGTTCTTTGAGAACGGTACTGACGCCGATACTGCGCAAGTACAAGTACAGAATAAACTTCAAGCAGCCATGAGCTCGCTACCTGAATCGGTGCAGCGTCAAGGGGTCAATGTCAATAAGTCCTCTAGTGGCTTTTTGGTAGTACAAGGTTTTGTCTCTGAAGATGGCAGTATGGATCGCGCTGATATCGGCGATTATATCAACTCTAATGTGGTCGATCAGCTCAGCCGTATTGAAGGCGTTGGTGAAGTACAAGCATTCGGTTCCTCTTATGCGATGCGTATTTGGCTTGATCCTGCGCGCTTGCGTAGCTTCAATATGGTACCATCTGACGTTGTTGAAGCCGTGCGATCACAGAATGCTCAAGTATCAGCAGGTCAGCTTGGACAAGCACCAGCGAATCTGGACGAGCAAGTTATCAATGCCACGGTTACCGTGCAAAGCTATCTACAAACTCCTGATGAATTTGAAGACATCTTACTCAAGACCGATAGTTCTGGTGCGCAAGTACGTTTAGGTGATGTTGCTAAGGTTGAGATTGGTAGTGAAGACTACGGTGTTATTTCACTTTATAACGGCCAAGATGCAGCCGCCCTCGCTGTGTCTTTAGCCAGTGGCGCTAACGCTCTACAAACCCGTGACTTAGTTAGCGCGCGTATAGCCGAATTAGAAGCAAACTTCCCAGCAGGTCTAAAGTCTGTCGTACCTTATGATACTACGCCGTTCGTACGTTTATCTATTGAACAAGTAGTCATGACTTTGATTGAGGCAATTGTCTTAGTATTTATCGTCATGTTCATCTTCTTACAGAACTGGCGCGCTACCATCATCCCTACTCTTGCAGTGCCTATTGTACTACTAGGTACCTTTGCGGTGCTTTATGTAGCCGGCTTTAGTATTAACGTATTAACCATGTTTGCGATGGTACTATCGATTGGTCTACTGGTCGATGATGCTATTGTGGTGGTAGAGAACGTTGAGCGAATCTTGGAGGAAGACTCTGAGATCTCCATCAAAAACGCTACTATTCAATCGATGGGCGAAATCAGTAAAATCGTTATCGGTATTGCGTTGATCTTGTCAGCAGTATTCGTGCCGATGGCCTTCTTTGGTGGCTCAACAGGGGTCATTTATCGCCAGTTTGCGATCACTCTAATCACTAGTATGGTGTTGTCAGCATTAGTAGCACTTATCTTTACCCCAGCGCTTTGTGTGACTTTACTCAAACGTAGTAAAAGTCATGAAAAAGGCAATAGTGAAAATCAGAAAGGTTTCTTTGGTTGGTTCAACCGCAGCTTCGCTAAAGTAAGTCTTCGTTATGAGAAGCTCGTTGGTAATAGCTTCCGTTTTAAATGGTTATATCTAATCGCTTATGCAGCCATTATCGGTATTATGGCGGTAGTGTTCTTACGTATTCCTGGCTCCTTCTTACCTGAAGAAGACCAAGGGATTATGTTTACTTTAGTCCAGCTACCAGCAGGGTCTACGCTCGATCAGACCCAAGATGTTCTCGATAAGGTTAGTGACTATTATACTAATCAAGAACCCGATAACGTCGCTTCAGCCTTTACTATCGCCGGTTTTAGTTTCGTCGGGCAAGGTCAGAACGTGGGTCTAGCATTCGTTAAGCTCAATGATTGGGCGGATCGTGAAGGCGATGATAATGGAGTAAAAGCAATTTCTGATCGTGCCAACGGTTACTTCTTTAGCCAAATCAATGAAGCGACTGTCTTTACTATCATACCGCCAGCAATTAGTGGCCTTGGTAATGCTAGTGGCTTTGATTTAATGCTACAAGATTCCGGTAACTTAGGGCATGATGAATTACTTGCAGCCCGTAATATGCTGCTAGGAATGGCTGCTCAGAATGATCAAGTAGCTGGTGTACGTCCAAATGGACAAGAAGATGCACCGCAGCTCAAGGTCGATATTAACCAAGAACAAGCCGCTGCTTATGGTTTATCGCTTGGCAGTATCAACAGTGTGATCTCCACAGCTTGGGGCTCAAGCTATATTAATGACTTTGTCGATCGTGGTCGTATCAAGCGTGTCTTTATTCAAGGTCAGCCTGAAAGCCGTACTAACCCTAGTGATATAGGTAAGTGGTATGTGCGCAATGACAGCAATGAGATGATTCCATTTGATGCTTTTTCTAGTAGTCGCTGGGAGAATGGTTCTCCGAACTTAACCCGTTATAACAGCTTACCCTCAATGAATATTCAAGGGAACGCTGCTGAAGGTCTAAGTACTGGCGATGCTATGAACGCTATGGCAGCTATGGTAGATAAATTGCCGGAAGGTATCAGCTTTGAGTGGACAGGCTTATCACTTGAGGAGCAAAAGTCAGGTGCTCAAGCACCTATGCTCTACGCTATCTCTATCTTAGTGGTATTCCTATGTTTGGCGGCCTTGTATGAGAGTTGGTCTATTCCATTCTCAGTACTACTAGTCATTCCACTTGGGGTATTAGGAGCAGCATTATTTACTTGGCTACGAGACTTCGATAATGATGTTTACTTACAGGTTGGCCTACTGACAGTAGTCGGACTATCTGCCAAGAATGCCATCTTGATTATTGAGTTTGCCAAAGATCACCAAGAGGAAGGCTATAGTCTCAAAGATGCAGTCATGCTAGCCGCAAGACAACGTTTGCGACCTATTATTATGACCTCACTTGCCTTCGGTATTGGGGTTGTGCCATTATTCCTAGCCAATGGTGCAGGTTCTGGTAGCCAGAACGCTATTGGTACTAGTGTCCTTGGCGGAGTAGTTAGTGCTACCTTGCTGGGTATCTTCTTTATTCCTATGTTCTATATTTGGATACGTAGTATGTTCCCTTATATGAACAATGAAAGCCATGAAGTAGCGGGTAGCCCTAAAGGTAATGGCAGCGCTGACAATAGTGGTGATGATGGTGACGACGACCAACCTACGCCACCAACTGACAACACGCCAACGCCACCAACTGACAATACGCCGGATCCAACTCCCTCTGAGAGTTATCAGCCTGCAAGTTTTGGAGATAATACCAAATGAGTTCTCAAATCATTTTTACGCCTAACTCAACCTCTACGCCAGTAGTTACTATGGCTCAACGCTCAGTGGTAGGTGTACGATTTGCCTCGTTATCTGCCGCTCGCACTCGCAAAAATGCTACTCGACTTTTAGGCTTAAGCGCCCTAGTCCTTAGTATGGCTGCGTGTAATACTATTCCAAAAGCTGATATGCGTCCGGTACTTGTTGAGCCTAATCTACCTATTGAGCAAGCTTACGGTGCCTTTGATAATCAGACCGTAAGCACTGCTGAGCAGCCTAGTGTGGCTGGTCAGCGCTGGCAAGACTTCTATAGTGATGAGCGCCTAAAAGGCCTGATTGCTTTAGGACTGCAGAATAACAAAGACTTTGAAAGTGCACGCTTAGCGATTGAAAAAGCTCGAGCACAATATCAAATTACTGATATTCGCGACTTGCCAACTATTGATGGCAGCGCTGGCTATTCACGCCGACGTCAAGGCAGTGCATTAGGTAGTAGCACTGGTGATAGTTTTAATGTCAATTTGGGTCTAGCCAACTATGAGCTCGACTTTTGGGGCAAGATTGCTAGTCTAAAAGATCAAGCTCTACAGAACTTTTTGGCAACTAGTGCGGCTAAAGACTCAACGCAGATCAGCTTAATCAGTAATATTGCTCAAAGCTACGCTAATCTTAGTTACAGCTTAGCGCAGCTCAAGTTAGCTGAAGCGACCGTTGAGAGTCGTGAACGTTCTTTATTCATTGCTAATAAGCGTTTTGAGGCCGGTATTGATCCTAAGCTGCCTACTCTGCAATCTAGCGCCTCACTTGAGAATGCTAGGCTGGCAGTACTACGTGCCCAGAGCAGTATTCTAAGAGCACGTAATGCTTTGCAGTTTTTAATTGGCACGCCTATTCCAACCAATCTAATTCCAGCTCCAGCGATTAGCAATATTACTAATCATGAAATCTTTAATGCAGGTCTACCTAGTGAGCTCCTGCGTTATCGTCCTGATTTGCTACAAGCGGAGTACAACCTAAAAGCGGCTGGTGCTAACATAGAAGTGGCGCGTGCGGCTTACTACCCTTCTATAAGTTTGGCTAGTAGTGTTGGTCTTGGCAGTAGCAGCTTAGATAACTTATTCAAAAGCGGCGCTGTTGGCTGGTCATTCGGTCCTAATATTAGTGTGCCTATTTTTGATGCTGGCCGTTTAGATGCCAATTATGATGTGGCAAAAATAGAGCGTGCGCAGACCCTAGCTAATTATGAACGCTCTATTCAGACAGCCTTCCGTGAAGTGTCAGATGTGCTAGCAACGCGGGCAACGCTTGGTGAACAGCTTGCTTCGCAATATCGCTTACAAGATAACTTTGACCAAACCTTTGTGATCGCTGATGCACGCTTTAAAGCGGGTATCTCTAACTATCTAGACGTTCTAGATGCGCAGCGCTCGTTATTCTCCACGCAGCAAGGTATTTTAGATTTAGAATTACAAAAAATCATCAGTCAAATAGAGCTTTACCAAGTGCTCGGTGGCGGTGCCAACCTTGCAGTACCAGTGGCTATTCCAGTAGCTCAATATACTAACTTATCAGGTATTGCCAACTTAAATAAAAACAGTGCTGAATCTCAAGCGGCTTATGCTATTAATGCTGCCAGCTCACCACGAGTAGCTTCTCTACAAGAAGCCATCGCAATCAAGCAATCAAAAACCCCAGCAATGGCTACTTTTGATCCAAAGGCTATAGTCGATATTAATAATGACGGCAAAGCCGATGCGGCGGTTGGTACAGTGATTAAAGACACGCCAGTTGAGCAAGTGCCAGTATCACAGATTATTGAGCCTTAGTGGTTGGCCAAGATAGCTTATTACTAATAATCGCTATCTATTGATATTTTACAATTGGCCCTACCGCTTTGGTGGGGTTTTTTGCTTTTATGATTAACTTTTACTTATAGCAATCTTATTAATAACACCCTATTCACAGTGATATCATAGACAAGCATAAAGCCATTAATTAATAAAACCCTTAATAAACACTGCGCTTTATAACTAGCATTACTAATAGCCTGTTCAATAACAGCCAGCTAATAAACACCCTCTAATAAACTATCATTAGGATTCATTATGACTTATACCTTTAATCGCCAGTTCCCTGCTACCCGCTTACGTCGTCTTCGTTATAACGATAACGTGCGAGCGATGATTCGTGAAGTTGAGCTGCATCCTAAACACTTTATCGCTCCAGTATTCGTAATAGAAGGCCAAAACCAACGCCAAGCTATTGCTAGTATGCCAGGTGTTGAGCGTTTATCTATTGATTTGCTGATCAAACATGCCAAAGCGTTATTAGCTGAAGGGGTGACGACTATAGATATCTTCCCAGTTATAGATAATAGCTTAAAGACTGCTGATGGTCGTGCCGCTTATGACGAAAATGGCTTGAGCGCAAGAGCGGTCAAAGCAGTCAAAGATGCCGTACCAGAAATCGTGGTTATGACTGATGTGGCGCTAGATCCTTATACTTCACATGGTCAAGATGGTCTACTCGATGATAGTGGCTATGTAGTCAATGATGAGACAGTAGAAGTGCTAGTGCAGCAAGCTTTAGTCCATGCTCGTGCTGGCGCTGATATCATCTCTCCTAGCGACATGATGGATGGCCGTATCAAAGCCATGCGCGATGCCTTTGAGGCAGAAGGTTTCGTCAACACAGCTATCATGGCCTACTCAGCAAAATATGCGTCGGCTTATTATGGCCCGTTCCGTGATGCGGTCGGTAGTGCTGGCAATCTAAAAGGCGGTCACAAAAAGCAGTATCAGATGGATTTTGGTAACCGTGCTGAAGCTTTACATGAAGTAGCGATGGATATTGCCGAGGGCGCAGATATGGTGATGATTAAGCCAGGTCAGCCGTATCTTGATTTGATTCGAGAAGTCAAAAATACTTTTGGTGTGCCGACTTTTGCTTATCAAGTCTCTGGTGAATATGCGATGCACATGGCTGCTATTCAAAACGGTTGGTTAACCGAAGCGGTGATTTTAGAATCATTGATTGGCTTTCGCCGCGCTGGTGCTGACGGCATCTTGACTTATTTTGCTCTTGAAGCCGCTCGTCAATTGAATAACGCTTAAATTCATTAGTTATAACAATCTTGCTTAGTTACTATGGCACCAATTGACGCCGTTCAGTTGGTGCATTTTAACGCGCTGTATTTTAATTAGCAGTATTTTAATTAACTGTATTTTAACGGGCTGTATTTTGAAAAATGCTCAGACTATTATCTACAATTAGCCAAGTGGTTAGCCGTTAGCCTCGCTATTAACTGGGCAAAAATTTGCAAAAGCTACACAGTCCTGCATATCGGCTCATTATCTATCTACTCCCCCTAAGTATTATTTTTGCTTTATAATAACTCACCTAATTTTAGTCACTTATAAAGCCATTTATATATATTTTACTGCTTTTATTAGACTTAATCTTTTTAATATTACACAGATATTTAAAGTCTAGCCCTCTTTTGCTTTTGCCCTATTTGTCCCAAAGGTTTCGCTATGAGTCAACTAAATCCCAAACAACAAGAAGCCATGCTCTATGTCTCTGGTCCGCTGCTAGTACTAGCCGGCGCAGGCTCAGGCAAAACTTCAGTGATTACCCGTAAGATTGCTTATCTTATCGAAGAATGCAACATGCCAGCTGAGCGTATCACTGCGGTAACTTTTACTAATAAAGCTGCTCGTGAAATGAAAGCGCGAGTGAGCAAGTTGTTGCCTAGCGAAAAGACCCGTGGCCTAACCGTGTCAACTTTTCATCAGTTTGGTTTACAGTTTTTGCGTTATGAGCTTATACATACGCCGCTCAAAGGTAACTTCTCCATTATGGACAGCGACGATAGTAAGCGCTTGCTGATGGAGCTGATGATGCGCGATAACTTGAGTGGCGCTGAGAGTCGTGAGCTGGTTGGCAAAGCCATAAAAATGATATCTGATTGGAAAAACGATTTAGTTGAACCTGATAAGGCGATGGAAACCTTAACCGATCCAGAAGACATGATCTTTGCCACTTTATATGCCCTTTATGATCGTAATTTGCGCGCTTATAACGCTGTTGATTTCGATGACTTAATCGTTTTGCCGACTAAGATACTCCGTGAAAACAGAGAGCTGCGTGATAAATGGCAAAACCGTATTCGTTATTTACTAGTCGATGAGTATCAAGATACTAATACCGCTCAGTACGAAATGATTAAGTATCTGGTTGGGCCGCAAGGGCGCTTTACGGTAGTAGGCGATGATGACCAATCTATCTACGCTTGGCGTGGGGCTAAACCTGAAAACATGGCGCTGCTCAAAGAAGACTTTCCCAAATTAAAAATAGTCATGCTTGAGCAAAACTACCGCTCAACCAGCCGGATTCTGACCTCTGCTAATGCCGTGATTACCAATAACGAGCATTTATTTGAAAAGAAACTCTGGTCAGATAAAGGGCAAGGCGAAAAGATTCGTATCATCAACTGTCGCAATGATGACGATGAAGCGGAACGAGTTGCTAAGGAGATTGCTACTCATAAACTGCGCTACGGCAATGAGTGGGAAGATTATGCCGTGCTCTATCGCAGTAACTTTCAGGCGCGGATGTTAGAGGCTAATTTACGTCAACTACAAATACCTTATAAGTTATCTGGGGGTCAGTCCTTTTTCGCTCGTAGCGAGATCAAAGACATCATGGGCTATCTGCGTCTGATTTTAAACCCTGAAGATGATAGTGCTTTTTTACGTATTATCAATACCCCTAAGCGGGGTATGGGGCCGGCAACCCTTGAGAAACTTGGACTGTTTGCACAAGAGCATAGTATCTCGCTACTGGCCTCTTGTACTCATGCTGGTCTTAGTCATGTATTGCCTAGCAAAGCTTATGGCACTCTTAAAGAGTTCGGTGATTTTATTGAGCATTATACCCGTGAGCTCGATCAGCATCCTGATCCAGTACCTTTAGTCAAACAGATGATTGACGAGACTGGCTACGTCGATGTAGTACGCTCAGAGGCCAAGACCCCGCAGCAAGAGAAAAATCGTTTAGATAATATTGAGATCCTCTATACCAGTATCCAGTCGCTTATTAATCGCGCTGAGTCAGATGAAGACCGTACTATTGATACTATTATTCGTAAACTGGTATTGTTAGATATGCTTGAGCAGCAGCAAGAAGAAGAGAACACTAATAAAGTGAACCTAATGACTCTGCATGCAGCCAAAGGCCTAGAGTTTAACTATGTCTATATCATGGGTCTAGAAGAAGAGATGTTACCGCATCGCAACTCTATTCTGAGCGAGACTGTAGATGAAGAGCGACGCTTGATGTACGTAGGGATAACCCGTGCGCGTCGAGAGCTGACCTTGACCTTAGCGACTCAGCGCCGTTCAGGGGGACAGATGCGAGTTACCTCAGAGTCTAGATTCTTAGATGAGCTACCGGAGGATCATATCGACTGGCCTGCCAAGGCTAAGAAGAAAAAAGCCAGTAAAGATCCAGAAGCCGTTGCTGATGAATATTTAGCCAATATCCGTGCCTTGTTAGGTAATCGATAGTTAAGCCGACGTTAGGTACCTATCAGTTAGCGCATTAAGAGTCCATTGAACCCTAGTGGAGTATGAACTAAACCTTGTCATACTAGTGTCAGTAATCAAATTTTGCCCTGTTCTATTGCTGATAGCGATACTGTGCTTACAGAGTGTGCTGGCAAACTATACTGACAACTAGCGCAACTTTGGCTTTACTGCTCCTTTGGCGCTTTTCTTGCTTATTTTTAATTATCAGCGGGTTAGTCGCCGCCTTTTTGCTTAGCAATAGCTTTAATTGTGAACGGTTATAGCTTTTACCATTTTTGGAATATTTATGTCCGTGCCTAATTCTAGCCCTGACCGCATACCAACATTGCAGCCAGACTATAACCCACTTGAGTATAGCGCTGAGTACAAGCTGCTGTACTTGCAGGACTTAGTGGCTAATGACGATTTTGCAGCCATTAGTGATTTTTTATTAAAGCAGTCCGAGTATGAGATTGCCAACTTATTGGAGTCGTTTCCCTCACCGAGTCGTCAGCTAATCTGGGAACAAGTTGCGGCAAAAATCAAAGGCCAAGTATTAGCAGAATTAGAGTTCGATACCCGTCAGCCTTTGTTAGAGAATATCTCTTCACAGGAGATATCGCTACTTGCGCAGGATCTTGATGCGCAAGATATCTCAGAGCTATTAGACACCGTTACTGAGAAAGTGCGTACCTCAGTGATGGCAACTTTGGACGAAGATATCCGCATTCAAGTCAATAAGCTGGATACTTATGAGGACTGGGAAGTTGGCAGCTATATGGATCCTGATATCATTCAGGTACAAGACGACAGCAGTCTTGCGCAAGTACAGCAATGGCTACGCAGCGATACACGCTTACTTGATGATCAGAGCCAAGAGTTATTAGTGGTTGATAAAAGTAAACAACTACTGGGACTATTGAGCTTAGCTGATTTAATCAAACATGATCAAAGCACTTTAGTATCTAGTCTCGTCGATAATGCAGTGACGATTAACGATCGTTTAGACATCCAAGATGCAGCGGCGATTTTTCGCTCAGAAGACATTCGCTTTGCGCCAGTGATCAACAGTCATGGCGAACTGGTTGGACAGCTAAATGGTGAAGATATCTCAGAGATTATTCAAGATGATGTCGATAGTACTATGCGTAACCTTGCGGGTGTCAGTCAAGACGAAGAGCTGTTTGCGCCTATTCTAACTAGTGCTAAAAGTCGTAGTATTTGGCTAGGGATTAACTTATGTACCGCTTTACTAGCGGCTGCGGTTATCGGTCAGTTTGAAGAAGTGCTGGCGAAAGTAGTAGCGCTGGCAATACTAATGCCGGTAGTGGCAAGCATGGGCGGCATTGCCGGATCACAGACTTTAACTATCGTTATTCGTGGTATGGCTATGGGTCAAATCGGTGGTTCCAACCGCTGGTGGCTATTCAACAAAGAGCTGTGGGTTGGCGCTATCAACGGTATTGTTTGGGCGCTAGTTATGGCAATAATTGCTCAGCTGTGGTTTCAGGATGCGAAGATTACCGCCGTAATTGGCTGTGCTATTGCCATCAATATGACCGCAGCGAATGCTTCAGGGATTGCCATTCCTCTGATGCTTAAAAACATGAATATCGATCCTGCGCTATCCGCTTCTGTCATTTTGACTACAGTGACTGATATTGTCGGCTTTATGTCATTTTTGGGTTTAGCTAGTATTCTGATCCTTTAGCGAATAGTTGAAATTTGAAGCTAAAAACTATAAATTAAGAACCGTTTTTCACTATTTGCTTAAAATAAAAATAATCGACAAACAAAATTTTATAAACCCTGTTAAATTGTTAAGTGAGAAGGTTATGCAAGCGGTACAAGTTAAAGTTCTAAACCCTAAAGTTATTGAAGATCCAGCATTCTCTTTACCGACACGAGCTACTGATGGCTCGGCAGGTATTGATTTACGCGCTTGTATTGATGAGCCGCTAACTATCAAGGCTGGCAGCACGCACTTAATCGGTACGGGCTTAGCAGTTTATATCTCTGATCCTAACTATGCCGGCATGATTTTGCCACGCTCAGGTCTTGGTCATAAACATGGTATTGTCTTAGGTAACTTAGTAGGTCTTATTGATGCTGATTATCAAGGCGAGCTAATGGTAAGTATTTGGAATCGTAGTGGCGAGGATTTTTTACTCAATCCTGCTGAACGTATGGCTCAGTATATAGTAGTGCCGGTGGCTCGCCCTGAGTTCGAAGTAGTCACTGAATTTAGTGACCAAAGCGCACGCGGTGCTGGTGGTTTTGGTCATTCAGGCCGTCAATAATACCTGATGTTAGCTATTGCTAATATTGGCTGTCACTAGGATAAGGAAGTAAAAACATGCCAAATTCACCTGCTTTTACTGCCCAACAGCCCTTATTCCGAGCTTATGACATCCGTGGTGAGCGCCAGTACTTTACTATTGATTTTATAGCCGCATTGGGCGAGGTTTTTGCCGACCTCTATCATTCTCGAAGCTATTATGAGCGCTTTATTAAAGCCTCTATTACTAATAAGACTCAAACTAATTCGTCTCAAAATAATCAGGCTTATACTACTGAAACTACGGCTGAAACCACGGCTAAAACTATAGTCATCGGCTTTGACGTACGCTTAGGTAGTGACACTATAGCGCACATGCTAGCCGACATCTTACGTCAACGAGGGCTAACGGTTATTAATTTGGGACTGATTACTACCCCGATGATGGCCTTTTGGGCACAAAAGTATGATGGCCATGGCATTATGGTCACTGCTAGTCATTCGCACAAAAACATTTTAGGTATCAAATGGCTAGTGGCTAATACTTCTCCTAGCAGCCTAGAAATTCAAGCGCTGTATCAGCAGTTGCATAGCTTTGAGCTTAACAAAAATAGGCCTCATAACTATAGCAACGCTCTAAATATTTCGTTAACCTTAGACTCTAACTCGCATTTCAACTATGAATCCGCTGGTAGCCCTAAGAGCAATGATATTGGGGCTATTATCGGTACTGATACTGATACTGATACTGCTATCAGCACTGACTTGCCAGCTGAGCTGATTGCTACTACTTATATTGAGGCTATCGTACAAGTCTTTAATACTATTGATCAGTGTTATGCTAATGAGCACTCTATTGGCAATAGTAAAATTAATGACCGTAAAATCGATCGCCCTTGCACTGATAGCAACCTTATTAAGAAGCATCAGTCTCTAGCGCTGATTAAGCCTATAAGCCAAGCTAAGTTAGATTTGACTTTAGTTATTGACTGTATGAATGGGGCAACTAGTAATATCGCTCAGCCTTTATTCGAGCGCTTTTGTCAGCGGGTTATTATGCTTAACGATAGACCCGATGGCTGTTTTCCTATAGGTAATCCTGATCCTACTGAGCCTAATCGCTTGGCTGAGTTACAACAGACAGTGATGGTTAATCAAGCGGATATCGGCTTAGCTTTTGACGGTGATGGCGATCGACTAATGATCGTTGATAATAGCGGCAAAGTTATCAACGCTGATCATTTATTATACTTACTAGCGCAAGTAGCCGTCACTGAATGTCCTGTCAAAGCTGGCGCTACAGCAGCAGCACCTGAAGTTCTATTCGATATAAAGTGCTCACATCATTTGCCTCGCTTGCTGAGTAAGCTTGGTGCTACCCCTATTATGACTAGAACGGGTAGCAGCTTATTAAGGCAGCAGCTACAAACGGCTACTCAACCGACTATATTTGCCGGCGAGCTATCAGGCCACTTTATATTTAATGATGGTTACTTTATAGCTTACGATGATGCGATGTATGCAGCTCTACGCTTGTTGCATTGGTTAACTCATACTGCGCCTACTCTTGCAGCTTTAGCCAAATTAATGGACGCTGATAGCTTGAGTTATGCTGCGCCCCTAAGCACTGATGTATGGGGTGAGCCTAGAGCCCTAGTAGCCCCTTATCAGTTGACTGACATCACTAAAAACCTGCCTGTACTTATTAGTAGCGCTGATCACTATCTGCCTTTTAACGATGCTAATACTAACAGCTGTACCTTTATTGAACATTTAGTCGAGTACTGTCAGTATCTACAGCATGTAGTCGCTGATAATACAGGCGATCAACTCCTAACTCAGACGGCATTATTTACTCAGTCGATATCTTGTAAGTGCTTTAATCCTGAGCCGCCTATCTTAAAGACCGTCACAGAAGCGCAGCAGTTATTGCCAGCAGGCACTTTATTATCTCGTATAGATGGCGTGCGCTTAGACTTTGCGCATGGTTTTGGGGTAGTACGCCGATCCAACACTAGTAACAGTCTGACCGTGCGCTTTGCAGGCGACACTATGGATGAGCTCCTAGCAGTGCAAACCCGTCTAGTAGCTCTATGTCGCTTGTTCGATGAAGATATGGCAGATCAAATAGCGGCTATTCAACCTGAATAACTTCGATAAAAAGTCCATAAACGCAGTAAAGTCGCTACTATTACTGGCTTAGTTCTTTAAGCTGTTTTTCTGATAATGGTTTGATAGCTATTTGATAGTTATTTGATAAAGGTTTGATAGCTGTTTAATAGTGGTCTTCGCTCAAGCTGATCCTTTAAAAGCCTTGTTAACCTTCGCTCAAGCTGATCCTTTAAAAGCCTTGTTAACCTTAGATTTTTGACGTCTTTACTAAATCTATTTGCTTAAAGCTTTTTTAAGCTATTCCTGTGTAATTAATTACAATCTTAAAACCCTATTTTAGGAGCTTATCATGTCGCTTAATCTAGATGATGCCAAGATCACCGCTGAAGTACTGACCACAGCACTGCCTTATATCCAACGTTATGTTGGTAAGTTAATCGTTGTCAAATACGGTGGCAATGCGATGACTGATCCTGAGCTTGAAAGCTCATTTGCTCGCGACATCGTACTATTAAAAACAGTCGGACTACATCCAGTGGTAGTGCATGGCGGTGGGCCGCAAGTCGATAACCTACTCCAAGAGCTGGGGCGTAAATCTGAACGTATCGATGGTATGCGCGTTACTGACAAGAGCACTATGGATATCGTCGAGATGGTATTGGGCGGTGGGGTTAATAAGTCTATCGTCAGCTTAATCAATAAGCATGGCGGACAAGCTATAGGCTTGACCGGTAAAGACGCCAATCTTATTCAAGCTAAAAAAATGCTGATGGAAAAAATAGGAGAAGACGGTGTTGCGGTGCCAGTAGACTTAGGTTATGTCGGTGACGTGGTTAGCGTTAATAAAGACGTGATCGAACTACTGATCTCTTCTAACTTTATTCCTGTTATTGCCCCTCTTGGCGTTGATAGCGAAGGCAATACTTATAATATCAACGCTGATTTAGTCGCTGGTAAAGTAGCTGAGTTTTTGCAAGCTGAGAAGCTAATGTTATTGACTAATATTAAGGGTGTATTAGGTCGCGATGGCGAAGTAGTCACCGGCTTAACCCCACAGACTGTAGATATGCTGATTGAAGACGGTACTATATCAGGCGGCATGATTCCTAAGATCCAATGTGCCCTAGATGCAGTACGTGGTGGGGTGAAGAGTGCGGTTATCGTTGACGGTCGTGTCCCTCATGCGACTTTATTAGAGATTTTCACTAACGAAGGCGTGGGTACTTTGATTAGTAGTGATCTAAGCTTAGCGCTAAGCTAGCTTCCTGTTGCCACTCAAAAAACGCTAAAACACTAGCGCTAAAAACACTTAAGCCCAAGCTTAGTATCCTCTAAGCTTGGGCTTACTATTAAAAAAGCATTAGTAAAAACAGCACTTATAAATAAATCTTTATCATTTTTAGCGACTTAATAAGCACAGAACTCAACAGAGCTATAGCTACTGTTACCATAAACTTTTATCTTGTGATTACCTTTACGTTCAGTAAAATAAGAAGTCTCCTTATCATAGCGATCACCATCTAAGCGACCATTAGGCCCTGTGACATAAGCTACGCTAACTTGATCATCGCCAATATTACGAATGACTAAGTTTTGCTCCGGTAGCAACCATACACGGAACTCCTTACCGTTTTTGATATTACCGGAAAAGCTACCACAATAACTATCTTTAACAAAAGTTATTTTGGTAGAAGTATCAGCAGCTTGCGCATTGATAGACACAGCCATAAACGGTGCTGTGACTAGCGCAGTCACTAGTAATAACTTTTTCATAAACGTCCCCTTTTGATTAATAAAAACTTATTAATAAAGAACTGATAGTGAAGATTAGTTAATGAGCAATATAGAATATAGTAAGAATACACTAAACCTAATGTGGGTTTATGCAAAGATTGTGTTATTAATCAAAGGTTGTGTTAAAAATTTGTTGTTCAAAACCACAAAGCAAAACAGGCAGTTGTTTATAGCTACCTTCTACTATCGGGCGCTTAATCATACTAGTATGCTCTAGCAGCAAATTAATAGCCCTATCTACTTCAGCATCAGCTGATTGTTTTTGCTCATCGCTTAATTTGCGCCATGTCGTTCCACGCTTATTCAACACCTTATCTATACCCAAAGCATCGACCCAACGTTGTACGCTATCTTTGTCGATGCCTTGTTTCTTATAGTCATGGAAGTCGTAGCTAACCCCGAGCTCATCAAGTTTAGTGAGCGCTTTTTTCATAGTGTCGCAGGATTTGATACCGTAGATAGTAATAGTCATTAGTGTTCCTAGTCATCGATTTATCATTAATAGTTAGAGATTGCCGCATCTATCGCTTTAATAGTTCGGCAAAATTACTTTGCCCCATCGCAATTTTGCCCGATTTAAGCTATTCTACCCTATCTAAATTAATCCATTTTTCTTATTAAAACCTTTACTCTTGAGCCAACTATGAACAACGCTGTGACCTCTGACCAAGCCAATACTAATAATATCAATAATCCTGTCAATGATCTGGTTACTGACAGCACCCTCTATCAGCCACAGCTTATCGAAGCGACGCAGCAAGCCAAATGGGCGGCTGACAAACGCTTTGAAGTTAGCAATGAGCCTAGCGACAAACCAAGTCGCTATATGCTGTCGATGTTCCCATACCCCAGCGGTAAGCTGCATATGGGCCATGTACGTAACTATACGATTTCTGACGTCCTAAGCCGCTATTATCGCCTGAAAGGCTTTGAAGTTATGCAGCCAATGGGCTGGGATGGCTTTGGCTTGCCCGCTGAGAACGCCGCGATTGCCAATCAGATGTCTCCAGCGGCATGGACCTACGCTAATATCGATAACATGCGTGCCCAGCTCAAATTGCTAGGCTTATCTGTTGACTGGTCGCGTGAACTTGCAACTTGTAGCCCAGATTATTATCAGTGGGAGCAATGGCTATTCTTACAATTGTACAAAAAAGGCTTAGTTTATAAAAAGCTTGCTACTGTCAATTGGGATCCGGTCGACAATACGGTCTTAGCTAATGAGCAAGTTATCGATGGTAAAGGCTGGCGTAGTGGCGCTGCAGTTGAAAAACGTGATATTCCGATGTATTACTTTAATATTACTGACTATGCCGACGAGCTTCTCGACGATTTGGATCAGCTAGAAGGTCATTGGCCCTCAGAAGTACTGACCATGCAGCGTAACTGGATTGGTCGTAGTGCTGGTATGGAAGTGCATTTTCCTTATGAGCTTGAAGCTCAAGACAATACTTTGGATGTATTTACCACTCGTCCTGATACTTTGATGGGTGTTACTTATGTGGCAGTCGCCGCTGAACATCCTTTAGCGCAATATGCGGCTGAGCATAATGAATTGATTGCTGAATTTTGTGCTTTATGTAAAAAAGGCTCAGTTGCAGAAGCGGACCTTGCCAAAGCTGAAAAGATTGGTATGGATACAGGCCTTACTGTTTTGCATCCTCTAACGGGCAAAAAAGTACCTGTTTGGGTGGCCAACTATGTACTAATGAGCTACGGCTCAGGTGCGGTGATGGCAGTGCCAGCTCATGACGAGCGCGATTACGAATTCGCTATTAAGTATGATTTGCCAATCAAGCAAGTCATTGAGATGCCAGACGGCTACGCTGATAAGCTTAAAGCTCAAGCCGCAGCTGATAACACTGAAGTCAATCTTGCTTATACCGAACGCAATACCTTAGTCAACTCCGGTGAGTTCGATGGCATGAATTTTGAGCAGTCCTTTGCAGCTATGCTCAAACAGCTCGAACCCCTAGGTCTAGCTAATAAAAAAATTCAATATCGTCTGCGTGATTGGGGTGTGTCACGCCAGCGCTATTGGGGCTGCCCTATCCCTATGGTCAACTGTGAGCATTGTGGTACGGTGCCTGTTGAAGAGAAAGACTTGCCAGTAGTACTGCCAACGGACGTAGTGCCTGATGGTCGCGGTAATCCTCTCAAAAACATTCCAGAGTTTGTCAATACTAGCTGCCCTAAATGTGGTAATCCTGCTGAGCGTGAGACTGATACTTTTGATACTTTTGTTGAGTCTAGTTGGTACTATGCACGCTTTGCTAGTCCTAATGACAGTCAAAACATGGTCAACAAGTCGGCTGCTAACAAATGGCTGCCTGTAGATCAGTATGTCGGCGGTGTTGAACATGCGGTCATGCATTTATTGTACGCACGCTTCTTCCATAAGCTGATGCGTGATGAAAACTTAGTATCTGGTGATGAGCCCTTTAAAAACCTGATGACTCAAGGCATGGTATTGGCCGGTACTTTTTATCGGGTTAATGCTGATGCTAGTACCACTTACTACTTCCCGCACGATATCGATATCGATTATGACGAACGTGGGCAGCCAATCAAAGCCATACTAAAAGCTGACGGCCAACCAGTGACTATTGGCAAAATTGAAAAAATGTCAAAGTCCAAGAATAACGGCGTTGATCCACAGACCACTATTGATCAATACGGTGCTGATACGGTTCGGTTATATACCCTATTTACCGCTCCTGCTGATCAAACCCTTGAATGGTCAGATGACGCCCTTAAAGGTCCTTATAACTTTGTTAAAAAAGTTTGGCGTATCGCAACTGAACATATGCAGGCGTTAACTGATGCCAATATAGATCCAACCGTCTTAAATAGCACAGCGCTAAATACTGACGACTTAAGTAAAGCGGCTAAGGACTTACGTCGCAAAACTCATGAAACTATCGCGAAAATCGATAATGACTTGGGCGAGCGCTTGGCATTGAACACTCCAGTATCGAGTCTTATGGAGTTGGCTAACGAGCTCAGTAGCTTTAAGGCTAGTGGCGAACAAGACTTACAAGTCAAGCATGCAGCGCTCTTGGACTTGTTAATCATGCTTTCGGTATATGCGCCACACGTCGGTGAACATCTACTTGAAGCTTTAGGCTTGGATACCCAAAACTTGGCTTATCCTACTGTCGATGCTAGCGCTTTAGTGCAAGACACTATTACTATGATCGTACAGGTTAACGGTAAGATGCGCGGCAAAATGGAAGTCGCCCCTAACGGTGATCCTGAACAGCTCAAAGCACAAGCACGAGCTATAGATAGCGTGGCAAAATTCATCACTGGTGAGATCAAAAAAGAAATCGTCGTGCCTAATAAGCTAGTTAACATCGTCGTTGTAGGTTAGGCTTACTAAGCCTTTTTAGACTAAATAAGGATAGCGATTATGGCGTATCAGTCATCAACCAAACCATCGGCAGTAAATAAGCTTGCAGTTATGCTGCTGGCAAGCCTGCCAATGGTTACCGTACTCGGTAGCGCCAGTTTACTGACTGGCTGCGGTTTTCATCTACGGGGTTACGATGCGCCTTTGCGCTTTGAGGTTGCTAAGACAGCTATCATTGTCGAAGACAATCGCATCTCATTCCCTTTGAAGCTGCCACTGACTAGACGCTTAGAAGCTTTAGGCGTCGATGTGGTCGATGGCATTACTATGATCGAGAGTGCAGCTAATAGCGCTGCTGCTAATACTGATGCAGAGCAGATTGCCAGTATCAAAATCGATAACTTGCGTTTTAAAAATTATGAGTTGGTCGGGGTATTGACAGAGATTCGCCTAGTATTATCTGCCGACGTTACTTATCAGACTATGAAAAACGGTCAACCTGTGACTTTGACCAGTCCTATCCAAGTTGAACGCAGCTATCAGTATAATGAGGCCTCGGTCAGTACCGATGATCAGCAAGGCACTCAAATCCGTGGTTGGCTATATGACAGCTTAGCTCGTCGTATTACTGATCAGTATGTGGCTATTAGCCTACCAAAAATAGCGCCTAACAGTGCCAGTAACTCGTCTTCGATGGTGCGTCAACCCACTGCAAATTCTAGCGCAAAGATTATTGCGCCAAAACCTTAGCTTTTTAGTTTTGGTTGATAAATGCTCAGCATAGTTATAGTTGCCCGATAGCTATGCTAACGCTAGACTAAATACCACCAAGATACCGTGCTCAACAAACCAACCTGCTGAACTAAATAGCCTATACCTTATGCAAGAGACTTTTACCCAAGCTTATCCTAAGTTACTGCAGCCTACTGTTGCAGTAGCCGGCTTGTGGCTAGCGCAAGGTGATGAGGCATTATTACAGCAGTGGTTAATCGACGCGCTACGACCGCATTGGCGTGCACAAAATTATGCCATTAAACGTATTGAGCTGATATCAGTAAAAAGCTGGCAAGAGGTCCTTTCAGAACTGAGTAGCTTATCGTTATTCGACGATGCTAGCGCCTTGATTGTCACTGGCAATCATAAACCGGACAAAGCTATCATCACTGAGTTAGAACGCTTCGCCATTGATGCCCAAACGGGCGCACATAGTCATAGTTTATTATGGTTAACGCCTAAACAGGATAAACGTGCGCAAAGCAGCAAATGGTTCGCACCTTTTGCCCAATACGGCCACATTATTGATTGTAATTTATATGATGAGCGCCAACGTCAGCAGTTGTTACAGGTTCAAGCACAGCAGTTTGGTTTACGCTTATCACAAGATGCTTGGCAGCTACTGATGTCGCATACTGAGCATCATTTACTCAGCGCTTATCAGACTTTATGGCGCTTGTCTTATCTGTTTGCGCCGACATTGAGCGCTTTTAACCCTAAGCAACAGCCGCAACCAGACCATCACTCTGGTAATGATGCTGATAAAAGCTCTATGCCTGAGCTTAGCTCTAACAATACTAGCCCTGAGGCAAAACCCTTAGCGTTAGATATTGCTGACTTACAAGCCGCGCTAGTGAGCGACGCACAGTTTAGCGTCTTTGATCTATCTGATGCGATGCTCGCCGGCGACCTTAGACAAGTTACCAAGATTATATTGCAGCTTAAGGCTACTGACGAACCGACTACGTTAGTGCTATGGGCGATCAGTAAAGATATGCGTCAGATTATGGCATTAATGGATGGACAAGACCCACAAGCATTAGGTATCTGGCGTAGTAAACAGGGCTTATACCAGCAGGCCTGCCGTCGCCAAACCACCGCGCAAACCGCCCAATGGCCTGACTTACTTTATCGCTGTGATCAGGCGATCAAAGGTCTAATACGTCAACCTGCTTGGGAGCTTTTATTGCAAGCTGCACTGCAATTATCCGGCCAAACACTATTTGCCAATAGATAAAAGCGGGCAAGTTTGTCCCAGTTACTGTTAATAACTTTTACTGCCTTTTAGTGCTTTGCCCTCCTATCTACCTGCTTAACCTTTCGCAAACTAATTACCATTCACTTTTAGTAGCTAAGCCTTTACTATAACTATATTTTAGTCGATTGAAATTGGATTGTCATAATGCGCAAACTTAGTAAGAAGTCTGCTATTAAATGGGGCATCATTGCCCTTATCCTAGTCGCCTTAGGGGCACTAGCATATAGCAAATTTAAACCCAAAGAAGAAACCCCCAATTACATCACCGCAACGGCTAAGCTAGGCGATGTCGAGAATAACGTCATGGCCTCAGGTAAGGTGAAGGCGTTAAATACCGTTGATGTAGGTGCTCAGGTATCTGGGGAAGTGACTAAGTTATATGTCAAAGTTGGCGATGAAGTCAAAAAAGGCGACTTGATTGCTCAGATTGATCAAGTGACGCAAAAAAACAACCTTTCCAATCAGCAAGCTTCGTTAGCGCAAAGCCGTGCAGGTCTGCAAAGTGCGCAGGCGGAATATGGCAGTCGTCAAGCCAGCTTAGATAGTGCTTATGCTGACCTTACTCGTAAGCAAGTGGCCCTCAAACAAGCCCGTGTGGACTTCGGCCGCTTAAAGTCTTTAGTAGCTATCGATGCTATTTCTCAGCAAGATTATGACTCGGCAGCAGTCAAAGTATCTTCTGCCGAAGCCGATGTCATCGTCGCTCAAGCGGCTATTGATAATGCTAAAGCCTCTTTAATCACCGCACAATCCAATATTGCCAGCGACCAAGCCGGACTACAGAAGTCACAAACCGATCTCGATACCGCCTCTGAAAACTTAGGCTATACTACTATTCGTGCCCCTATGGATGGTACGGTAGTATCAGTAACTACAGAACAAGGTGCCACGGTCAACGCTAATCAGTCAACGCCGACTATTGTCACTTTAGCCGATTTATCAACTGTGCGTATCAATGCGCAAATATCTGAAGCTGATGTTATTAACGTACGAGCTGGCCTACCAGTTTATTTCAATACTATCGGCGATCCAGATCAAAAGTATGATGCGGTATTAACGGCTATCGAACCTGCTCCTGAAACTATTAGCACTACTAGTGCGGCAGACTCAGCGATTTATTATGTCGGCTATATCGAAGTGCCTAATCCTGATAAGCGCTTCCGTATTGATATGACAGCGCAAGTATTCGTGGTTATCAATCAGGCCAAAAATGTGTTATTAGTGCCCTCTTCAGCCTTACAAAACATGCCAAGCATGAGCGATAATAGCTCAGGCAAGTCGAAGGATGCTAAAGGCAATAAGGCGCAAGCTCAACGTTCAAACGGCGAAGAGGATAAGTCTGCTACTGCTAATCGCAAAGGTACTAAGCAAGGAAATACTGCTCAACCAAAGGATGCTCTAAGTAGCAAAAAGCGTTTTGTGCGCGTCCTTAATACTGATGGCAGTGTGGAAGATAAAGCCGTCACAGTCGGTATTGATAACCGAGTAGACGCCCAAATTTTAACTGGTTTACAAGTTGGGGATACCGTGATTATCGGCGAAGAAGGCCCAAGTAAAGGAGGCGCTGGAGGCCCCCGTCGTCGTCCACCAGGTATGTAACCTGACTTGTGGATAACCACTCACCTTTGCCAGCTCCCTTACCGTGGCGACTGTTAACTGCTGTGTTAAATACTAAGTAGTAGCTGTCGCCGTCTGTAACGCTTTGATAAGAGATCGCTATGACCAGCCCTTCTTCGCCAATTCTTGCTCCGTCGGCAGCAGATTCGTCTGTTAGCTTGGCCAAAACCGAACCTGCCACTGAGTTAAACAAGCCAGCTAACACTCACCCTCCTAAGGGTCAGCCGATCATGGAGCTGACGGGTATCATCAGAGAGTTTCCTGCCGGTGAGCAGAGAATTCGTGTATTGCATGATATCGATTTGACTATTTATCAGGGCGAAATGCTCGCTATCATCGGCCAATCCGGCTCAGGTAAGTCGACCCTGATGAATATCTTGGGCTGTTTGGATAAAGCCAATGCCGGGCGTTACTTGATCTATGGTCAACCTGTCGAGCGCTTAGATGCCGACGATTTGGCCAAGCTACGCCGTGAGCATTTTGGGTTTATTTTTCAGCGCTATCATTTGCTAGGGGATATCAGTGCACGTGACAACGTTGCAGTCCCTGCTGTCTATGCCGGTCTGGACGGTGAAGCTCGAATTGAACGCGCTGAGAGTCTGTTAGCCGATTTGGGGCTCGCTGATAAAGTAACCAACCGTCCTAATCAGCTTTCTGGTGGTCAGCAGCAACGAGTTTCTATTGCTAGAGCTCTGATGAATGGCGGGGATGTCATTTTAGCCGATGAGCCTACAGGTGCCTTAGACAGCAAGTCTGGCGCTGATGTCATGCAGATTCTCAAAGATCTTAATCGCCGAGGTCATACCGTCATCATGGTAACTCATGATCCTAGTATCGCAGCGCAAGCAGAAAGAGTCATCGAGCTAAAAGATGGTCATATCATTGCCGATTATCACAATGAGGCTTATTTACAAGCTGGTACTGAACCGAAACCTGCCCCACCAAATATCTTAGCTAGTAATCAAAAAGGCCCGCTAGCTAGCTTCATCGATCGCCTGACCGAAGCCTTTAAGATGTCTTTATTAGCGATGCGAGCGCATAAGATGCGTACTGTCCTGACGATGCTAGGCATCATTATCGGTATTGCCTCTGTAGTTTCAGTAGTGGGCTTAGGTAAAGGCTCGCAACAGCAAATCTTATCTAATATTAGCTCTTTAGGTACTAATACTATCACGGTGACTGACGGTTATCCCTACGGTGATCCACGTCGCCAATATAATGATGATAGTCTCACGCCAGAAGATGCTAAAGCAGTTGGTGATCAACCTTATGTGGTCAGTGTTAGCCCGCAGTTAGATACTAATACTAGTGTGCGCTACCGTAGTATTCAAGAGTCAGCCAGCGTCAGCGGGGTTGGCCAAGATTATCTAGCGGTGACTGGTGAGACCTTAGCCTCAGGACAAGGCTTTGATGAGCAAAGTGTCAACCGCCGTACCCAAGATATTATTATCGATGACAATGCCAAAAAGACTTTTTTTGCTGATACGCCAGATCCGATTGGTGAAGTGATGCTGATAGGCAACGTACCGGGACGAGTGATAGGGGTATTAGAAGCAAAAGATGCAGGTGGCTTTGGCATGTCTAGCGATGCGCCGACGATTTATATGCCTTATACCACTATGATGTCTCGCATTAAGGGCACGGCCTATATCGATCGCTTCGTAGCTTTGATTGATACTGAGATTTCTTCGGCTGCGGCTGAAACTGCTATTACTAAGCTTATTGAAGGCCGTCATGGTGCCGATGACTTCCGAGTTCGTAACTCGGATTCTATTCGTCAGACTATTGAAGCCACTACCACAACTATGACCTTGCTGATTTCTTCGATTGCTATCATTTCATTGATCGTAGGCGGTATTGGGGTGATGAATATCATGTTGGTCTCTGTGACTGAGCGTACTAATGAGATTGGCGTGCGCATGGCAGTAGGTGCTCGTCAAAGCGATATCATGCAGCAGTTTTTGATTGAGGCGATACTAGTCTGTATTTTAGGGGGCAGCCTTGGGGTGTTTTTAGCCTTTATGATTGGTGAAGGCATCAATAGTATTGGCTCTGATAGCTTTAAAGTTATCTATTCGCCAACTTCTATCATCGCCGCTTTTATTTGCTCCACCTTAATCGGGGTGATTTTTGGCTTCTTACCCGCTCGCAATGCTGCTAGATTAGATCCTGTAGAGGCTTTGTCTAGAGATTAGCGAAATATAGGCCCTTAAAGCGGTAAAAATAGGCCTAATTTGGCCTAGCAGAAAGTATATTTTAATAAATTGGTAGTTTTTACATAGAATTTACGTTTTTTTGGGTCTATAGGGTTGTATTTATCTCAAGACTATATATAATGTGCTCTCACGTTTAGGGATAGAAATTATCTAAGCGTGGATAGGAAGTTCTATTTAATGAATTTCAGTTGCACTCAAATAGAATTAGTAATTTGAATGTGATGTTTTTAGAAAATCTCCTTTAAGGAATTTTCTCTTGTAGAGTTAAAATTGTCATGCAATTTTTATAGGCTATAAGAACCAAATATTTCCCTTTAAGGAAATATTACTTGCAATACCTTAGTGTTGATATCGAGTTTTTTAGAATTTACGAAAATGTAAATTTACTATAAATTCTTTCTAAACATTAAGTTTAAGAAAAACCTATTTAAAGGTTTTTCTCTTGCGAAGCTAAAATTGCAGTGCAATTTTTATACGCTTCTCAGGACCGATAGCTCAGTTGGTAGAGCAGTTGACTTTTAATCAATTGGTCCCGCGTTCGAGTCGCGGTCGGTCCACCATTTTTAGTAGTATGCTTGTGAAGTGTTTTACCCTACTCGGTATTAACTTGATAAGTTTAGTTTTAAGTAGTTTGCTTTTAAGAGGATTACTTATGACTAACCCCGAAATTTACCTTTAAGTAAATTTCACTTGCAATACCTTAGTGTTGATATCGAGTTTTTTAGAATTTACGAAAATGTAAATTTACTATAAATTCTTTCTAAACATTAAGTTTAAGAAAAATCTATTTAAAGGTTTTTCTCTTGCGAAGCTAAAATTGCAGTGCAATTTTTATACGCTTCTCAGGACCGATAGCTCAGTTGGTAGAGCAGTTGACTTTTAATCAATTGGTCCCGCGTTCGAGTCGCGGT
>NZ_JAGYWV010000003.1:292252-303531 GCF_019279065.1 Psychrobacter sp. BF1
CGGTCCACCATATTCCAAAAGCCCAGTCATTATTTATAATGATTGGGCTTTTTTTATGCCTATAATTTCTGTGCTAGTAGTTGCTATCTCCTATCAGCGCTCAAGGGGATAATTAATATTCGCTAAAATTACTCTTTTTGCCTCTTAGCTTATGCTTGATAGTATCTTTTACTGTACGCGGCTCTTTAGGGGCTTGTACGATAAGCATATCAAAAGTAGCGTCTTCGATAGCCAGCTCACGCCCATGCGCCATCATTACCTTAGTAGGATTAAGATTTTTTATTTTTTGCAGGGAATTGATATAAGATTTGGGATCATAAATAGGAAAAGGGGCGACAAACTTATGACGAAGCTTAATGATTAGATCAGCGATATATACTTGTCGGGTGGGCAAATGATACAACGACAAATCTCGATCAGTATGTCCAGGTGTCTCTAACACTTGCCAATCTTCAAACTCAGGAATACTCTCCCCATCACTAACTTTTATATCAGCTTGCAAATGAGCGGAGTACCATAGTTTTTTGAAAGGACGATTTTGCCTATTGGCCACATAATGAGCTAAGCCAATATCTACTAAGTGCATCATTTGACCACCAATACCGGCATACCATTGTTTTGGTTTATCAGCGGATACGACTAGGCAGCCTGTCGCCTCTCGCAACTTGTGAGCACCACCAGCATGATCTGGATGCATGTGAGTAACCATAACTACTTTTAGGTCACTTATAGGACGCTGCAGCGTGTTTTTGATATAGCGTAATACTATCGGCACATCAGCACGACAGCAACCATCGAGTAATAGCAGCTTATCTGGGTATACGGCCAAATAACTACTTTGGATATACCCGTCTATACGAATAATATTACTTAAAGTCATAAATATTTCCTGACGTAATATCTGTCATTGTTTTATTCAAATTAGCTGGTGTCAAACCATTGATTACAGCATTAATATGTTTTTAATAGAGACTATTTCTATTCTAATAATTTTCAAATAGCAGCGAAAAGCTCTGTAGTACAGTGTGGCTAATGGCCTAGCTTTAGCGCCGTAGCACAAAAAAGCAGTCCTGTTGTTGACGACTGCTAGGAGGTTTTACTGCTGAGCTTAAGAAGTAGGAGGTAGCAAATCTAGCCGCTTATCCTAATAAAAAACCCTCTGCGTTATTTGCAATTTCAATCTAGTTTGCCATCCAGCTTTGAGCCATTGCCAACAGTATTGCTCGGCTGATAAAAATTTAACACCCCCTAAGTATAGCCTTGCTACAGTCAAAATATATTATTCTCAGTGAACGCTTGTGTTTATATTTTTTTAATTACTCTATGCCTATATCTGTGTTGCTATATATCTATGCGCTTAATAGCAAAAACCCAGCACTTAGGCTGGGTTTTTGTAGTCTAAAATCAAAGTAAATTAATAGCAATTAACCATAATTAATAATCAATAACTGTTAAGCCAAGTCACGGACTTTTGGCTCACGCTCCCATAAACGCGATTTAGCGTTTTCGATAAAGCCATCTAGATCAGACAATGGCGTAACAAAAGCATCTTTTTCAATCGGTAATTTACTTAAGATGAATTCGTCAGTCGCCCCGCAATAAGCGATAGCTTTACAATGCACATAGGCATCGGTAAACCAATCTAATGCTGAGCTGTCTTTAGCCAGCTTTTTAGCTTGCTCTGGCATGATGATACTAACGACGGCATCAAATAGCACCGATGGACCACCAGCTAGACGCTCATCAGCTTGGATACGAGTACCATCATCTAATAGCACTTCTTTATTCGGAGCGACGATCTTCACGCTAGCGCCCTGCTCTTTGGCTGCATCTTCAAACTTTTGAATTTCGCTATGCTTGGACCCATCAGCAACTAAGATACCGACTAAACGTCCTTTTAAGCTCTTAGGTGTACGACCGATAGTTTGTAGTGGCTCAGAAGTAGCCATATCAACTATAGCTGCTGCTGGCTCAGCGGCTTCAGGCAATTTCATCCCTAGCGCTGTCGCCACACGCTTGGCTAAATCTTCATCGATATTGAGCAAGTGACTCAAAGTACGTACCCGAACATGAGCCGTATCTACTTTACCTAGCTCAAACGCATAAGCAGAAGCGATGTGGGCTTGTTCTATAGCGGTCTGACTACGATAGAACATGCGAGGCTGACTATAATGATCAGCAAAGCTCTCAGCGCGTACACGACCTTTAACCCCATCGTCCATTTTTTCATGGAACGACTCAAAGCCCTTTTTAACACTTTCACGCGGTCTAGTCGGGTCTAAGCTTTGCGGCTCATAAAGAACTCGAGTCTTAGGAACCTGCATCTGCATATGACCATCTTGCTGATTATTAGCAAACGGACATTTTGGCGCATTGATTGGAATCTGCGCAAAGTTTGGTGAGCCAAGACGAGATAACTGAGTATCTAGATAGCTAAATAAACGTCCTTGCAGCAGTGGATCGTTACTGAAGTCGATACCAGGTGGTACGTGTGATAAGCAGTACGCCACTTGCTCAGTTTCAGCAAAGAAGTTATCTACATTGCGATTCAATACCATTTTACCGACGATTTTAACGGGTACCAGTTCTTCTGGAATCAACTTAGTGGCGTCTAAATGATCAAATGGAAACTCATTAGCTTGCTCTTCTGAGAATAGCTGAACACCGAATTCCCACTCTGGATAATCGCCACCATCAATCGCTTCAAACAAGTCACGACGATGATAATCAGGATCGGCTCCAGATATTTTTACGGCTTCATCCCAAGTCGTTGACTGTACGCCTAGTACTGGTTTCCAATGAAAACGGACAAAGGTGCTTTTGCCATCTTTATTAATCAAGCGATAGCTATGAATACCAAAGCCTTCCATCATTCTCAAGCTACGGGGCAAACCACGATCACTCATCAGCCAAATCACGTTGTGCATAGTTTCAGGACTTAGTGACACAAAGTCCCAAAAAGTATCATGGGCAGAGGCCGCTTGCGGAAAGCCACGATCAGGCTCAGGTTTTACCGCATGAACTAAATCTGGAAACTTCATTGCATCTTGGATAAAGAAGATGGGCATATTGTTACCAACGATATCCCAGTTACCCTCTTCGGTATAGACTTTTACCGCAAAACCACGGACATCACGTGGAGTGTCTTTTGAGCCTTTGTTACCAGCCACAGTAGAGAAACGTGTAAACAAAGGGGTTTGCTTACCAGTCTCAGTCAATATCTTAGCAGTAGTATATTCTTCTAGCGATTCAGTTAATTCAAAATAGCCATGGGCAGCACTACCACGTGCATGAACCACACGCTCAGGAATACGCTCATGATCAAAATGATTAATCTTCTCACGCAACACGAAGTCTTCTAATAAAGTCGGTCCCCGACTTCCTGCTTTAAGAGAGTTTTGGTTATCAGATATGACTACACCTTGTTGGGTGGTCAAAGCCTTAGTATCGTCACCAGCACGCTGATGGGTTTCACCACCATTACCACGTGTTGGATTCATATCTTTGGCGGGGTCAGTATGATCAATATTACTTTTCATAATCCATCCTAGCTAGTTATCGAAAGTGAAAACTAAAAACATTACTAGACAATAGTACCCAAAAACAATGATTCAATCATGGCTATCCTTGTTGATTTTTAGTTAACTTTTGCACTCTACCTAAACTCCTTTCTTAGTTTTTCTAGGTCATGCTATGATCGATAATAGCTGCTGTTAGGGTAGTTATCATTTACTATAAATAATGCTAGCCCATCAGCAGTATTTATAGTATTTGCTCTCAATCGATACGACTTTTAGTCAAAATTTATTCATTTAAACGATGAGGCTACTTATGTTATTCACTTCAGTCAATGTCCCGATCACCCCTTACCGCTCTTTGCTACTAGGCTGTTGTTTAGCGGCTATGGGATTAATGGTTAGCCAAACAGCCAGTGCTATTACTACTAAAGATATTAGTTATACGGTAGATAATATGCCTTATCAAGGCTATTACGCCAAAGCAGATAAACCTAATGCACCTTTTATTCTACTGATACATGATTGGGATGGGGTTACCGACTATGAGCGTAAACGGGCAGATATGCTCGCCAGTCAAGGCTACAATGTATTAGCAGCTGACATGTTTGGCGCTGGCATTCGTCCAACCACTATGGAAGATAAAAAACGTCTGACTGCCAGATTATATGATGATAGAAATAAAATGCGCCGCTTGCTTGCTGGAGCATTAAACGTCGGTCAGCAACAAGGTAATAACGTGCAGCAAGGGGTGACTATGGGCTACTGTTTCGGTGGCACGGTTGCCTTAGAGTTGGCGCGCTCGGGATTCCCACAAAAAGCTTTTGTCCCTTTCCATGGAGCCTTTGATATTCCAGCAGGTCAGAATTATGACACTACTAGCGGAGAGATTTTAGTTTTTCATGGTACAGCGGATGAAGCAGTATCTCTTGAGAGCTTTACGATGCTGGGCAAGACTTTAGAAGCCGCCAAAGTACCACATGAGATGGTAACTTATAGCGGCGCTAAACATGCTTATACGGTTTTTGATACGGCTAGCTATGATGCGCGTGCCGACCAGCGCTCTTGGAAACGTTATCTGGACTTTTTAGCAGACGAGTATAAATAAGGCTGATAATTAGCAGCCTTACAATCTTAAAACATTAAAACTCTAAAATTAAGGCGATATAAATAAGCTTGAACCAACAGATATCTCAATTTAGATCTTATCAAGGTCGATTGAGATATTTTTTTATCCTAAAGCGGTAATGACTCATTTTGATAACTGAGAGTGTTATTGTTTTTGAAACACTAATAATTGATTATTAGCAGGCATCTGATAGCTAGTTTGCAGCGTTAAACCGTGCATAGTCGCTAGAGCCACAACCTTTTCTTTATCACGAATACCGCTATCAGCGTTGCGTTGTCGTAGCATAGCGTCGAACTGCTGATTGCCAACACTAGTGTAATAACCGTCTTCATTAAAGGGGCCATAAATGATAAGTTTGCCATCCGTAGCTAATGCCTCGCCTACTAACCGGAATAACTGCTCAACTAGTGCCCAGCTAATAATATGTAAGGTATTAGCGGTAAATACTGTATCGTAAGCTATAGTATCAATAGGACTATTAGGAAAAGCATCACTAGCCAAATCAAAAGCTAAAGGCCCCTGTAAATTAGAGGCAGGGTGAGCGGCGTGCCAAGCTTTAATAGCCCAATGATTAGCTCTAACATCGCTAGTGTGCCACTGCAGATGAGCTAGATTTGGCGCAAAATAGACGCTATGTTGACCAGTCCCTGACCCTATCTCTAAGACTTGCTGCGAATCTTGCAGCTCTTTTTGCAGAACCTCTAAAATAGGCTGTTTATTATTCTCACAAGCTCGCGATAATGGCAAATTAGCTGTTATCTGTACACTAGCTTGCGCTGATTTATCTGCGTTCATAACGACCTCTGATAACTGACCCTAATAATTACTGTTAAAAATGAGCATTATAAAATAGGTCTAGTAAATACCGGCTTCTAGTCCAGCCGCCAAAGTCATGGCTAGCTCTTCAACTTGCTCAGCGAAGCCTTCTTGCCACTCTCCTTGTAGGATCAACGGCTCTTGTACATAGTTCCAGCGTAGTCCAGTAATGATAGTCTGCATAGCACGTTTGGTCCCTGTACCATCATGACCAGCACGAATATACAAGGCAAAAGGCATGCCTTGCTTCTTGTCTAACACCGGATAGTAGCAACGATCAAAAAAGTCTTTGGTCAGTCCTGCCATATAAGCTAAGTTCTCAGTAGTCCCCAATAACAAGGCATCAGCGGCTAACACATCTTCCGGCTGCGTATCTTGTGGTGACTTTAGCACCACTTTGACATCAATCTCTGGATGATTAGCGCCTTGATAAGCGGCTTGCGCTAGCTTCTGAGTATTCTCTGATGGCGCGTGAGCAACGATGAGTAGCGTTTTGACGGACATATTAAGATTTATTACTATTGCTAAAAACTAAGTTTTGGCTAATATCAGGATGTAGGCTGTTAGCCACTGGACAAGTTAGAGCAGTTCTATAAAATATGGTTAATGTCTTTTCATCTAGCTCTTGTAGAAAAGTCATCACTATGTGTATTTCACTAACTCGTCTTGGATCAGCAGCCATCACTTTAGTCACTTCAGCAGTAGTGCCAGTGACATCAATACCCATATCAGCAGCTTTAATACCGATAATAGTGAGCATACAGCTGGCTAAACTCGTCGCTAAAAGATCTGTTGGCGAAAAAGCTTCACCTTTACCGTGATTATCTGTCGGCGCATCAGTAATAATTTCGTTATTTGATTGCAGGTGAATAGCTTGAGTACGCAATTGACCTTGGTAGGTTACTTTTGAGGTTGTCATATTTTTCCCTTTTATAATTCTGTTCGATATTTATAATGTATTTAAGCTGGATGATAAGATCAATAATATTATTGCGCCCAACCCTTATCGTAGATTGTGTGATACCACTGCTCTTATACTCAAGTACAATGCCACGCATTGAGAACCACTCATAAACAGTTTGCTAGCAATTCTTTTTTATAGATACTAATTCAAAAATCTTTTCCAGTGAAATATTCTCTGAATCAAATACAGCAATGTTAATACCAGCAGGGTTCTTCACACTACGGTAACGCAACCCTAAAATAGGCTGCGCATTTTCAGTTTGGAATCTAAATCTAAAATACTCAGATACAATTTGTGTCGGCACATACTCAACATGCTCTCTGCCATCTTTTGTAACTGGTAACGTTAAATCGTGTACTAATGAATAAAGAAATGACAAATTTTGTTTAGCATCATACTTTGCAGGCTCAAAAACACTTGGTATTTTTGGCATATCAACAAAATCTATAACTTGAATATCTTTTATCGATTTAAACTTAGCGATTGACCATTCTTTCGAATCTGTGATAACTTCTTTTTCAGCTGTACCCTGATCGCAAGCTAAGTAAAAATAAGAAATACCAGCTGGATTCATACGGCCAGCATTGGCTTTTCCTTCTGGTGGGACACCAACATCAGAGAACTCCTTGAACTCTTCCCCTTCCTGTTTATTAACTCTAACTCGATAAAACTCGGTTCCAACAGGAATAGTAGCAACAAGTTTTTCTGTATTGCAAAGTGCCCCAAGAGCACCAAGCATACTTGAAACAGGAATATAATCTGGTCTACCAGAAGAGAGTTCATCTTCGGGTTCAGACAAAAATAAATAGCGCGTTTTATGTAAAACTTGATTTTTAAATGCTGACCAGCCATACGATAGTGCAGAAGATGAACTTTCAATAGACCAATCATTTTTGACATGTTCTACTAAATAAAGACTTGCATCAGAACTTTCAATTAAATCCTTACAAAACTCACCGCTCCAACCAGGATCAAATTCATCAAGGATTTCCCACATATTGGTTTCTGGTACCAACCATTCTTTTTCAACCCATGGCATACCTACATCTTGCGCATCTGCGTAATACTGAAATATTGAGTCATATATCCGTTTCATCACTACATTATATGGAGCGGCGATCAAATAACCCTCTTCATTCTCTTCACCACAATAGGAGCATGAATTTGAACTAAGATTAACAGCTACTAAATTAGACAATGAATCGTCTAAAACACAATATGAACATATCGATTTATTAAGCCCACTAAGTTGAGGTGATTCGTACATAGAAATCGACAATTCTGAATGATATCCCAAATTTTCCTCCTAAACCTATAATTATCTTTCAACTGCTTCACTTTCTAAAATAAATAACTGATTTATCAGCATAAATTCTCGAATATCACCGCTTAGATTATATCGGGGTTCTTGATGTGCCCGATTATTGCGATAAGCCATAAAGACACTAATAAACAACGATGCCCCTCCTTTAGACTCACCTGAATCTAATTTATCCCAACATAAAATCGAATCATCACCTTGAAAGGCTTTTGCAAACAACTTAGTACTGCTTTCATGGTCTAAGCCAGTACGGTGTCTAACGATAGATTCAATTTTTCGGTATCCGCTCATTATCGAATCATCTGGATTAGTTTTAAACTCTAAGGCTATCTCAATGAGTCGTGTATCAAGTAAAGCCATAGGAATAGTGAGAGGAAACTCACTAAAAGTATTGTGCTCACGTTCCTTGTAGAGGTAAGCAGAATCGTACCACCTAGCAGGACGAACCCGCTCAATACTCTCTATATACTCTAAATCTTTTACTGTTAGACTTGAGCTAGATATACGTTCAAAAATTGATTTCGAAACGATATACTCATTTATATTATCTGTATACTGTCTCAGTAAGTTTAAGACAAATGCATATCCTTTTGGCCCCTCTCCATTGTAACCAGAAGCAAAACCACCTTTAATTACTATTTGTATATCGTATTCAATAGTTAGCAACAATGCATGAGCTTTTGAATGGGTCTCTTCGAAGGTAAGTATTTTTACTTTGTATATCTTTTCACCAGCATATATTAGCTGGATGACTGCATCCTTACATATTTGTGTAATACCACTTTCACCTGCATATTGAAGAATTGCAAACTTAGCTTTCACTAATGTTCCTTATTCTAATTATTTTAGTAATAGAAAGTTGTAAATATTTACTTTACCCTATAATCAACTATTTTAACTTTATAACTAGTTTAATAATCAATAGAAAATAAATACGTAATCGTTAATTTTTCGAACAAAAAAACCCCCTCTGACATAAGTCAAAAGGGGGTTTATCTAGAAAAGACAGCTGACAACAACATACTCTCACAGGGGCGAACCCACATTACCATTAGCGCCATGATGTTTCACTTCTGATTCCGAGAAGGATCAGGTAAGGCCATCAAGCTATTGCCATCAGCAAAGGGGTTAGATATGAGTCTGTTTTGATTGTCTTTGATTTAAATTCTAGGTTTAAATCGACCAATCATAACCTAACTGAATCAAGGGTAAAGGTGATATCGAAATACTAGATTGTTAACTGCAATGATCAGAATCTACATTTAAAGTAGATTCGATTTGTAAAAATAATAGATAAAAGTTTACTAATAATTATTTATATTCTTATAACCATATATTATAATCAAGTCTTCACCCCATGAAACACATGACAAAAATATTTAAAAGGCTATAACTAATGAATATTCATGATCTTTCTGAGTACCAGCTATATAAACTAAAGTCTATAGATCCAACGCTTAGCTCAGATTGGTTAGAAGTCATTAGGGATATTCTTCCTAAGCTAAATAAAGAAGCTCAAATTAGCGTTTATAGGAATATCTTAAAACCACGAGGTATCTATATAGGAGCGGATAGGAAGCCCATATATAATCGACCTGATACCTTAGCATTAACCATAAAAAACCTGCAGACTACAAATAAAGACTTAGTGTCTATAGCCCTGCATATGGCAGAAATAATTGATCCACAGGTTACCCAATACAATGCTATAGAACTGGCAGATAAAATTGAGGCAATATTAGGTTACTTAGATAATTTAGAAGTTAACGACCTGCTGCAGGATCAAAAGAACCGTCAAAAAATACGAGTAGCCTTTTTATACGATTTAGCATTATGAATCGATAATGTTAGTTTAGATATAGATGCTGGCATACGTAATATTGACGTTGATTTAGTCAAATCGTATTTCAAAGAAGTTTTTATTAAACAGCAAATCCAAGGTCGAGATTTCCGTAATTGGGATTCTTCTGACCTGAGCTTTCAAGAAACCAGTTACTTGCCACCTTTTATCAAGCAACAAGGCACAGAAAGAAAGTTTTTTATTGTCGAAGGACAGCACTATTGGTATCTAATCGGCACTGCTAATAAGATGGAAAACAACCCCTACTCCTTTCGGCGCTTTCTGTATGAAGATCATAGTGGTAGTAGCAATAAGTATATTTACTTAACTCATATTGTTCTAAAAAAAGACAGTATGCATAACTCAGAATATATAGCACATGCTTCTTACTGTATGAGCAGACTGTATACTCTTGATAGAGGAGTGTCAGATAATCTGCTGAAGTTTATACACCAGATTCAGCAATTGTATCAAGACTATCTTCGACCCCTGCTCAAAAAACCACTACAACAAGACGGTAGTGCTCCTGAGTTAATAATAAAAGATCGAATGATAAAGTATGAAAAACAACTATCAATTTTAATACTACAAAAGCTACCCAACATCATTGAAAAAACTTCTCATGATTTAAATGACCAAGATTATTTATTCTATCATTTAGACCGACTGATGAAACAGATGAGTGAGAACATTCAGGATTTTAGACTACAGCCTTTATCTATGTACTCTGCTAGCAGCGAAATAATGCTAGTAAAATTAATTACTCTAAGAAGATTACTAACTAAATCACGTGATTTATTTTATGAGGGGCAGCTAAGCTTAGATGATGATTGTCAAGTTATGGGCAAATCTTTACTGACTGTTAAGCAACAGTTGGATGAAACGGAAGTCTCTATAGAAAAACTGCAGTTGTTCAAAAAGGGCATCAACAAATACTATTACCTGCAAAAAAATGGCAGCTTCTAGCAAAAAATAAAACTAGGTAAGACTCCTGAGTATTCATTAGCAGAAATTGATCAAATGAACCTATCTATACACGAAGACCTTTTTATATCCATAGTTCGTTTAGCCAAAACAGAGAAGAACAGCATGGTCTATACAGAATTTGAATGTAATGAAATAATAAATGAAAATTATAGGCATTATGCTTTAGCAGATGGCAAACTAGGAATCAGTACCCTACCGCGAATACTTCGCTTAAATGAAGATAGAAATAAGCTTAGCATTCAACTAATAAGAGAAGCGCTTTACCAAGATATATTTAAATCTAGTCAGCAATGGAGTACCAACTCGTAATATAGTCAGTTAAAATGTACAAATTCAAGAACAAAGAAAAGCCCCTTAACCGTTAAGTCAAGGGGCGAATCTAGAATAGAGAGCTGACGATAACCTGAGCGCCGTTAAAACAAAGCACTGCTTTGTTAGGCTGCGCAAGAGAAAACCCTTTAAATAGGGTTTTCGGTGTAGGTCACTACTAAAGTAAAGATAAAAAAATCCCCCAACCAGATAACTGATTGGGGGATTTTAGAATAGAGAGCTGACGATGACCTACTCTCACATGGCCGGGGCCACACTACCATTGGCGCGATGATGTTTCACTTCTGAGTTCGAGAAGGGATCAGGTGGGGCCATCATGCTATTGTCGTCAGCAAAGGGGGTTAGATATGAGTCTGTTTTTATTGTTTTTGACTTAA
>NZ_JAGYWV010000040.1:0-916 GCF_019279065.1 Psychrobacter sp. BF1
TATAGTCAGTTCTTTTTAAATAAGATACAATCGTTTTAAAACAAACGAAATGGCAGAATAACAAATGACCTATTCAGCAGATTTTCGAGCACAAGTGATTAAAAGTGTCAAAAGCAAAGACATGAGTATCCGTCAGGCTTGTACTTTTTATAATATTAGCAAAACCGCATTACAGCGCTGGCTCAAAGATTCAAGTATCAAACAAACCCGGAATAAACCGCCGACTAAAATACCGAATGAAGCACTCTTAAAAGACGTTGAACAACATCCAGATGACTATTTGTATGAGCGAGCTAGGCGATTCAACTGTAGTAAGACCGGCATGCACACTGCTTTAAAACGCCTAGGTATCAGTCAAAAAAAAGACTTTGGAGCATCCAAAAGCCTGCCTGATAAAAAGAGCGTCGTATCAGAGTAAGCTTGATCGCTTTACGCAGCAAGGCTATCCCATTGTGTATATGGATGAAAGCGGCTTTGAGGCTGAAACTATAAGACCTTACGGATACTCACCGATAGGCAAACCCTGTATCGACAGCTTCAACTGGCAAGTAAAAAAGCGCACTAATGTCATCGGTGCTTTGTATAAAAAGATGCTGTTTGCGCTTGATTACTTTGAACAAAATATCAACAGCCATATATTTTATGACTGGTGCAAGTTCACGCTAATTCCAAGTCTCAAGACTAAATGCGTGATCGTTATGGATAATGCCCGCTTTCATAAGAGCAAGCGTATTCAAAAACTACTGAACAGGCACGGTCATCGTATTCTATGGCTGCCACCCTACAGTCCTGATCTAAACCCCATTGAAAAGAAATGGGCTCAAGCTAAGTTTCTACGCCAAGGGTGGATGGAGAATAATCTGCCTAAGCTATTTCAGGATATGGGCTGTATTTATTTTATTGTGAACTGACTATA
>NZ_JAGYWV010000041.1:0-865 GCF_019279065.1 Psychrobacter sp. BF1
AAGGTGATGCGATCTCTGTTGGCATCAGTCTTGGTATGACGGATAACAAGCCTCAAGGCAACACTAATGGTTTAGGCTATGGTACAGATGGAGATAGTGATGGCAGTACTACCCGTGCAGGTATTACAGGTATTGCGGGTAACAGTGGCATCACCACTGACAATCGAGAGGAGTATGCAGGAGCGCTTGAGAATGGGTTTGATGCGACTCGTGTCAATGAGGAGCTTGGGGCGCAGGTAGAGATTACCCAAGAGTTCGGTAAGGAAGCACCTAAGGCAGTGGCTGAGTTCTCTGGAAAAAGACAGACACAGTTGATACTTGACGGTGATTTAGAAGCAGCTGAAAAGTGGGGAGAAGGTGGCGCTTATCGGGTGGCTTTGCATACGCTAGTCGGTGCTATTGCGACAGGTAGTGTCGAAGGTGCTTTAGCAAGTGGAACAACTGCGGTCTCTATTCCTGCGGTAGGTCGTTACTTAGATGAGCAAGGCGTTGATGAGACTACTCGTGATGCATTGTTACTCGGCTTATCGGCTGCTACTGGAGCTGTTGTTGGTGGAGACACGGCAAGTACAGCTAGTAATGTGAATCAGACGCAGAATAATTTCTTAAGTCATAAAGAGCGTGACAAGCTTAACAAGTTACTAGAAAAAGCACGTAAAGGTAATGGCAAACTTACCTTGAGTGAGTCACAGCAGCTAACTAATATTATAGAAAAAGATCAACTAACTGATGCATTATTGAACCGCCCCGGGATTGTCGGAGACCTAATATTCTGAGAGAATACGACAATGAAAACACGACATTATACTCCTGAGATTAAAGAACGCGCCGTTCGCATGCTCATTGAAGCGGCAGGCGACTACCC
>NZ_JAGYWV010000042.1:0-858 GCF_019279065.1 Psychrobacter sp. BF1
ATATAGTCTGTCAACCCTTTATTCTAATTCGTTTCAGTAGATTGACGCGCTAATTATTAAGTGACTCATCACTCCCTAATTGCTACCGCTTGTCTTGCTGAGGTGCGTATTATAGACGCTTTAATCTGAGTGTCAACACCTTTTTTTAATTAATACTCATTATTAGACATAAACCTGATAATTGCTCCGCTTAATCTCTAGTAAACCTCATTCTCTAAAGCTAAATCAGATAGTTGGTAGAATGAGAATGAGCCATTAAGCGTTTTGAGGTAATAGATTTAAATTTTTAAATCGTTAAAAAAGTAAAAAGCTGGAGAATGAGTTAATGTAGAGAAAAACAATAGGGGATCTTAACGTTAACTGGTGCCAGGTACTGGGACTCTGTAATGCTTTCTAAGCATTTCTGAGGATTTCTAAAAATTTGGGAATCTGTAAAAAATATATGAGCTTACACTTTAACCAGGATTACTGGGATTTGTTATCCGACCCGGTTAGAAATCGAGCAATGATACTGGCAACACAAGATTCTATAGTATAAACAGCAATTTAAGACCAAAGAAAAGCCCCTTAACAATTAAGTCAAGGGGCGAATCTAGAATAGAGAGCTGACGATAACCTGAGCGCCGTTAAAACAAAGCACTGCTTTGAGGGTTTTCGGTGTAGGTCACTACTAAAGTAAAGATAAAAAAATCCCCCAACCAGATAACTGATTAGGGAATTTTAGAATAGAGAGCTGACGATGACCTACTCTCACATGGCCGGAGCCACACTACCATTGGCGCGATGATGTTTCACTTCTGAGTTCGAGAAGGGATCAGGTGGGGCCATCATGCTATTGTCGTCAGCAAAGGGGGTTAG
>NZ_JAGYWV010000043.1:0-653 GCF_019279065.1 Psychrobacter sp. BF1
TTGACTTTATTAATGTTTATGGTCAATCTGATGAAAGAGATGTTAACTTTTTGAGTCTAAAAGAAGAAGAGTCAGAAAATATTTATGAATCTCAGTATGTTTCTAATCCTTTGCATTATGGAACTCCTCACCTAGTTGCGTTTGGTATATGTGCAAACGGCGATAATATTTGTTTTGATTATAGGGATAATCCAAAAGGTAATAATCCCAAGGTTGTTCTTGTTTACCATGATGATTATCAGGAAGAAGACGATGGTACTAGTTATGCGACTATTAATCATGTAGCAGACTCTTTTAAAGAGTTTATGAATATGCTACATGAGTAGCGATGTTTAAATTTAAAATTTTGTAAAAAGTAAGTTTTCTGCTGAATAAACCTTACATTTAGAGATAGGGTCACCTTAATTTAGAAGTTTTACTTTAAGTCATAATTCTCAAGCTTTGCCTGATACTATGCAATTAGTTCCGATGGACATGCATTCTAATAAAACCATGGTACACACAGGTCAGAATTCTTTAAAAGAGGGCAAGTAATGAATATATTCGATGAAAATGGATCTAATTCTCTGAATCAAATATCAGAGATTGAAAATTTATTGCTTTATAAATTTCCTATTAAATATGTTGAATTGGTTCAAAAATATGACGCTTTA
>NZ_JAGYWV010000044.1:0-274 GCF_019279065.1 Psychrobacter sp. BF1
GTGATCAGTCACTTAATAATCAGCACGTCAATCTACTGAAACGAATTAGAATAAAGGGTTGACAGACTATATAAACATGATATGATAGTCAGCTCGCTAAACAAGATAAGCAAATGTCTTTGATTGGCTAGTGTAATAATGATTGGCTAGTGTAATAATCCTCTACTGGACGACAGCAGAGCGATACTATTTAAAAGCATAACTAAAGAACAACTTGTGTGGATTTTTGTTGATTCAGAATGTTAAAAAATAAAGTTGACTATCTTTTCTTTTC
>NZ_JAGYWV010000045.1:0-212 GCF_019279065.1 Psychrobacter sp. BF1
ATATAGTCTGTCAACCCTTTATTCTAATTCGTTTCAGTAGATTGACGCGCTAATTATTAAGTGACTCATCACTCCCTAATTGCTACCGCTTGTCTTGCTGAGGTGCGTATTATAGACGCTTTAATCTCAGTGTCAAGAAGTTATTTAGCTAACTTTATTTCAAGTGGTAAACCACTTCCACAAAGCTGCTCTTCTGTTCCGACTGGGACGCA
>NZ_JAGYWV010000046.1:0-207 GCF_019279065.1 Psychrobacter sp. BF1
GTCCAGTAGAGGATTATTACACTAACCAATCAAAGACATTTGCTTATCTTGTTTAGCGAGCTGACTATCATATCATGTTTATATAGTCTGTCAACCCTTTATTCTAATTCGTTTCAGTAGATTGACGCGCTAATTATTAAGTGACTCATCACTCCCTAATTGCTACCGCTTGTCTTGCTGAGGTGCGTATTATAGACGCTTTAATCT
>NZ_JAGYWV010000047.1:0-207 GCF_019279065.1 Psychrobacter sp. BF1
GTGCGGCTATTGGGGGCTATGCATCAACAGGTAGCGGTGTCGGTATCACCGCCAGTGCCAGCAAAGGCAAAGGCTATGCCAACAGCGACTCAGTCACTTATGCCGATAGCCAAGTCAACGTCGGTGGCACCACTACCTTTAATATTGGTAACGATCTCAACGGTAAAGGCGTGGTCTTTAACACGGATAAAGTCCAAGGCGTTATCG